>JBEELK010000075.1:0-8864 GCA_041168165.1 Planctomycetota bacterium | reverse complement strand
CGAAGTTGTTCTGCGTGATCACGACGGGGCGCGTCGCGAGCGAGACCGGGTTGGAGATGGAGCCGACACCTGGGCTTGCGCCGACGATCGGGTTGGCCGCCGTCGTGCACGCGCCGTAGGTCACCGTGACGCTGCTGCTCGCGTCGAGCACGACCTGCATGCTGTTCTGGTTGGTCGTGTTCCACTGGAAGACGCCAGACCACGTGATCTTCGCGACGCCGGGGACCGAGGCGTCGAAGTAGACCTGGCCGCTGCCGGCTGCGCCCGGATTGAGGTCCGTCCACATCGGGCAGATACGCGGCGCTTGCGCGAGCAGTTCTGCTTCCGTCGGCGAGAAGTCCGCTGCACCCGCGACCGGGCCAAGCCAGACGTAGCCGTTCGAGCAGACGCAGATATCGGTGTAGGTGACGCCGTTGTAGGTGAAAGAGAACCCGAGCGGCAGCGCTGCCGAGTTCGAGTCATCGGTCAGGGCGAGGTTCGTGCCGAGAGCCAAATCGAAGCACGGGCCTTGGGCAGAGACTGCCGCAGCGACGCCCAGCGCCAGGAGGGACGCAGTGACTTTGCGAAGCATGAGATCGTGGGGGATGGATGTGGTGGTGCGTCGGCGAGCAACAACAGGATGCCGACGCAAGGGACGCAGTCACCCTAGAGGAGGTTGTGCGCGTTGGGTAGCCCTTCTCCGACGCAGCCCTGCTCGAGTTTGTGCCGTGACGCGAAGCAGTCGTTTCAATGCGCAACGAACTTACGCGCGTGGATCGAGCTCGCGCCTGTGACGGTCGGCCGTGTCGATCGATACGCAGTCGCGAGATCGACGAGGCAAAGCAATGCGATTGCGGCGGACGCAACGGCGGGCCGTGCACGTGCAAGCGATTGCGTTGTAGCGAACGGCTTTTCGAGCGCCGCAGCCCACAGCACTGCGAGCGCTGGGATCGCTAATGCGCCGAGCCGTGCGTAGCCAAAGAACGGGATGGCCAGCAAGAATCTTGTCGCGATGACGAGAAACGTCTGCGTCGCGCCCTCATCGCGTCGTAGCCCTCGGGCGCCGATTGCCGCGAGTGCGAAGAGCAGCGCGCGCCACACAGTCGCGAGCAAGCTGTCGGACGTCACTGCATCGACGGGCATGCGCGTTCCGTCGCGGCCCATCGGGAAGTTGTGAATGCCGATGCCGCTCGCAGCGCCGCGCCACGCGTGCATCAGTTTGCTCGCGAGGAGCGACAACGCATCGCTTGGATGCGAAGCGATCCACGCGAGGCCCTTTGCGTAGCCGTGATTGACTGCGTCGAGATGCGGCGGATAGCCGAGCGACAACTCTTGCGGCAACACGTTGAGGATGCCGTTGGGATACCGCGCGAGCCCGCCTTCGAAAGGCGGCTTGCGATCGAGCGCCGCGCGCGTGAATCCACCGTCTTCGGCTTCGCTCTCGTTGCTGTTCGCGAGGAAGAAGTTGAGCGGGCCATAGAGCGCGAGCAGCGGCGTGTGCAGTCGCTCGGGTTGGCAACCGTAGGCCTCGGCGACGATGCGCAGGTCGTCGCGCGTCACGCGCGCGCCGCCGCGCGTGCGCACGGAGTCTGCGACGAAGCCCGCGGTTGGCAATTGCGCAAACGCGGGCATCGCGCGCACTGCGGCGATCGCGTCGCTGTCCCACGGCAGCGAGCCAGGTGGCGGAATTGGAGGGAGTCGCTGCGTGCCGCCTTGGCGACCGTCGTTGAAGTCCGCGATCGTGTTCGCGACGTGCAGTTGCCAAGGCAGTAGTGCGAGCACGAATGTCGCGAGCGCAGCGGCGACGTTCTTTGCGCATGCAGAGCGCTTCTTCCAACCAAGCCACGCGAGCGCAGCGAAGACGAACAGAAGGTGCTCCGCGCGGAACAAGCACGCAGCGGCGCTGAGCGCGCCCCATCGCAACGAGGCGAATGCTGCGGGACCTTTGCGCATGCGCTCGAAATCGCCGATCGCGATCGTTGCGAGCAGCAGATACGGGACTTCGACATGCAGTCCGCTGCCGAGCACGAGGAGCGAGTGGCTGCACGCGCAGATCCACGCGGCGAGGAGCGCTATCTTGGGATCGAGCGACGATCGCAGCGAGAGCCACAGAGCAGGCGCGATCAGCGAGCCGAGCAGCGTCATCGCGAGGCGCGCGACGAATGCGCTGCCATTGCCATCCCACAGCATCGTTGCGAGCCACTGCATCCCCGGCGGGCGGAATGGCAGCAAAGCCTCGAGGCCCGCATTGCCGGCGCAGATCTGCTGCCAATAGGGGGCGTCGCCTTGGTAGTCCGCGGTGAACGCATCGAAGCGCTCGGGCGACAGCAGCCAGTGCGCAGCGCGCAGCAGCAGGCTCGCGGCGAACAGCAGGGCTGCGTTCTGCATGAAGAAGGTGCGGTCCAGAAACGAAACGAGGCGCGGTTTCTACCGCGCCTCGCATCTTGTTTCTGCGTGCGATGCGCGCAGATCGCTCTGCGCGCACGATCGCTGCATCACGGAATGAACAGGTTCTTGAACTGGTTCGACAGCGAGTAGCTGCCGTCTGGCTCGAACACGAGAACCTGCGAGTAGACCAGGATGCCCTGCGCAGGCATGCCCGGGAACGACGGGTAGTTCAGGCTGTAGTTGCCCGTCGCGTTCGTGAAGTCGACGAAGAAGTCGAGCGAGCCGCCAACCGCCGCGGTCGGGAATCCCGGCGCGCTGGTCGGGCCCGCCGTGTCGCCGAGCACGAGGACGAAGAGCTTGGGCGCTCCGTTCGTGTTCACCGACAGCGTGACCGGCTGGTTCGCGCTGCTCTGCTCCGGCGTCATCTGCATGACGGCGGGCAACGCGGGCACGCTGCGCGTGCCGAGCTCGAAGTCATCGATGTTCCAGCCGCCGAGCGTCAGCGAGGTGTCCGTGGTCAAACGGAACTCGACTTGGACCGACGGGTTGTTGTCCGCCATCGGCAGCGCGTACTCCTGCTGCGACCACGCGGTGTCGACGAGGTTGCCGTTGGGATCGTTTTCCCAAACCAGCGTGCCGTTGCAGTAGATCTGTGCCTTGTCGTAGATGCCTTCCTCAACGGAGAGCCAACGCTTGAAGCGCAGCACAACGCCGCTGCGGCCGGTCATGTTGAACGTCGCCGAGCGAACGAACTCGACGATGTTGTTCGGGTAGGCGCCGTTCGCCGTGCCCGCACCGAGGTCCGTGCCAACGGCGCGCGTGCCGGTCGGTGCGCCGAGCGGATCCGCCCACGCAACGCCAGTCGAGGTGCCCGACTTGCCGTTGGGCGTGCCGAACTGCCAGTCCACCGTGCCCGTCGCCGAAAGGCGGCCCGTGGTCCAGCCAGCGGGCGTGCCTGCCGCTTCGAAGCCCTCCGTCACAACTGCGGCATACGTGCCACCGATGCCAGCGTTGACCGTGTAGGTCAGTTCGCCGGTCAGCGGGTAGCGCGTCGGGCCCGTCGTGCTCGTCGCTTCGAAGTGGTAGCTGACTTGGCCCGACGCGAGGCCCGGGAGCATCGCGCGGAACGTGTTGAGGCCGCCGCTCGGGACCATCGCGCGCGACACCGAAGCGCCGCCAGCGGCCGAGTAGACGAGGCGCAGTTCCGTCAGAGTGCCGGCATCCGTCGGCGCGGCCGTTGCGAGGACGACGCGCGAGTTGTAGCGGTCGCCGGTGTTCTGCAGCGTGTTGTGCGTGATCGAGACCGTCTGCTTGACGGGGTAAGGCAGTGCCTTCGTGATCGCCGCCGCGCTGAGTTGCGTGTAGTGCGGAACGCCGTTCAGCAGGTTGCCGTCATCGTCATCCGCGATGAACACCTGCGTGACGTATTCCGGACGCGTCGGCGCGTTGCCGACGATCGCGCCGATCATGACGTCGTTGCTGATCTGCAGCGCGGTCGGAGTGCCGAACGCGGTGCGGAGGTTCTGGCGCATCTGCCACGCGAAGCCCATCAGCACTTGGCCAGCGCCGTGCGGCGACGTGGTCGCGTACGGGTAGACGTTCGTGTTGTCGCCGCGACGCAGCGCGACACCGGCCGTCTGGAAGCCGCTGCCGAGCAGCGGGCTGTCGACCAGATACATGCCGATGAAGTCGCCGATCGCTTCGCTGACGCCTTCTGCGACCGTGTTGCTGATGCCGCCGTAGCGCTCATCGAGGCCATGGCCCCATTCGTGCGCGATGACGGTCGAGAACGCAGTGTTCGCGCAGCCGCCGCCGGCCGAATAGAAGTTGATCGTGTTGCCCGTGTAGTAGGCGTTGCACGTCGACGCGATGTTGACCGTCGGGACGATGGCGTCCGACGTGTTCAGCTGCGTGCTGTTGCCGAGGATGCTGCGGCAGAACTCGTTCGTCCGGTCGATCCAGTAGCTGGTCGTGACGTCCGAGGCCTGTTCTGGCGTGTCGGTCGAAGCCCCGAGCTGGATCGTGTTGGGCACGCCCGGCGTGATCGTGAACGTGCCGCCGGGCGACGTGCCGCCGACGATCGTGCTGTGGTGGCGGCCGTCGAGCGCGCCAATCGTCACGTTGACCGGCGCCGCAATGTCGACCGTGAACTGGCCGTTGCTGTCCGTCGTGACGTTGCCGATGCCGGGGACGTTGAGGAGGATGCCCGGAACGCCGGCGTTGGAGAGCGCGACAAACGCGTCATTGCCCGTGCGCGTCCAACGCTGCACCGTGACCGTCGTCTGCACGAACGCGCTGTTGTCCGTGCCCTTCACTTCCTTGGCGAGCTTCGCCGTGTCCGACAGGCCGCAGTTGGCAAAGCCGCACTCGTGCTTGTCGTTCTCGAAGTTGAGGACCGCGCCCGTCATGGCGTCGATGTAGTAGCGACCGATCGGGCCTTGGCCGTTCTGGTCGACGTTGCTGACCGGCACTTCCCACGCGAGGAAGAAGTCGGACTGCGATTCGGCGTGCACATTGCCCCAGATGACGAGGCGATTCTCACGCGGCTTGCCGGGTTGCGACACGCCCGTCGGCGTCTGGTCGAGCGCGATCCAAGCGCGAGCCTGAGCTTCGCCTTCGCCGAGCTTCGGCGTCGTGTCGAAGTTGGCGGGAATCTGCCACGCGCTGCTGCCCAGCATCGCGAGCACGCCCGTCATGTTGATGCGCACGTCGGCGCGGCCGCCGATGCACGGCAGGCCACGGAAGTACTGGTCGAACGTGAACGACCACGTGCGGCCCATGCGTGCGCCGATGATCTCGCGGAACTCGGACGCGCCGAGGCCCAGCAAGTCCCCGTGTTGCCCGAGCGCCATCAACGCATGGCGGCGGGCTTCTTCGATCGAGTTGCCGCGCCAGTCCTGCAGCTTGGCGCCGGTGCCGTAGATCGTGTGCGGCGTGTTGGTAGCGAGCCGCCACTGCGCCAGCCACGTGCCGCCGAGACGTTGCTCGAGCGCTGGGAAGGGCTTGGGCTGAACGCTCTTGGAGAGACTCGACTGCGCTGCGTTCTGGGCGACGGCCACAGACGCGAGCAGCAGGCTGAGAAGCGAAGAGAAACGCATTCTTGGGGACCTGATGGGGGGGATGGACGACGGCTCTAGATGCCGACGTGGTGGTGGTTCTGGTCGAGCGGGCAGGATCTGGCCAGATTTCGGAGCGGGCAGAACGTCAGTCTTGGTGGATTGCCCACCGTGTCAAGCAGGAGAGATCTCGTGTGACAACCGGCTGACTTGCTTTCGATCTGCCGCTGGCAAGGGATTCGTTTCGCTCTGACGTCGCAGTTGGATGCCCCAGATGCGGCGGACGGGATACCCTTCTGCGCCCCTCCCATGACGGCGGGGCTGCGAACCCATGTCCAACCTCGTCGACGAACGGAGCGCCGTAACCCTGCCGAGCGCTTCCCCCTGGTCGCGCCTGAGGCCACCCGGTTGGCTCGAAGAGGCCCTGCTCGCGGCGGCCGGCGGAATCCTCGCGTGGATGGTCTCGTGCTGGGTGGAGCCTGCCCGCGCGACCCCTCACGGGTTCGGTCTCCAGTGGCGCGAGATGTCCGAGCAGCCGTTCGCATTCCTCGGGCAACTGCCGCACCGGATGCTGACGCCGCTGCTCGCGCACTTGGTCGGATTGACCGGGGACAGCTTCACCGACTTCACGCGCGTCTCGGGCGCCGTGATGTTGGCACTCGCGTTCTTCGTTTGCAGGAAGCGCGGCGCGCTGCGTCGCGACGCGATGCTGATCACGATCGCCATCGCGCTGACGGGCGCGATCCAGATCTACAAGCGTGGGATGATCGGCTACTGCGACAACGTCAGCTTCTCGCTGTTCTTGCTCGGGTGGCTCAATCGGCGGCGCGGCTTCGTGTTCTGGCCGCTGTTCTTCTTCAACCTCGTCAACCACGACATGGCGGCCTTCTTCCTGCCGTGGATGTGGTTCTTGCGTCGCGAAGTTGGCGCGCTGCGTCGCTACGACGCGATCGGCGCTGGGCTCGTGCTGTTTTGCTACTACCTGTTCCGCCTCTACGTCGCCAAGCACGCAGCGTCGTGGGAGTACGACGAGGGCTACTTCCTCGCGAACTGCTTCCTGCCGTTCCACTTCGTGTGGATCTGGTTCCTCGCCGCGTGTCACTTGCTGTTGCAGTTCGGCCCGATGCTCACCGTGTTGCTGTGGCAACTCTGGCAAGAACGGCCTGAGCGCGAACGCATGGGCACGGCGTTGATGCTGCTCGGGCTCGGCGGCGTGTTCTGCTTTGCCTACGACGTGCATCGGCACAGCAACCTGATCTTCCTGCCGATCGTGCTCGCATCGACGCGCTTCCTCGTCGATTGGCGGAGTCGCGCGGCATACATCGCGCTGACGCTGCTCACGGCGCTCAACTACTTCTTGTTCTCGTGGCGTCCCGAAGGCGAAGACCCTTGGAACTTCCAGTCACCAGGTTGGTTGTTTGACTGGATCACCGGCATCCTCGTGATGCAGAACGGCGGCCATCGACTGATCCTGCCGCAGCATCGCTTCGACCTGTCGGTGCAGTGGGATGTGCTCACGACGTCGTTGCCGCTGCTCAAGAACGAGATGATCGGCTTTGCGTTTGGCGCGCTGTGGATCGTCGCCGCGAGCCGTTGGCTGTGGCGCAAGAACATCGGCGGCCCGCGCTGGGCTGCGTGAAGCAGCGACTCAGTCCGCGCGCCACTTCGGCGCGAGCAATCGCCGTTTGCCGTCGTTCGATCGCGTTGCGGTTGCGCCGTCTTCGCCCGTGAAGTCGCGGTCCCACAGCTGGCACGTGACTTCCTTGTGCTTCTGGTCGAGGCCTTCGCAGTAGTTGGTGAACTTGCAGCGTCGCACTTCTGAGCCGCGGCCAAGCTCGACCTTGCGAAACCAATCGGGGTCCGCGAGCGACTGTCGCGCAGCCGCGACGATGTCCGCGTCGCCGTTGGCGAGGATCGCCTCTGCTTGCTCGAAGCTCGCGATGCCGCCGGCGGTGACGACGGGAGTCGAGAAGCCTGCCGCGCGCACTGCGCTTCGAATGTCGCGCGAGAGATGCACATTGCGCGAGAACGGACCGCGGTCATCGCTGCGCACGGTCGGCATGCACTCGTGGCCCGATGGGCCGGTGTACGGATACGCGGCGTCGCCGACGTTGGGTTGCTTTGCGTCGTCGAACTTGCCGCCCTTGCTGATCGACACGTAGTCGAATCCTGCGCGCGCGAACGCGACGGCGTGCTGCGCGCTGTCCTCGATCGTGCTGCCGCGTGCGATCGCTTCGTCGCCGAGAAATCGCACGCCGACGCAGAAGTCCTTGCCCACGGCGTTGCGCACGGCCGCGAACACCTCGAGCGGCAGTCGTTGCCGATCGGCGATCGAGCCGCCGTAGCCGTCGGTGCGCACGTTGGTGCGCGAGAGGAATGACGACATTGTGTAGGCGTGCGCGTAGTGCAACTCGACGCCGTCGAAGCCTGCTTCCTTTGCGCGTCGCGCAGCAGCGGCGAACAGCGATGGCAGCGTGCGCGGCAGTTCGCGGATGTGCGGCAAGTGCACGTCGTTCACTTCTTCGCGCTGGCCGAAGTCGAGATCGCGCAACTCGCGCGGCGAGAGCGCTTGTTCGAGCAATGGCCGCGGCATCGCAGCGAGCGCATCGCGCGCTTCTTGGTCTGACAACGCGCGGCCCGCGTGTTGTGCCGCGAACTGCCGATGTGCGTCGCGCAGTTCGAGGAAGCGAGCGAAGAACTTGCTGGGCTCGGGCCGACGACGAATCGACAAGAAGTCGAGGATCTGCAGGAAGACGCGCGTTTGCCCTTCGCTGCGTTGATGCACCGTGTCCGCAAGCGCGCGCAATCCAGGCACGAAGCGTTCGTGCCCGATGCGCAGCAGCGGTCCGCTCGGCACGTCGCGGATGCCCGTTGCTTCGACGACGAGCACGCCCGGCCTGCCGTCGGCGAAGCGGCCATACCAATCGAGCACGTTCTGCGTCACGAGCCCGTCGTCGCTCGCGCGCCACGGCACCATCGCAGGAACCCACGTGCGCGTGCGCGCCGCCACGGGGCCGAGTTGCACTGGCGAGAACCAACGCGAAGCGCGCGCTTCTTCCGCGCTCGGCCACTTCGTCTCGGGCACGCGGTGCCAAATGACGGCGGGCTTCTGTGCGTGTGGTTGCTGCGGGCTGTTGGCGCTGGGCTCGGTCACTCGCGTGAGGATAGTCGCGCTTCGTTGCGAACGCTGCGCTACTTGTCGGTGCGCTGCAGAGCGCTGCCGTCTTCGATCCAGCGCGCGTACGCCATGCCGTCGGGCCCCTTGCCGATCGGCAACCGATCGACCATCGCAAACGTGGAGAGATCGACGACCGCGACAAACTCACCGCGCTGGCACGCAATCCATGCGCGATCGCCATCGGGCGCGATGCAGATGCCGATCGGCAACGGGCTCAGTTCGGTCTTGTCGCCGAGCAAGTCGATCGTGTGCGCGAGCTTCTT
>JBEELK010000074.1:0-32443 GCA_041168165.1 Planctomycetota bacterium | reverse complement strand
TGTAGAGGCTGACCGCGCTCTCGCTGATGTTGTGCTTCTTCAAGAACGAGCGGGCGACCGTGCGCACGCTCTCTTGGTCATCGGACTGCGCAAGCATCGCCATCGCAGGCGCGGCGCGCAGGTCGCCGATGTGCAGCAGGGCCGCCGCGGCGTTGAGGCGCGCGGTCGCGTTGCTGCTCTTGCACAGTTCGATCAGCGGAAGGACCGCCGTACGGCCGAGCTGCACGAGGGCCGCAATGCCGTTGACCTGGCCATCCGCGTCATCCGGGTTGCCAAGCCGCGTGGCGATCGCGGGGACCGCGAACTCGCCGTGCTCGGCTGCGAGCTTCATCACCGCGTTGCGGCGGTCCTCGTAGGACGTGTCGGCCGCGCAAGCAGCTTGGGCCAGCGACTCGATCGCCGCGCCGTCGCGCGAGCGTTCCTTCCGCTCGAGCTTCGCGCGCTCGAGGATCGAGGCCGCAATCTTCTGGATCTCGTCCTGCTGGCTCAGCAGCAAGAACCACTCGTCCTGGGTGATCGAGCGGTAGAGCTCAAGCGCCTGCTCGTTGGACGGGTCTTCCTTCAGCACCTCGCGGAACGCCTCAAGGGCCTTCGCGCGGTCTTCAGGGGTGCCGAGGCGGAGCAGCTTGACGCCTTCTTGGAACTTCGAGTCCTGCGCGTGGGCCGCACCAGCGACAACGAGGGCGACAACAGACGCCAGAAGGGACTTGGACAACGAGCTGGCCATGAAACGTGGCTCCTTGCGATACACGAAGGATTGAGGGGTCTCGGGCTGGGAGGGAGTAGACGACATAGCGCCGTGCGGCCTGGAGGGCGTGCCAGGACGAGTCCGCATCGGAACCGTGCGCCGCCCCTTCACTTGGAGGGGTCGGGCCATGCTAGGTTCGGCTCCGATGCCGTCAAGGGCACGCCCCCGAGCCGGGGCGACGAAAGAAGATACCCCGCACCGCGGACCGTGACGGATTGGGCACATCGTTCTGCGGTAACGAAAGCCAGAAATGCGGCCGCGACCGCGCGGCGCCCCATCCTCGCCACGCCGCAATCCCACGACGGACCGCCCCGCGCCATGGGCCGGTGCGTCGTTGCGCCCCAGCGGGTGCGACCTAGATTGCGACGCCATGGCCACGCCCTCCGCGACCGTTCTGATCGTCGACGACCAACGCGCGATCCGGGAGGAGTTGGCGTTCGCGCTCAGTTACCACGGCTACCAAACTCGCGAGGCCGGCGACGGCGAGGCGGGGGTGGCGGCGGCTCAGGCCTCCGAGGTCGCGGCCGTTCTGCTCGACATCAAGATGCCTGGGATGGATGGCCTCGAAGCGCTGGCCAAGATCAAGGAAGCGCGTCCCGAGTTGCCGGTGATCGTGATCTCGGGCCACGGCGACATCGACACCGCAGTGCTCGCGGTCAAAAAGGGCGCCTACGACTACCTACAGAAGCCGTTCGGCAGCGACCGAGTGCTCGTGTCGGTCAAGAACGCGATTGCGGCAGCATCGCTCGCGACGCAGAACGACGAGTTGAAGCGCGAACTCGATCGCGACACGCAGTTGCTGGGCCGCAGCGAAGCGATGCAGCAAGTGCGCGCGCGCATCGACAAGGTCGCGGTCACCGACGCCGCGGTGCTCATCACCGGCGAGAACGGCACCGGCAAGGAGATGGTCGCAAAGCGACTCCACTTGCAGAGCCGACGCGCGCGCGGGCCGTTCGTCGCGATCAACTGCGCAGCGATTCCGGCAGAGTTGGTCGAGAGCGAACTGTTTGGCCACGAGAAGGGCGCGTTCACCGGCGCAGATAAAATGCGCGTCGGCTGCTTCGAGCAGGCGGACGGCGGTACGTTGTTCCTCGACGAAGTCGGCGACATGCCGCTGCCGATGCAGAGCAAGTTGCTGCGCGCGTTGCAGGAACGCGTCGTGCAGCGCGTCGGCGGGAAGGGCGAGATCGCGGTCGATGTACGCGTGCTCGCGGCGACCAACCAAGACCTGACGAAGATGGTCGCGGACAAGACGTTCCGCGAAGACCTGTACTACCGACTGCACGTCGTGCGCATTCATGTGCCGCCACTGCGCGAGCGAGTCGACGACCTCGAGGATCTGGCCCCCCACTTCTTGATGCAGGCAGCGCGACGCAACAACATCGAGAAGAAGCGACTGTCCAAGACCGCGCTCGATTGGCTGCGTGAACAGCGCTGGCCCGGCAACGTGCGGCAACTGCGCAACGTGCTCGAAGGCGCGTCGATCCTCGCCGACGACAAGGAGATCCTGCGCAAGGACCTCGACGCGAGCAGCCCGCCGCTGCCGGGTCAGGTGCCGGGTGGCGGCGCAGATTGGTTCGCGTTCGCGACGCTCGACCAGTTCCGCGACGCGACGGAGAAGGAGTTCATCCGCCGCAAACTGCTGGAAAACGGCGGCAACGTGAAGCGCACCGCCGAGAAGATCGAACTCCAGCGATCGAACCTCTACGTGAAGCTCGACAAGTACGGGCTGAAGTGACCTCGGGGCCGCCGCGCACGCAGATCGCGGCGCGGCCATTCGCAACGACGCGCGGCGATTCGTAGCCGCGCGGTGCGCGCATCGCGGTCGAGTTGCGACTGCGATGTTGATCTTGCGCAGTCGCGTGGCGACTGCGGGAGATCAGTCCTTCGCGGGCAGCGTGATCGTCTGGCCGAGGCGCAGGCGCTCGGCGTCGAGGTTCGGGTTGGCGTCGAGGATCTTCTCGACGTAGGCGTAGGCCTTCGCCTTGCCGACTTCGCGCTCTGCGATCTTCCAGAGCGAGTCCTTGGCCGTGATCTTGTAGGTGCGCGCGCCGGTCTGCGTGGCGCCGGGTGCCGGCGTCGCAGCAGGGACGCCAGCGACGGCCGCGGAGCCTTCAGGTTGGGTGACAGCACCAGTCTTCGTAGCGGAAGCATCGGCCGGGACCACCGCGGGCGTCGTCGACGGCGCCGGGGCAAAGGCCGGGACCGGCTGCGGCGCCGCGGCGGCCGTGCGCCGGTCGTAGGCAGCGAGGATCACATCGTCCTCGACCCACGGCAGCACGACGGTCTGGCCAACTTGCAGCGTCTGCATCGTCTCGTTGAGCCCTTGCGCGTCCGAGAGCAGATCGAGGCTGCCGCACCACTTGCGAACCAAATCGCCCAGGGTGTCGCCGCGCGCGGCGCGGACGATGCGGTAGCCGTTCTCCTGGCGCGACAGACCGAGCTTCTCGGTCACGAGCGCTGCCGGCGTCGGCGGCGCGAGTTGCACGTTGGCGACGAGCGGCTGAGCCGGGTTCTCGACCTTCGGCTGCTCCGTCTGCGTGCCGCCACTGGCCGAGGCATCAACGGCCTTGTTCTCGGCAGCGCGGCGATCGAGCAGCGCTTCGAGACTCGGAGTCTCCGCGACATCGGTGCGCACGTCCGGCAGACGGCGCGTCGAGTCCTTACCGAACAGGATGGCGACCCCAAGGATCACCGCCAAAAAACCGGTCACTGCGTAGACCAGGATCTTCTCGTTCTGCTTCATCGGTCCCTCCATGCGTCGAACGGTCCTGACCGACCGCGACGCACTACGAATGCGAAACACGTCTCTTTTCTCCCGGCTGACCTCGCGATGCATGGAGCGAACGCGAACCGGGGTCGCCGCGCACAACGAATCGCGTGCGAAGCGAGGGGCGGAACGTAGGCGCGCCCAGGCAGGCTTTCAATCCCTTGTAGCGCACCGCGCGGTAGCTAGTCTCTGCCCACGTCGATGGGTCCACGCGCACGCTCCGCACCGACGTTCTTGTTGCTGCTGTTGGCAGGTTGCGCGAGTTCGTCGGCGCACCTCCCCCGGGTGGTGACGATTGAGGCAGGCCGACGCGTACGCGTCACGCTGTCCGACGCCCAGGGTCGCATGTTCGCGATGCAAAACCTGTCGAGCGGATCGCGCAACGAGGTCTACCGCGACCCTGGTTCTACGGCCCAGCCCAAGGTCGTGCGCGACCCAGACCTGCAGACGCTGCTCGACGCGCTGGCGGACCGCGGCATGTTCGCGCGCGCGACCCCAGAAGCGCCGGCCGAAGCTCGCGCGGTGATCGCGGTGGAGACGCCCGACCGCTCGTGGTTTTGGGCGCGCCCGGCAGTGGATCCCCTGCGCGATGCGAGCCAACAGCCTGGCTTGCGCGAGTTCGATGAAGCGCGCGGCTACGTGCTCGCGGTCTACAACTCGGAGATGTCCTTCCACGCTGGCACGATCGACTCGTTTGCGCCCGAGGTGCGCAAGCAGATCGACGATGCGCGCAAAGCTCCTGGCGCGCCCGCGACGAGGAACGACAAGTGAGCAACCAACGGCGCGCGCGCGCGATTGCGATCATTCCGGTGCGGGTCAATAGCCAGCGCTTGCCGGGCAAGGCGCTGCTGAAGGAGAGCGGCAAAGAGCTCTTCCTCCACACCTGTGACCAAGCGCTCGCTGCCAACTGCTTCGACCGCGTGTTCGTCGCGACCGATGACGACCGCGTCGACGAAGCGGCGCGCCGCCACGGCATCGAAGTCGTGCGCACCAGCCCCACTCCGCGCACGGGCAGCGAACGCTGCGCCGAGGCAGTGCAGACGATCGACTGCGACGCGGTGATCGATATCCAGGGCGACTGGCCCGAGGTTGCGCCCAAGGACCTCGAAGCGCTCGTCGCGCAATTGCTGTCCGGCAAGGCTGAGTGCAACACGCTCGCCGTGCCACTCGACGAGTCGCGCACCGACGACCCCAACGTCGTCAAGGTCGTGCGCGGCAAGAATGGCAAGGCGCTCTACTTCAGCCGCGCGGCGATCCCTTTCGTCAAGGAAGGGCCGTTCGGCCGCCTTCGCCATATCGGCGTCTACGGCTTCACCCGCGATGTGCTGCTGCGCATCCCGGGCTTGCCGAGCAGCGGGCTCGCCGAGGCCGAGAGCCTCGAGCAGCTGCGCTTCCTAGAAAACGACATCGCGATGCACGTGCTCGACGCAACGTCGGAGCCCTGGGGCATCGAAGCGCGGCCTGACTACGACGCATTCCTGCAGCGGTTGGGCAAGCGGGGCAACAGATCATGACCAAGTACATCTTCGTGACCGGCGGCGTGGTCTCCTCGCTCGGCAAGGGACTCACCTCGGCAGCGATCGGCTGGATCCTCGAACGCCACGGCTTCAAGGTGTCGATGCAGAAGCTCGACCCCTACATCAATGTCGACCCCGGCACGATGTCGCCGTTCCAACACGGCGAGGTCTACGTCACTGACGACGGCACGGAGGCGGATCTCGACCTCGGCCACTACGAGCGCTTCACCCACGCGCGCGTCAACAAGGACAGCAACTACACCACCGGCAAGATCTACAAGTCGGTGATCCAGAAGGAGCGCCGCGGCGACTACCTAGGCCACACCGTCCAGGTGATCCCGCACATCACCGACGAGATCAAGATGGCGATCAAGGCCGGCGCGGCTCCGAGCCCGGGTGAAAAGGCGCCGGACGTTGCGATCACCGAGATCGGCGGCACGGTCGGCGACATCGAGAGCCTGCCGTTCCTCGAAGCGATCCGCCAATTCGCGCTCGAGCAGGGGCTGCACGACTGCATGTTCATCCACCTGACGTTGCTGCCATTCTTGCGCGCGTCGGGCGAGCTCAAGACGAAGCCGACACAGCAGTCCGTTGGCAAGCTGCGCGAGATCGGCATCCAACCGCACGTTCTCATCTGCCGCACCGAGATCGCGATGGAGCCAGACATGGCGCGCAAGATCTCGCTGTTCTGCAACGTGCGCCCCGAAGCCGTGATCGAGGAGAAGGACGTCGAGTTCTCGATCTATCAGGTGCCGTTGATGCTGATGCAGTCGGGCCTGCCGCGCCGCATCTTTGACCAGTTGCACATCGAGCCCAAGCGCGACGCCGACGTGAGCGACTGGGAGCGCATGCTCGAGGTCGTGCGCGAGCCCAAGCACACGATCGAGATCGCAGTCAGCGGCAAGTACATCGAGCTGCACGACGCCTACAAGTCGATCTACGAGTCGCTCAACCACGCGGGTATCGCGAACGCAGCCAAGATCAAGTTGCGCAAGGTCTCGGCCGAGTCGGTCTACAACGACGGCGCCGAGAAGCACCTCGCGGGCGTCGATGGCATCCTTGTGCCAGGCGGCTTCGGCGAGCGCGGCTTCGAAGGCAAGATCGCGAGCATCAAGTATGCGCGCGAGAACAAGATCCCGTTCTTGGGCATCTGCTACGGCATGCAAGCAGCGGTCGTTGAGTATGCGCGCGCGAAGCTCGGCATCACCGACGCAACCACGACGGAGTATGACCCGCAAGCTGCCAACCCGGTGATCTCGCTGATGGAGGAGCAGAAGCGAGTCAACGACAAGGGCGGCACGATGCGTCTCGGCGCGTTCGACTGCTCCATCAAGCCCGGCACGCGTGCGCACAAGGCCTACGGCAAGGACCTCATCAGCGAACGCCACCGCCATCGCTTCGAGCTCAACAACGCCTACCGCTCGCGGCTCACGGAAGCGGGCATGGTGATGTCGGGCGTCAATCCGAAGCTCGATCTCGTCGAGATTGTGGAGCTGCCCAACCATCCGTTCTTCGTCGGCGTGCAGTTCCACCCCGAATACAAGACGAAGCCGCTGCAGCCGCAGCCGCTGTTCCGCGACTTCATCGCGGCCGCGGTCGAGCACAACTCGAAGGCGCGCTGAGCCGGCGCGCTAGAGCAGGCCGCAGGGCGCGGCTTTGACGCAGCAGGGACGCAACGCGAGGATGCGCTCTATGAGCATGCTTTCGCCGCGCGATCCGATGGGCATCTACCAGATCCTGTTCGCCTTCGCGAAGGAGACGAGCTCGTACATCGGCGACCCTGGCACGCGCCCCATGAGCCAGGGCTTCCCATTGACGACGAGAGTGCCCGGCGGCCCCGAGTTGCCTTCGAGCCTGCCGGTCACCCACCTGGACCGCATGTATCCGAAGGCCGATGGCACGCCAGCGCTCAAGAAGGCGATCGCGGGCTACTACAACCGCCACTACGGCTGCCAACTCACCACGGACAACGTGATGCTGTTCGCCGGCGGACGCCCCGGCCTCGTTGCGCTGCTCTGGATGATGCAGAAGGACCTGCGCATCTCGATCGAGGAGACCGAGTACACGCCGTATTGGGACATGCTGCGGCACTGCGAGCGCGAATGGACCGTCGTTCCGAGCAATGAACAGAATCGCTTCCGGCCATCGCTCGACGACCATCGCAAGGCGCACCAAGCAAGCGGCGCCGCGCGGCAGATGCTGTTGCGCAGCAATCCCGGCAACCCCACCGGAGTCACGCTGCAATCGAGCGACCTCGACAAGCTCGCGGCGTGGACGAGGGAGTCGAACTTCGCGGCGCTGATCGACGAGGCCTACGAGTTCTTCGCCGAGCCGCCGATGAGCGTGCTCGCGCACGTGAAGAACATCGACGATCACAACCTGTTCGTGATCGGCGCAGCGACCAAGGGACTGCAAGCGCCAGGCGCGCGCACGGGCTGGGTCATCGGACCTGCGCGCGAACTCGAAACGCTCAAGAACTTCTCGTCGTATGGCATGGGCGGCGTCAGCCAACTGAGCCAGAACTACGTGCTGCAGTTGTTCGAGCAGAGCCACATCGACGCGGCGCGCACGGCGATCGCGAAGTTCTACGGCAGCCAACGCCGCCGCTACATCGACGCGCTGAAGCAACTCGGGCTGCAGGACTTCACGGGCACGGGCGGCTTCTACTGCTGGATGAAGTTGCCCAACGGTCTCACGGCAGCGGAGTTCAATCGCCGTCTGTTCCAACAGAAGGCAGCGATCCTGCCCGGCGAGTTGTGCGACATGCAGCGCCGTGGCGAAGCCTCGCCGCTGCGCCACTTCATCCGCGTGTCGTTTGGACCGCGCACGGTCGAGGACTTCGACGGCGACATCGCGGCGATCAAGGCGGCGCTGGCGGGCTGAGGCGAGCGCGAGAGCGACGCGTCGCGCGCGCGGCCCCAGACGTGACTCGCGTCACTGAGCGTCGAGGCCCGGCAATCCGTCGAGGCTCGTCGCGTTCTTCTGGCGCACGTAGTCGCGCACGCCGTCCTCGCCCTTCTTCGCGCACCAAGTCGCCATCTCGTCGCGATCGCCGACGTAATCCATGCGCGGAACGCCAAAGCCGCACGACGTGGACACGCGACTCACATCGACGCGAATGATGCTGCGCGCGCCGAGGCGGACGGTGCCCCAGTCGTTGGCGAGGCGTTCGAACTCAGCATCGCCGGGCAGCAGGACTTGGCCGCGGCCATGGAAGCGCACGATCCTGGGCGGACCGGAGAAGGCGCAGAGCAGGATGGCGATGCGGCCGTTCTCGCGCAGATGCGCGATGGTCTCGACGCCGCTGCCGACGCGATCGACGTAGGCGATCGTGTGCGGCGAGAGCACGCGCAGCGCTTCGCCGCCCTTGGGCGAACAGTTGACGTGACCGGAGGGGCCAGAAGGGGCCGTGGCGACGAAGAAGACGTGCTGAGACTCGACGAACGTGCGCAGCGCGTCATCGATGTGCGGGTGTTCCTTGCCCATCGACGATCAGGGTAGCGGGACGACTAGACCCGCGCGCGCCTTGCGGCGAGTTCAAACCACGTGGCCCAGAAACACCGCGAGCCGCGCCAGGGCCTCTGCCCCGACGCGGCTCGCGCAGCATTCTGTGACTCCAACCGCGATCACATGATCGCGTCGAGGCCCGTCAGCTGACGGCCAACGATCAGCGCGTGGATGTCGTGCGTGCCCTCGTAGGTGATGACCGACTCCAGGTTGCACATGATGCGCATCATCTGGTACTCGTCGGTGATGCCGTTCGCGCCGAGGATGTCGCGGCCGAGGCGGCAGCACTCGAGCGCCATCCAGCACGAGTTGCGCTTGGCCATCGACACGTGCCAGTGCTGCATCGTGTTGTTCTCCTTCATCTTGCCGAGCTTCCAGCACATCAGCTGTGCCTTGGTGATCTCAGCAGCCATCCAAACCAGCTTGTTCTGCACCAGCTGGAAGCGGCCGATCGGCTTGTCGAACATGATGCGCATCTGGCTGTAGCGGCACGCCTCGTCATAGGCGGCCTGCGCAGCGCCGATCGCGCCGAATGCGATGCCGTAGCGAGCCTGCGTGAGGCAGCCGAGCGGGCCCTTCAGGCCTTCGACGCCGGGCAGCATCTGCGACTTGTGAACGCGCACGTCTTGCAGGATCAGCTCGCTCGTGTCCGACGCGCGCAGCGAGAACTTGTTCTTGATGCCGCGGCCTTCGTAGCCCTTCGTGCCCTTGTCGACGAGGAAGCCGCGAACGACGCCGTCGAGCTTGGCCCAGACGATGCCGACGTCGGCGATCGAGCCGTTGGTGATCCAGTATTTGCTGCCGTTCAGCACGTAGTAATCGCCATCCGCAACGGCCTTCGTCAGCATGCCACCTGGGTTGCTGCCGAAGTCAGCCTCGGTAAGGCCGAAGCAGCCGATGATCTTGCCGGCGGCCATGCCGGGCAGGTACTTCTGCTTCTGCTCCTCGCTGCCCCACGCCCAGATGGGATACATGCAGAGCGAGCCCTGCACCGAGACGAACGAACGCAGGCCGGAGTCGCCGCGCTCGAGTTCTTGGCAGATCAGGCCGCTGGCGATCGGCGAGAGGCCCGCGCAGCCGTAGCCCTTCAGCGAAGAGCCGTAGACGCCCAACTCGCCGAGTTCGGGAATCAGGTGCATCGGGAACGTCGCGTTGCGGTTGTGCTCCTCGATGACCGGCATGAAGCGGTCCGACACCCAACCACGGACCGTGTCGCGGATCATCCGCTCCTCGTCCGAGAAGAGTTCATCCACGTTGTAGAAGTCGAGAGCCTTGTATTGGTCGGTCATGGTCGAAGCGTGGCGATCGGCCAGCAGGCGGCCGTCTTTGGGTTTCGGGGCGAGGAGGATAAGCAGCCGCAGCGAGCAAGGGAAGCCGCCCGGGGCGAGCGCGACCCGCGGAGTCGTTCGCAGGGCGGGACGGTGCGGATGCCCGCACTCACGAACGGCAGCGCGCAAGCCGCTGCCGCCGCAGGGCAACTGCCGATGCGATCGGCCCAGCCGAAGCCGCGGATCGTCGCAGGCTTCCTACTTTCGTGAGGGGCCTGCTACCTTCTCTCCCCCCAATGCCGCGCCAGATCCTCATCACCAGCGCCCTGCCGTACGCCAACGGCTCGATCCACCTAGGCCACCTCGTCGAGTACATCCAGACCGACATCTGGGCGCGCTTCCAACGCCTGCGCGGCCATGAGGTCGGCTACATGTGCGCCGACGACACGCACGGCGCGGCGATCATGATCCGCGCACAGAAGGAGGGCCGCACGCCCGAGGCGTTGATCGCGTCGATGAGCGAGGAGCACCAGCGCGACTTCGCGGCGTTCGGCATCTCGTTCGACCACTACGGCTCGACCAACAGTCCAGCCAACAAGGCGGTCTGCGACGGCATCTGGCGGCGACTGCGCGAGCGCGGCATGGTCGTCGAACGGCAAGTGCAGCGGCTCTTCGACCCGGTGCAGAAGACGTTCCTCGCGGACCGCTTCGTCAAAGGCAACTGCCCGCGCTGCGGCGCACAGGATCAATACGGCGACAGCTGCGAGAAGTGCGGCGCGACCTACTCGGCAACCGAACTCGGCAACCCGAAGAGCGTGCACAGCGGTGCTGCGCCGGAACTCCGGCCGAGCATGCAGTTGTTCGTGCAACTCACGCCGCTTCAGCAGTTCTTGACGGACTGGACGCAGAACAGCGGCGCACTGCAGCAAGAGGTCGCCAACTACCTCGCAGGCCACTTCCTCGACAAGCCGCTGCAGGACTGGGACGTGTCGCGGCCGGCGCCTTACTTCGGCTTCCCGATCCCCGACGCGAAGGACCAGTTCTGGTACGTGTGGTTCGACGCGCCGGTCGGCTACATCGCGTCGACGGTCGAGTGGTGCGAGAAGAAGGGCGACTCCGTCGATCGCTGGTGGAAGAACCCGCAGTGCGAGGTCGTGCACTTCCTCGGCAAGGACATCACCTACTTCCACACGCTGTTCTGGCCCGCGATGTTGCACATAGGCGGCTACAGCCTGCCCAAGCGCGTGCACATCCACGGCTTCCTGCGCGTCGGCGGCGAGAAGATGTCGAAGTCGCGCGGCACGTTCGTGACTGCGCGCCAATACCTCGACTGCCTCGACCCGAGCTACCTGCGCTACTACTACGCGAGCAAACTCGGGCCGCGCATCGATGACCTCGACATCGTGCCAGAGGAGTTCGTCGGCAAGGTCAACAGCGACCTCGTTGGCCGCGTCGTCAACCTCGCAAGTCGTTCGGCGCGCTTCGTCGAAGGCACGGGGCTGTCCGCGACCTACCCCGACGACGGCGGTCGATTTGCGAACGGCGCCTCGATGAGCGACCCGATCGCCGCCGCCTACGAGTCGTGCGACTACAAAGAAGCGACGCGGCTGTGCATGGTCCTTGCAGACGCAGCCAACGAGTACGTCGAGCAGAAGGCGCCGTGGACGATCAAGAAGGACCCCGCGCGCGCCGCCGAGCTGCAAGAGGTCTGCACAGTCGTGCTCAACCTGTTCCGCCAGATCTGCGTCTACCTGGCGCCCGTGATGCCGGACCTTGCGCAGAAGTGCGGAGATTTGTTGCAGGACCCGATCCGCAGTTGGGCGCAGGCCGCGACGCCGATCTCTGGATCCAAGGTCGGCCGCTTCCAACACATGATGAACCGTATGGAACCCGAGAAGCTCGAAGCGATGTTCTCCCAATCGAAGGCCGCAGCCGAGGCGGCAGCGCCCACTCCCGTGGCTGCGGCGCCAGCGGCGACCGATGACGGCGGCCCGCTCGCGAAGGAGCCGCTCGCTCCTCAGATCACGATCGAGGACTTCCAGAAGATCGATCTGCGCATCGCGCGCATCGTTGCGGCCGAGCCGGTGCCCGAGGCCAAGAAGCTGCTGCGGCTCACGCTGAGCCTCGGCGGTACGGAGACGCGCAACGTGTTTGCCGGCATCAAGGCGCACTACCAGCCCGAGCAACTCGTCGGTCGGTTGGTCGTGATGGTCGCCAACCTCGCGCCGCGTCAGATGAAGTTCGGCCTCAGCGAAGGCATGGTCGTGGCCGCAGGCGGCGATGGCGAAGCGTTCTTGCTGACGCCCGATGTCGGCGCGAAGCCTGGGCACCGCCTGCACTGATCGATAGCGGAGTTGGATCGCTGGCGCATTCGCCGCGAAATCGACCGCGCAGATCGCAGCAGGTCGAGGCGAGTCGCACAGTTCGCGACCGCAGCACAACGAGGCCCGAAAAAGAACGAGGCTCGGACTAGCCGAGCCTCGTTTCGAAACCTTGGTTCGGAGCCTTGCGACTCCTACAGGCGGCTCACTTCTTCGCCGTCTTCTTGCCAGCCTTCGGAGCGGCCTTCTTCGTGGCCTTCTTGGCAACCTTCTTAGCCTTCTTCTTAGCAGCCATCGATCTGTCCTTGTTCTTGAGTTGGGTTGGGATCGAGGGGGGTGCGCTACACGACGAAGCGAACCTACGCCTGATCTGAAGAAGCAGATCGGCCGATCGAAGTTTGGAATTCACCGGAAAGTCCGTAGCCATCGGCAGATACCGCAACGATGCGCAACGGATTGCATTTGCGAATCGGTATTTATCTCTGCGATTCCATGCGTTGCATAGCATCAATCATCGCAGTGCAACTCACCGCTTCTGGACTCCAGAAAATCTTCAAAAATCGCGCGCTCTTGATGCGATGCGCGCACCTCTCGCATCGATGCATGCATCGCAACGCAGCACGAACGACGCGCATCGCATCGCAACGTTGCGGACTTGCAGTGCGCAAAACACACAAGGCGCGTCCGTCGATCGAACGACGAACGCGCCTTGTGCGCATCGACCGCGGCAGCGCCGCATCGAACTGCTCTCGACTTCAGTCGAACAACTTGTCGAGCGACTTCTTGGCGTCCTGACCGTAGGCCTCGCCGAGGCCAGGGTCATCGCCATGCCGCTCCTGCGACGCGCGGTAGATGTCGGCCAACTTCTTCGCCGTTTCGTTGGCGTAGAGGCGGACCATTCCCACCGTCGTGCGATCGTCGAACAGGATCGTGAGCAGCGTGCGATCGCCCACCAGTCCGAGCTGGATGTTGTCCCTCTCGCCTTGGTGGTACATCGCGGTGAATTCTTCTTCGCCCAAGAGGCGCGCCATCTCCTTGGTCGCAGCGAACGATCCGGCGACGAGCGCCGAGATCGTGTCGATGTCGATCGTGCGAAGTTCCCCTCGCTTGGTGACGAGGTGGCCTTCCTTGTCGATCAGCAGCGCGCACTTTGCGCCCGACAACCGCAGGAACTCAGCGAGCAGCTTGTCGATCTGCTCGATGTCGTCCTTGTAGAAGGTGAGCCGGTCGTGGCGCAGCTTCTCGTTGCGCGACATCTTGTTTGGGTTGCTCATCGCTGCGCCTTCCTGCTTAGAGCAGGTTGTTGCTCGAGAAGAACCAGACGACGCCGGCGGCAGCTGCGATCAGCAGCACCGACAGACCGACGACCATCGCCATGCCGCCGCCCTTCTTGGGCGCAGGCTGGGCCGCGCGGGGCGCCGGCATGCCTGGGCGACGCGCCGCAGGTGCTGCTTGCGCAGCGGGCGTGGTACGCGCGGGAGTCGCGGGAGTGCGAGCGGCTGGAGCCTTGGGCTTGGCAGTCGCCGCAGTTGCGGGCGCTGCGGCAGCGGCCTTGGCCGGAGCCGTGCGAGTCGCCGGAGTAGCGGCGGCGCGCTGCGTAGCCGGAGCGGCTGCTGCGCGCTGCGGAGCGGCAGCGGGCTTCTTCTGAGCAGCCGGAGCGGCAGTGCGCGTCGGCTGAGCGCCGCGTGCGGCAGGCGCTGCAGTGCGCGGCGCCTCGGCGGCCGGACGCTTGCTGCTGCGGCTATCCATGCGGTCGATGCTCTCGAGCACCATTCCCGCCAGCGTCTTCAGCGTCGGGAAGACGCCTTCGCCGGTGTAAGCAACGGCCTCGAACGTCGGCACGCCGAACTTGTTCATCTGGCGGTCCATCTCCTCGACGGACATCGCGTTCGGCAAGTCGCGCTTGTTGTATTGGATGACGTGCGGCAGCTCGCGGATGTCCTTGCCGTACTCCGTCAGGTTGTCGATCAGGTTCTGATACGACTCGATGTTCTCCGGCATCTTCTCGGGATCGGAGTCCGCGACGAAGATCACGCCGTCCACGCCCTGCAGCACGAGCTTGCGCGTCGAGTTGTAGTAGACCTGGCCAGGCACCGTGTAGAGCTGGAACTTCGTTCGCATGCCTGCGACGTTGCCGAGGTCCAGCGGCATGAAGTCGAAGAACAGCGTGCGGTCGCCGTCCGTCGAGATCGACGTCAGCTCGCCCTTGTTCTCCTCAGGAGCCTTCTGATGAACGATCTCCAGGTTGGTGGTCTTGCCACTCATGCCGGGACCGTAGAAGACGATCTTGCAGTTGACTTCCTTCAGCGCGAAGTTGATCTGGACCATAGGTCGGTCGCTCCAAGCAGCAGTCGGTGAGACAGCCCGATACCACGCGCTCCAGCACGGAGACGTTCGCTCGGGTCGTCGGTCCGTGATCGGCCAGACTTGCCCGGAGTCTTGAGGAAAAGGCACGCGACTGTGGCGATTCGATCCAGATCCGGATCCGCCGGTTGGTCGCACCGCCAAGGGGCTCCATCCCATTCCGCAGCGGTGGAGCCGCAAGCGAGCGGGAACTCATCCACGCGCGCGCGGGGTTCTTCGGGCACAAGCGCTTGCGAACGAGGGCGGGCTTCCGAGCCTCCCTCGCGCGGCCTCCTGGCCAACTGCATAGCGATCCCGTCGCTCAGCCGAGGCGAGCAGATCGGCGCAGACGTTGCACTGCGGACTGCAGCTCGTGACGACCTTGCTCCAGGTCCGCGAACTGGTCCATGAGGACCACGAGCACCGCTTCGCCGATGTCGTGGAACACCGACTTGCCGTGAGCAGCATGCAGCACAAACGAATCAAACTTGCCGAGTCCGCCCTCGGCGAGCGCACGGTTGGTTGTCATCGCCAGATACGACGACAATCCCGCGACGATGTCTTGGCGGTAGCGCGGGCCCAGCGAGTCGGCGACGACGAGGCCATCGTGCGTGACGACCATGCAGCCCTTCACTCCGGACACGTGGCGCAAGTCCTCGAGCGTTTCTTGGATCGGGTTCACTGCGAAACTCCCATCGCGTAGAGCGAGCTTGCGACAACTTCCTGCAACTCGGCGAGGATGCGATCCGTCGGCGCATCCGCGGAGCACTGGACCGCGGCGAGCACTTCGCCGTAGCAGCAGATGCACAACACGCCGAACGGGCCTTGAATGACTCCGCGCTTGAAGCTGCCGACGTCGAGCCTGCGGCTGTAGCGGTGACCTGCCTTGGCGACCACGCGAACCGTGCGCAAGAACGGGTCCTTGCCGTCCTTGATGTCGCCCTTCACGAGCGCGCGCGTGCCGCGGATGTAGGCGGCCTTCTCGACGCCTTCCATCTCCGCGATCGCGGCGAGCGAATCGCGGATCGCGGCAATGCCGTCATCGCCACGCGAAGCGACTGCAGCAGTCGGCGGCGCGTTGGGCAGCAATCCGTTCTCCTCGGCCGAGCGCAGCAACTCTTCGACATCGCTGCCGAGCGAGCGCGCGGCTGCAACTTGGCGCCGCAGGTTCTGGAGTTCGCTGTCGTCGCCTTCCGACGGAACCGCATCGAGCAGCGTGCGCGCGCGCTGCGTGGCGCCGACGCGATAGAACAGCTCCGCGAGCAGCACGCGAGCGCGCACTTGCTTGGGCTCAAGCCCGATCGCGCGCTCGAGCGCCGCGACAGCTTCGATGCCGTCGCGCGACGCGAGGCTGCGGTAGAACGACTGCAAGCAAGACTGGCCGAGCCAGAGGAACGGTCCTGCGTCGTGCGGGAACCGCACGCTCCACTCTTCGCACGTCGCGTGTAGCGAGCCGGCGTCGCCGGACTCGGCGAGGATCGCGACGAGTTCGCCATACAGGCGGTTGGAGGGGTTCTTCTCGATGCGAGCCCGCAACTCGTCGGTGCGCGCGCGATCGACGCCGCGACGCGCGACCGTGCGCAGCTTCTTGAGCTCCGCCGAATCGGGGAACAGCAATAGACCATCCTCAGCTGCCTGGAGCGCGCGCTCCTGCATGTCGAGGTTGAGGAAGACCTGGCCGAGATCGACGAACGTCGATGGCGATGGCTCTTCGCGCACGCGCGCCTCGAGCCGACGCAGTTCCTTCCAGATCTTCAGACGTTGGATCAGATTCACCGTCGCCTCCCGTTCGGCCCGGACATCATCGCAGCAGCACGACGTCACCGTCGGCCCCCGCCACGGCCACGAACATTCCGCCGACGCCAGCAGCGCCGGAGAAGATGCCCGTGTCCTCG
Organism: Planctomycetota bacterium; assembly: GCA_041168165.1. Classification (GTDB taxonomy): domain Bacteria; phylum Planctomycetota; class UBA1135; order UBA1135; family UBA2386; genus SXPK01. The sequence continues at coordinate 16,074 of JBEELK010000074.1, read as the reverse complement.
TATTCCCACTGCATCGCGAGCGTCGACGCATCGCGCGCCTGCAGCATGTCGCGCGCGTCGTCGTTGCCCGGAGTCTGCGCGCGAGCGACGGTCAGCACGCTGCCGCCATGCATGCGCATCGAGACGATCGGCGCCGGCAACAGCGACTGCGCCGTCTGCTTGCCTGTGCGCTTGTCGAGCAGCACGACGCGCCCATCTGCTGCTGCGACCACCGCAGTGCGCGTGCAGGCGACTTCGCCATCCGACGCGACGCGTCCGAGGTCGAAGGTCCACACGATGCGACCGGTGCGGTCGTCCATGGCGCGCAGCTTGCCGTCGGCGCAGCCGAACCAAAGCATGTCCTCGTGGGCCACCACGCCGGTCGTCAGCGGCGAAGGGCTCTTGTGCGAGGGCAGCAGCTTCCCGTCGTTGGCGTCGATGCGAACGATGCGGCCATCGGGATGCGCGATGCGCGCGATGCGACGTTCGAGCGAAGGCGCGCCCGTCGTCTGCGCATCGAGCGGGCGCGACCAGAACACGCGGCCGCTCGTCTGGTCCACGCAGTGCGCGACGTTGTCGCGATCGACGTAGAGAATGCGGCCATCGCGCAGCGTGACCCTACCTTGCGGCAAACTCGACGCTTGGATGGGCCAGCCCGGGGCACTCTCGCCCGTCTCGAGCAACGTGCACTCCAGCGTGCCTTCGTTGGTGAAGTACCACGCGCGATCGCCGATCGCGAACGGCGACCCTTCGACGGCGCGAAGGCCGCCGAGATCGACGATGCGGAGGACTTGGCCGGTGCGCGCAGACGCGATGCCGAGCTTGCCGTTGCGCAAGCCCGCGATGACCCATCCGCCAGCGGCGGCGACTTCGGTCTGCACGCGTTCCGTGAAGTGCACGCGATGCGCGGGGATCACGGGCAATGGCGCCTCCGTGCTCGCGCGCTGCATGGCCTGCACCGTGACTTGCGCCGGCGAGAAGCCTTCGAGCTCCAGCGTGAATGCCTCCGGTTGCTTGCCGCACATCAGCAGCGCAGGAGTCTTGGCTTCGACGGACTTGCCGTCGCGCTGGACCATCACCGGCTTGCCGTCCTTCAGCACGCGCGCGCCCAACGGACGCGAACGCAGCATGAATGGAATCGGCGACCGACGCGCGGCCTCCGTGATCTCGTACGCGCCGTGCAGTTCGACGGACAGCGACCACGCGTCTTGCACGCGGTCGGACTCGAGCGCACGCATGCGCTTGTCCGCGAGGTCGCCGGCCTTCTTGACGAAGTCGCGCAACATCGTGCACGTCTTGTCGACCTGCTCCTCCAGCGCCCACGCGATGTCGTCCGGGCCGCCAGCGGCCGCGACCATCGCGCGAACCTTCTCGACGACTGCGAGCGCGTCTTCGGGCTTGCCTTGTTGGAACAGCTCGCGATGCCGCGCCCACTCCGTCTTGTAGTCGCCGCGCAGCTTCTGGCGCTCGACGTCGCGAGCGGCGCGCTGCGCTTCGAACTCGGCTGAACGCTTCTGGCGCAATCCGTCGATGCGCACGAGCTCCGCGCGAGCCTGCTTGGCAGCGCTCGTGAGCGGATACTTGACCAGGAACTCGTCGTACACCGCTGCCGCCGCATCGAACTCATCGGCGGCTACACGAGTCTCCACGTCGATGTGCGCGAACTCCGCGGCCGCGGTCTCGTCGTAGACCGAGAAGGCAATGCCGAGTGCTACGAGCAGCGCGCAGAACGCGCCAAGAGTCGCGAGCGCGCGCCGACGACGACGCGAACGCTCGTCCTTCGCGTAGAGCTGCCGCACTTGCTCGGCGATGTCGCGACGCGACCGGTCGAGCATCAGGATCTTCTGTAGCGCGGCGATCGCCTCGATCGGCCGATCCTGCGCCACCAGCGACTTTGCAATCGACTCGTAGAGTTGGACTACGCGCTGCTGGTCGCCCGCCTTGGTGTGGACGTTGATCAGCTGATGCTTCAGCTCGATGTCCTCGGGATGGACCGTCAACAGCCGTTCCAACAAGCCGCGCACGCGGCGCAGGTCGTTGGCGGCGAGCCACAAGTCCACCAGTTCCTTACCCTCGGCCACCGCGTCGAAGTCCGGCAGGCGCACCTCGGCATGCGAGAGCGCCACTTCGACGAGCCGCTCACGCGCCGCGAGATCCGTCGGCAGCATCAACGTTGCTGCACGCAGTCGCAGGGCGCCGCCGCGCGCATCGCCACTCGCGATGCGGAACTCAGCGTCGCACGAGAGGTGGTAGCTAGCGCGCTCGAATTGGCCCGTTTGCTTGTAGGCCGCAGCGGCGAGCGAGTGCACATCGGGCACGCCGACCTCGAGCTCGAGTGCCTTCTCGAACAGCGAGATCGCATCCTCATGGCGGCCATCGCGCATGCACGACTGGCCGATCTTGAGCAACTGGTCGGCGGGCACGTGCTCGACGATCCCTGCGTCGAGCAACTGCGTCAGCATCTTGAAGACGACGAAGTTGGACAGACCCGAAGCTTCGACGATGCGACTGGCAGTGCGACGGCTGTCGACGCAGTTGAGCACGATCACGCCTTCTTCGCCGAGGTCCTCGGGCGCAGCGGCCTTCGTTCGACGACGGAACGCCTCGAGCCCGGATGGGATCCGGTCCGCGATGTAGGACCACTCGTCAATGCGACGAGCGGCTTCCATGATCACGCTCTCGGTGTTGAAGAAGAACCGAGGATCGACGACGCCTTCGCGCTCGGGCAGCGAGTCCTTGCCTTCGAGGAACTCGAAGCGGCCGTCGCGGCAGAAGAACAGCTCGTAGATCTCTTCCTCGACCTCGTAGCGCATCTGCGCCGTCAGCTCTTCTTCGGTGAGGTAGCCGCCCGCAAGCAGCGCATCCCACAACTCGTGCTGATGGCGAGCAGCATGGTCGCGCACCTCGTCGATCGCCGATTGCTCCGTGCGACCCACGCGAACAAACGTCTGCAGCGCGCGATCGAGCAACCCGTGCGGGTTGTAGTAGAGGGTCACGCCGCGCGGGTGGAAGTAGAGGACCTCCCACAGACGCGGTGACTGGATGCTCAACAAGCCGGTCTTCTTGTTGAGCGCAAGCATCTGGAAGACCTGAGCCAGGTCGACGCTTGCGAGATCCCCTCTGAGTGCCATGCGACGGTGTTGCCGAGGAGCATTCCGGGCTCCCGCGGATCGCTTCGCTATCGGCATCCAGAGGGGGCTGCGTTGAGTCGGCCCAAGATCCGTCCAATCCGCCGCCGCCAAAAGGGGGCGGCTGCGCAGGACCGCATGCACGACGAATCGCCGCGGCGGAACGCACGACCGCATCGGCCCATCCTGCGCATCGAGCAGCGCCGGTTGGGCACCTTGCGGCATTGCGCCGCCGCCCCTACCCTCCCCCGCTCGATGCTGGCATTCCTCGCACGATTGGCAAAGCGACTGGCTGCATGCGGCTCCGGCCTCATGGGCATGGTCGCATTCCGACTCGGACGTCAGGAGACCGCGCGCCGCGCATTCGAGCGCGTGCTGCATCTCGGCGGCGACGAGTTCACTGCGTATGTGCACCTTGGCCGCATCGCGCTCGGCAACGGCGACTTCGCCGGCTACCGCCGCGAGATGAACAACGCGCGCAACATCGACCCCGAGCGCTTCGCGCGCATGCGGCCCGGCCCCGACGGCATCGAGGCGCGTTTCGTCGGCTCGCCGTTCGAGGAGACTGGCGAACGCGCAACGTGGCGCTCGGTGCGGCCCGGCAGCCAAGGCATGGCACGGCGGTCGACGGTGCGCAGCGCCGAGATGCCGACCGAGTCGTCCGACGACTTGCTGATGTTCGGCCCGATCTACGAGATCCCGCAGATGGAAGTGGGCGATCCCGCGCCGCGGGCTCGCGACGGCCGCGACGACTTCCTGTCGACGACGGAGCGCGATCGCTTCCGCAACCTGCCGCCGCTTCGCCGCGACGATGTGCGTACCGCGGACTTCGACGAGTTGGCTCGCAAGCTCGGCGGCTGAATCCGGACGCAGCGCGCCTTCGACTGCCATTTCTCTTGGCGCCTTCGTCGCAAGCGAGCGCGTGCCTTCCCAGGGGCGCATCCGTAGACTCCGCCGCCCCAAACGCCATGCGCGACACCGCCCTGAAGTCCGTTCACGCGAGCCTCGGCGCTCGCATCGTGCCGTTCGCCGGCTGGAACATGCCGGTCCAATACCGCGGCATCCTCGACGAAGCGCGCGTCGTGCGCAGCAAGGCCGGCTTGTTCGACCTCGGCCACATGGGCCGAGTGCGCGTGCGCGGGCCGCAGGCCGAAGCATTCTTGCAGCGCCTGCAGACCAATGACGCCGCGGCGATCCCCGCGGGCCGCATCCGCTACTCGATGATCCTGAACGATCAGGGCATCACGCAGGACGACATCCTCGTCTACCGCGAACCGTCGGAGTGGGAGTCGAAGGGCAAGGAGTTCTTCGTCGTCATCAACGCGGGCAACACCGAGCGCGACCTCAAGATCATGCGCAACGTGGCCAAGGGCTTCGACGTGCAGGTGATCGACCAGACCGACGACCTCGGGATGATCGCGATCCAAGGCCCGCTGTCACAGCAGATCACGCAGCGCATGACGAACGCGGACCTCGCGTCGCTCAAGTACTACGGCTGGACTCGCGGCACGATCTGCGGCGCCGTGATGGAGATCTCGCGCACGGGCTACACCGGCGAGGACGGCTTCGAGATCTACACGCCGCAGCATCTGACCACGAAGGTGTGGGACGCGTTCTTCGCGGCGGGCAAGCAGGATGGACTGGAGCCGATTGGCCTCGGCGCGCGCGACACGCTGCGCCACGAAGCGGGCATGCCGCTCTACGGCCACGAGATCGACGAGACGACCAATCCGCTCGAAGCTGGCCTCGACTGGGCCGTGAAGTTCACGCACGACTTCGTCGGTCGCTCGACGCTCGAAGCGATCCAGCAGAAGGGCGGCACTGGCCGCCGCCTCGTCGGCATCACGACCACGAGCAAGCGCTGCCCGCGCCAGGGCTACGAGATCTGCGCCGACGGCGAAAAGATCGGCCACGTGTGCTCGGGCAACATCTCGCCGACGTTGGACACCAACATCGCCACTGCCTACGTTCGCGACGCGTTCGCGGCGCCCGGCACGCAGTTGACCTTCCTGATCAAGGACAAGGCCGAGCCCTGCACGGTTGTGAGCCTGCCCTTCTACAAGCGCTCCCGCTGAACAAAGACCTTCTCATGCGACCCAACGACCGCAGCTATCTGAAGAGCCACGAGTGGTGCAAGATCGACGGCAACGTCGCGACGATCGGAATCTCCGATTACGCGGTGTCGCACCTGTCGGACCTCGTCTTCCTCGACCTGCCCAACAAGGGCTCCAACGTGACCGCCGGCGAGTCGTTCGGCGAGATCGAGTCGGTCAAGGCCGTCAGCGACATCTACTCGCCGGTCAGCGGCGAGGTGATCGAGGTCAACAAGGAGCTGCCCGACAACCTGGAGTGGCTGACCGAAGATGCGTTCGGCAAGTCGTGGATGCTGAAGGTGCGCTTGACTGCCAAGTCCGCGGACCTGATGGACGGCGCCGCCTACGACGCGCACTGCGCAGCCGAAGGCTGATCCGAGCCCGAGCCTCGTGATCCTGCGGCGCATCGACGAACCGGCGATCGCCGCCGCCGCCAACATGGCGCGCGACGAGGCGTTGCTGCTCGCGGGAGACACCGCAGCGCTCCGCCTCTACTCCTGGGCCCCCCACTCGGTGTCGCTCGGCTACTTCCAGCGCCACTGCGACTTCTTGGACCTCGGGCCCAACGTGCCGATCGTGCGCCGCCTGACCGGCGGCGGCGCGATCTTCCACGGCGTCGAAGTCACCTACGCGCTCGCGCTTCCAGCGAGCGCACTGCCGACGGACGTCGAAGCGAGCTACGCGTGCCTACACGACGCGGTGCTAGAGGCGCTGGCGGACATCGATGTCGCTGCCGTTCGGCTGGAGTCCGGCGCAGCTCCTGGTGCCCGCCCGACGAGCCGCTGGTGCTTTGCAGATCCGGGTCGCCACGACATCGTCGATCGAACAGGCCAGAAGCTCGTCGGATCCGCGCAGCGGCGCGTGCGCACGCAGCATGGGCCACGCGTGCTGCACCACGGATCCATCGTGGTCGAGCGCCCCAAAGCCACTCCGTTCGTCGCCGCGATCGCGGACCAAGTTGCGGCAACTCGACAGAGCGAACTGCGCGGACGACTTGCGCAGCGCATCGCTGCGGCACTCGGGATGGAATTGCGCCCGGACCAATTGACGCCTGAGGAGGATGCCTTGGCGTCGATGCTCCAACGCGATCGCTATGACAGCGACGCGTTCACGCGCATGCGCTGACCAACTGCGCACTTCGCGGCGTCAAGTCGATCCGACCGCAGGTCGAAAGGGCCACCGAAGCCCCATGATCACCACGACCGCCGAACTCGAAGAACTGATCGACGGCACCGTCAACATCCCGACGATCCCGACGATCCTCACGGAGATCACCAAGATCTTCGAGTCGCCCAATGGCTCGGCCAAGGAGGCCGCCGCGGTCATCGAGAAGGATCCAGCAATCGCCACGCGCGTGCTGCGACTCGTCAACAGCCCGTTCTACGGCCTGCGCAACGCGGTCTCGTCGATCCAGCTCGCGTGCTCGATCCTTGGGCTCAAGGTCATCAAGAACCTCGTCGTCCAAGCCACCGTGCTCAACACGTTCGGTAGCGGGCGAACGATCGAAGGGCTCGATGTGAACTGGCTGTGGGACCACAGCTTCAAAACCGCAGTCGCATGCAGGCTGCTCGCCGAGAAGTCGCCAGCTGGCAAGAGCCTGCAGAAGGACGATGCCTACACCTGCGGGCTGATCCACGACATCGGCAAGATGATCCTGATCGACTCGCAGAACGACCGATTCCGCGACGCGTTGAAGCTCGCGCGCACGCACAAGGTGCCGCTCGCGCGCGCGGAGGGCGAAGTGTTTGGCTTCAACCACGCGCACGTCGGCGGCCTGCTCGCCGGGCGCTGGAAGCTCGCGCACGCGGTGCAAGCGGCGGTCACCTACCACCACAGCCCGGCGACCAATCCCGAGGACTGGGCGCGCGGCTTCTTGGTCAAGGCAGCCAACACGTTCGCGCACGCCGCCGCGGCAGGAACAGATGGCGGCTACCAAGGTGACGTGCTCGACGCGGACTCGCTACAGATGCTGCAACTCACCGGCGAGGAAGCGGCGGAGATCCTCGGCAAGGTGCGCGAAACGCGCATGGCCTGAAGTCCTCCGCGCGAACCTGTTCGACCGCGGGTATGAGTCGGCGCATGGCCGCCGATCCAACCGACAACCACTTCCGCCTCACGCACGACGCACGACGCATGTTGCGCATTGCCGTCGCAGCCGCGCGGGCGGATTGGGACGCGCTTTCGTCCGCCGCCAGGGAGGCGCGCGAGGCCCGTGACGATCGCGCCAAAGTCGAAGAGGCACTGCTGCAGACAACGCTGTTCTGCGGCTTCCCGCGCGTCGTCAGCGCATTCGAGCATGCGCTCGCAGCGTGGCCCACGGCAGCTCCCGTGCGCAGCGCAGGCGCCGTGCCGCAAGCAGAGCAGGCCGCGCGCGGACGCGCGCTGTTTGCCGCGATCTACGGCAAGAACGACGAGGCCGTGCGGCAGAAGCTCGCGTCGTTCCACCCGGACTTCCACGACTTCGTGCTCGAGTCCGCCTACGGCCGCGTCCTATGCCGCAGCGGCCTCGACGTGAAGATGCGAGAACTGCTCGCCGTGGCGCTGCTCTCGGCGCTCGGACAGATCCCGCAACTGATTGCGCACGCGCGCGGCGCGATGCGATTCTCGGCGGACGTGGCAGAAGTGCGCGACGCGATGCGCATCGGCGGCATCGACGGCCCCGCAGCGGAGGACGCGATCGCACGCGCAGCAGCGGGACTCGAGAAGAGCTGACGCTGCGCTGCGTCAGACGCTCGCCAGCACGATCTCCATCGCCTCACCCACCGCGTCGGTCACGGCGCCCTGCTTCTCGGCGCGATCGATCGCTTCCGATGGACGCGCTGCTGCGCCGAGCATGGAAGCCACCGCGGCTGCAGCGTGGCCGAGTTGAAGCGCTTCCTCGTCAATGCCACGCACGAGCCCGGGCCCGAGCAGCGCAGCGATGCCCGCGTCGAATCCACGCGCATCGTCCCAACCGAGTTGTTCTGCAGTCAGCGCTGCAAGCACGCATGCGTTGACCGCTTCGCTAGCGTCCCGCGGGTCGCGCGTCAGTCGCATCAGCGGCTCAAGGCCCGCGTCGAGGCGCTGCATCCGGTGGAGCACGTTCTGCAAGATCGTCCGCGCGTGCAGTCCCGCGAGCGGGCCGCGCTGACCGAGCGCGCTTGCGAATCGCTGCATCACGAACACCGCGCCGAGTTGCGATGGAAGGCGCGGCCGCGGCTCGCTGCCTTCTTCACGCTCCACGTCGAGATCGAGCGCTGGCGCAAGTTGTTGCGCGACTTGGATCGCATCGCATCCATCGGTGATCAATCGCTGCGCGAGGTCGACGCCCGGCTTGCTCTCGACCAGCGCGCGCGCGAGCGCCACGAAGTCCACGGGCGCTGCAGACGCGAGCACCAGCACGTCGCTCACGGCGCGCTCCTGCAACATCGCGATCACGCCCGCAGTGGCGGCAAAGCGCGCGACGTCGGGTCGAATGCGCGCTCCGTTGCCATGCAACGCGCCGCCGCGAACCTGCAGCACGTAGTGCGGCTCGCTTCTACATGCGCGGCGAAATGCAGCGCAGCAGCGCGCGGCTGCGGCGCGAGTCTCTGCTTCCCCGTGTTTGCTCGCGACGGCGCCGAGGAGCGACCAGACCGCGAGCGCAAACGCGCGCTGCGCCTCGTCGACCTCGATGTCGTGCACGGAAGGAGCCGGCTCAGGCCTTCTGCACGACGTGCTTCTCGACCAACTCGATCAGCTCGTCCGGCTCGAACGGCTTGCGGAAGTAGTCCGCAGCACCCATCTCCGCGCTCTTCTGGTGGCCGCGCGCGTGCTCGCGCGCAGTGAAGATGATCACGGGGACGTTGGCAGTCGCTGCATCGCGCTTCAAGCGCGTCAGCGTCTCCCAGCCATCGATGCCCGGCATCATGATGTCGAGCAGCACGAGGTCAGGAGCGAGCGACTTCGCCTTCGCGATGCCGTCTTCGCCGTTGGTGGCCGACTCGACGCGGAAGCCCGCGGCCTCGAGGACCATCTGCGTGGAGACGATGATGAGTTTCTCGTCTTCGATGATGAGGACAGTGCGTTCCATAGTTCAGTCCCTGGTTGGATGCGTTTGCGGAGTTGCGACGGCGACCGGCGCCTCGACGGGCAGCGCGAATGAGAACTCAGCGCCCGCGCCGAGCTTGCTCACGACGTCGATGCGGCCGCCGTGGGCCTCGACGATGCCTTTCGCCACGAACAGGCCTAGCCCCGCACCGCCGTAGTGGCGCGTGAGCGGGTCTTCGACCTGGAAGAACTTCTCGAAGATGCGGCGCTGGTAACGCGGGTCGATGCCGATGCCGGTGTCGCGCACCGAGAACCGGATCGTGCCGTCGCTGCCCGGACCGACTTCGACGTGAACGGCGCCGCCATCCGGCGTGAACTTGACCGCGTTCTCAAGGATTGCCTGGCACGCGCGGCGGAGATCGGCGCGATCCGCGTGCACCATCGTCGCGCGATCGACGGAGCAGTTCATCGTCAGCGCAATGCGCCGATCGCGGGCTGGTTGCTCGAACGGAGTGAACAGCCCTGCGCAAAGTTCTTCGACCGTGAAGGACTCGACGTCTTGCCCATACTCGTCGGATTCGAGGTGGCCAAGGTTGATGAGCTTGTCGATCTGGTGCTCGAGTCGCCCGCTTTGCTCGCGGATCGAGTCGACGACGCGCTGCTGCTTCTCGGTCAGCGGGCCGAGCGTGCCCTTCGCCATCATCGTCGAGAACGTCTTGATGCCCGTGAGCGGCGTGCGCAACTCGTGCGCGACGATCGACAGATACTGGTTCTTGAGCTGGTCGGTCTTGAACTCGGCGGTCACATCTTCGAGCACGGACAGCGATCCAGCTGTTTGCCCGCGGTAGTCGAGCACGCGGCTCGTCGTGCACTTGATGTAGAGCAGGTCCTGCTCCTTGTGGTGCACCTCGACCGTCTGCTTCGTCTCGCGCACATCGCCCATGCGCTGCAGGTCGCGCACGAGGATCGACATCAACTCGGCGCGGCCTTGCATGTCGCAAAGCGGCTTGCCGACTGCGGCAAACGCCTTGACCCCCAGCAGATCCTCAGCGGCCGCGTTCAGCAGAGCGACGTTGCCGTCGCGATCTGCGAACACGATGCCGTCCTCGATGTTGCTGATGATGGTCATGACGCGGGACAGGTCGAGAAAGAACGTCTCCTGGATCTCCTCGAAGCGCTGCGCTTGTCGCACGCTGCGCTCGCGCAGCTTCTCGTATCGGCTCTCGAGGCCCTTGAGATCGTGCTGATCCGCGAGGAAGCGACGGTGCAGGTCCTGAGCCGAGACGAGCAGTGCGTTCGCCTCATTCTCGCCGTCGTCCTTCGCGATCGCGCTGCGGCAGCCCAGGTCGAGCGCGCGCTGCAGCGTCGCTGCGTCGCGGCGCGTGACCGCTAGCGCTGCCATCACGCCGCGGCGATCGGCAGCTGCGGCGAGCGAGCGCAGTTGCGCATCGGACAGTCGTTCATCGAGCAGCAGCAAGCGCGCGTCGGTTTGCGCCAACTGCACGAGGCCATCGGCCAAGCCTGCTGCGCACCAGTGCGCAGTCAGCGACTGCGGGAAGGGATCGGAGCCGCCGCGCGCCGCGGGTTCGCATGCAACTGCGAGCGTCCGTCCCAACGCGCTCTGCATCGAAGCGACCAAGGCCCGAGCCGGACGGGCAGAATGCGACTCAGGCTGCGCCACCGCCGGCCGCGGCGACGCATGGCGTCACTTCGCGCCGGTCTTGATCGCTTGCAGCGCGCAGTCCTCGTTGTCGAAGATCGCGAGGTGCTTGCTGATGCGCATGATCTCGAAGATCTTGACGATGAACGGCTTGATGTTGCTCAGGTAGAGCTTGCAGCTCTTCGACGTCGTCACGTTGTTGGCGACGATGATCAATCCGACACCGCACGAGTCGATGATCTTTACGTTGTCGAGGTTGAGGATGAAGTGCTGGAAGCCAGCATCGATCTTCGACTGGATCGTTTCCTTCAGCGACTCCTTGAGCGAGTCGGTGACGTAGAAGTTCAGGCTACGGTCGTTGAACGAGATGATGACGGTCTTGTCCTCGCTCAACGTCGTGACGGACAGGCCTTGGCTCTTCTTGCCGACGATTTCCATGGTTTCCTCGAGCGGTTGTGGAGGCCGGTCTCGACCGAACTCCTTCCGTTGATCGGCATGCGCGACGCGCAGCATTGAGGCGGAATCCGACACGATTCCCGACGTCACCAAGGCGCATGGGGCGGCGCGCCGATGGCATGGGCGCAAAAGGGAGACTCCGCGCTCAGGCTTCGGACTCGAACCGATGCGCGACATTGGCTCGACCGATCCGAGCCAATGCTGCGGCGCTCTTCTGCAGGCCGAGCTGCCACGCCTTGTTGGCGACGCTGACCACGGAGCGCCCCAGCTTCTTCGCGACTTCGAGGTTGTCGTGGTCGCGATATGCAGCGCGGAGCATGGCGACTTCGGCGGTCGACCATCGCGGCGCGCGCGATGCTCGCACCGCATCGTTGTCGCTCTGCGCGCACGCGAAGCGCTTGTCCTTCTGCAGGCACATCTGCTTCGCCTTGGCTGCGATGTCGTCCGCGCGGCGCTGGAACGAGACCTCAAGATCCTCGTCGGCCCGCGTTCCGTAGAGTCGCTTCAAGAGCCTCTGCTCTTCGTGCGTCCACTCGCCGCGCTTCTGCTTGCCGCGCAATGCGCTCGCGCGCCGTGCCACGTCGGCCGAAGGCCTTCCGAGCATCGTGCCCAAGAGTCGCGGCTCGACGGCGCCCCATGCGATGCGAAGCAACGTGTCGTCATCCTCGCTCCACTCGCCGCGACGCGACGCGGTCTTGAACATGCGCGCAGCTCGCTTGCGCACGCTGTCACTGGACCGCCGCAACAGCGCCGCAGCCCCATCGACGCCGCGCCACGGCAGAAGCTGGCGCAATCGGTCCAGCTCCTGCACGGACCACGCGCCCTGGCGCAGCCCGCGCGCGCTCACGTCGCCGCGTCTCCCGGTGCCGCTTGCAGGAAGCGGGCCCAACGATCGCGGACCTCTTCGCCGACGAGCTTCCTCACCGCAGTCGTCGACTCGAGCGCGATCGCGGTCGAGGCGAGCGTGCGGCATTCGTCGACGGAGAAGCTGCGCAGCGTCAGCTTCACGCGCGGCACGAACACGGGAGCCATCGACAACTCGCGATAGCCCATGCCGAGCAGGATCGGCGTGAAGTGATGGTCGCCTGCGATCTCGCCGCAGATCGACACCGGCTTCTTCGCTGCGTTGGCCGCGCGCACGATCTGGTGCAGCACGCGAAGCACGCCCGGATGGAACGGGTCGTACATCTTGGCGACGCGCTGGTTGTCGCGGTCGACTGCGAGCAGGTATTGCACGAGGTCGTTGGTGCCGACCGACACGAAGTCCACCAACGGCAGGATCTCTGGCAGCACCGGCACGATGACCGGGATCTCGACCATGATCCCCAACTCGATCTTGGGATCGAACGGCACGCCCGAGGAGCGCAGATCCTCGAGGATCTGATCCAACACCTGGCGGCAGCGAACGACTTCGCTGCGCGTCGTCACCATCGGCAGCAGGATGCGCGCGTGGCCGAGCGCGCTTGCTCGCAGGATCGCGCGCAACTGCGTGTAGAGGATGTCCGGCCAATCGAGGCACAGACGGAGGCCGCGCCAACCGAGCACCGGGTTGCGTTCTTCTGGCGTGCGGAAGTAGCCCAGCGGCTTGTCGCCGCCAACATCCAGCGTGCGGAACGTGACGGGCTTGCCGCGGCTGCCTTGCATCGCGCGGCGATACATCGCGACCTGTTCTTCTTCAGTCGGGAACTGCCGCCGCTCCATGAACGCGAACTCGGTGCGGAACAGGCCGATGCCTGCAATGGCGTCCGTCTCCAACTTCTCGAGATCGCGCACGCCTTCGACGTTGGCGTAGAGCGAAACCTCGGATCCGTCGAGCGTGACCGCTGGCTGGAACCGCACCTCGGCGACGCGGAGATCGACGCTCTTCTGCTCCAGCAATCGCTGCTGGTAGTGCGCCAACTCGTCGGGCGCCGGGTCGATGACGACCTGCCCGCTATCGCCATCGAGCACGACCATCGTGCCGCTGCTGGCCTTGGACATCACGTCGTCAACACCGACGACTGCCGGGATGCCGAGCGAACGCGCGAGGATCGCGCCGTGCGAGTACTTGCCGCCGTGCGCCGTGACGATGCCGCGCAGATGCTTGCGGTCGAGGATGCCTGCGTCGCTTGGCAAGAACTCGTCGGCGGCGAACAGGTAGTCGCGACCGTTCGCGGTGTACTTCGAGCGGTCCTTAGCCATCAACGCGGCGACGAGCTGCCGGCCGACGTCGCGGACGTCTGCTGCGCGCTCGCGCATCGACGCATCCGCCATGTTCTGGAACACCGCCTCGTAGCGCGCAACGACGCGCTGCAGCGCAACCTCGAGGTTGCAACCCTGCTGCTCCACCTCGCGCACCACGTCGGCGCGGAAAGTCGGGTCGTGCAGGATGCTGACCTGCGCGTCGTAGATCCGCACGTCGTGGTTCGACAGCGCGTCGGCGAGTTCTTTGCGCAGAGCCAGGATCGAACGCCCCACTTCTGCGACGGCCTCGTCGAGACGCCGGCCCTCCGAGGCGACGCCTTCCGGGGCAACCTTCCACGTTGGAATGGAGTCCAACGTCCCATGGAAGTGGACCAAGGGCGCGATGGCGATGCCGGGTGCGGCGGCGATGCCCTTGAGCTTTCGTGACATCCGGCTGGTTCTTTTCCGGGGTCCGCAGCCCGATTGCAACGGGGCGACTTCACCCAAAGCAGCCATGGTGCCGATCCACGGACGAAGGGGACGGGGTTATCCGCCGCGCCCTCTGCCTCACCGCAGGAAACGGGACATGAGCAAGCAGAACGACAAATCGTCGACCGATGACATGCTGAACGACCTGTTGGGTCCGGACTTCATGACGACCGGGGCCGGCAAGCCCAAGGCCGCGACCATGGAAGAGCCGCTGCCGTCCGAGGATTCGGAGATCGCGACGGAGTCGGACGCGAACACGACCGACGAGTCGCTCGAGGAAACGGAGCCTGCGACGCGCCGCCGGCGCGCGCGCACCTCGTCGAAGGCGACCGAATCGCAGGCCAAGTCGGAGAAGACCGGCATCGGCGCGATGGTCGGCGCGGCCTGCCTCATGGGCGGCATCGTCGCGACCGTGCTGCAAGGCTCGTCGTCGCTGACAACCTCGCTGCGCAGCGTCGGCCTCGACGCGCCTGTGCTCCTGACGATCGGCGCCGTGCTCTTCGTGCTCTCCGTCGTGCGGCGCCAGCACTCGCTCGCGCAGGCTCGCTATGAGCAGCTCGCGCAAGCGCAGAACGAGAAGGAGTCCGAACTGCAGGGCTCGGTGCAATACCTCGTCGAACAGCACCAACTCTCGACGGAGCGCCCGCCCGCGGAAGGCGAAGAACTGCAGCGCGTGCTAATCGCGCTCGAGCGCCAGGACGAGAAGGTCGGCAACCTGACGAAGGCGCTCAAGATGTACGGCAAGCCGCTGATGGAGATCGCACAGCAAGGCAACGACCTCGCCGCGCAGCTCCAGCAGCAGAAGCAGCAGATCGAAACGATCCACACCGCAATGCAGCAGGGCTTGGCGAAGGTCGAGTCGGCGGCAAAGTCGCAGTCCGTGGACCTCACGCCGCTCGAGCACTCGTTCCAAAAGCTCGGAGCAGACCTCAAGCAAGCGATCGCGGCCGTTGCAGAGAAGGCGCCGCAGGATCCCCAGCTGATGCAGGCGCTGCAGCGCGTCGAGACGAGCATCGCGACGATCGGCAAGCGCTTCGACGACGGCGAGATGAAGCAAAGCCTCACGCGCCTCGAAGACACGAGCAAGGCCTACGGCCAGAAGCTCGAGCGACTCGCCAACCAGGACACGCTGCACGAGGAGATGCAACGGCTCGAACGCGTCGTCGACACGACCGTCGGCAAGCTGACGAACACCGTCGACCAAGTGCGCGACAAGGACCTAGGCGGCCTGGAGAACTCGGTCCGCGAGATCCAACGCGAAATGACGGGCCTTGCGAACTCGATCGCGTCGATCCAACAGGCGATCCGCACGAGCGCGCAACAGAAGGCGCCAGCGATGGCCGCTGCATCCGTTGCGCACGAGCCTGCGCACGCGCAGTCGCAGTCGCACGCTGGGAACCACGAGCCTGTGGCGCATGCACAGCCGGCTGCGCCCGCTGCGGCAGCAAGCAACTCCGACGCGCAAGCTGGCGTCGCTGAAAACCGCACTGGCACGCGCGCCGCATCGGGCAAGAACGTGCTCGGCGCGATCGCGAAGCTCAAGCAGATGAAGGGCTGAGCCCGTTTGTGCGCCAGAGCCACGCGGCTCCGCGCACTCCGGATGAATCGCCGTGGACGCTGCGCCGCAGGTTCACGGCAAGCGGATCGGCGCCCAAGGAGGCAAACACGCTGCGTTGCAGCAGCGCCGGCACGTCTCGATAGAGCGAGTCGACCTGCGACAAGCCGCCGCCGAGCACGATCACGTCGGGATCGAGCACGTTGACGATCGTCGACAGCGCGCGCGCAAGCCGTTCGGCATAGCGCTGCATCGATTCGATCGCGCGCGCATCGCCTGCCTCTGCCGCTGCAGCGATCTCGGCCGCGGTGAGCCGCGACTGTGCGTCGCCCATGCGGCGTGCGTGGTCGAGCGCGAGTCCCGGTCCGCTCAGCAACGTCTCGACGCAGCCCGAGTGACCGCAGTAGCACGGCAAGCACGGCTCGTCGTCGCGACGACGCGGCAGCGCCGTGTGACCCCACTCGCCGCCGAGCAGCCGGTTGAAGAACGGCTCCGTCGCCGAGGGCTTGGGATCTGGTTCGAGATCAAGGAGCGAGAACGGAG
>JBEELK010000073.1:0-13952 GCA_041168165.1 Planctomycetota bacterium | reverse complement strand
GCCAATCGGAGACCGCGGTGGCGACGATGGTCGACGTGTTCTTGCTGCTACTGTCGCCCGCCGCTGGCGACGAGTTGCAAGGCATCAAGCTCGGCGTGATGGAGCTTGCCGACCTCGTGCTCGTGCACAAAGCCGACGGCGATCTCGCGGCCGCGGCCAACCGCGCTGCACAACAGTGCCAGCTCGCATTGCGCGTGCTGCACGCTGGCGACGGCGAGATCCCTTCGGTCCTCACCGGCTCGTCGACGACTGGCGCAGGCATCGACGCGCTGTGGGACGCGATCGCTCTGCGCGCAGCGGCGATGCGCGCCGATGGACGATTGGCCAAGCGACGCAGCGCGCAGTCGATGCAGTGGATGCAGGCCGCGATCCAAGACGCGCTGCACGATGCGTTTGCGAAGAGCCCTTCAGTGCAACGCGAGCTGCCGAAGCTATCCGCCGAAGTGGCGCAAGGGCGCATGCTCCCCCACGCCGCTGCGAAGAAGCTCGTGGCTCTCTATCGGCCCGAAGCCTGATCGGCCGCGAGCCGCGCGCGAACGTCTGCGAACGCGGGCTCCCACTCGGGCAGCAGCGAATAGCGATCGATCTTCGCGAGCTCGTCGCGCGCGCGGTCCCACTCGCCGCGGTCGGCATGCTGCGCGATGCGCTTCTGCTGCTTGTCGATCCACTCCTTGCCTTCGACGAGGATCGCTGCTCGCTCCGAAGTCACGGCCTCATCGTCAGGATGCGTCGCCAAGAACGCGTCGAGCCGCGCGATAGCCGCCTTGTACTCGCGCACCATGAAGCGCAGCCGCGCTCGCGCCGCGAACGCGACGTCCTGCGCTGACTCCGGTTGGTCGAGTTGCGCCTTCGCTGCCGCGGTCTGGCGCAGCGCGCGCACTCTGCGCAACAACGAGTCGCCGGATGCGTTGCGCGCGAGCTGCGCTTCATGCTTGGCGAGCCACGCGTCGCACATCGACGCCAACTCACGCGCGGCGGGCCGTTCGAGCGAAGGGCGCGCATAGCGATCGACGAACGAACGCAGCGCTTCGTCCTCTTCGCGCGCCGATTGCAGCACGACCGCAAACGACGCCTCGCGTTCGACCGCGTCGATGCGCGCGCGCAGCGCCTCGCCCTGGCGTCGGATGTCGAGGTCGCCGTTCTTCATCGCGTCCTCGATCGTGGCGCGAGCGCGAGCGTACTGGCCGTTCTCGAGTTGGATCGTCGCGAACGTCAGCAGTTCCTTGGGATCGCGGTCGCTCGTCGCGGACTCGAAGAACCGCAGCGCCACGAACGCGCACAACAACGCGAGCGACACAAGCGAGCCGACGAGCACGGGCGACGTGCGCGATGAAGTCCTCGCGACTCGCTGCGGCGCTTGCGCACGCTCAACGTCAGGCGATGCGGCGCTGCGGCGCGACTGCGGCGCAGCCTGCGCGCGCGCGACGCTCGCCGCTGCGTCGGCGACGAACGACACCCGGCGACCGCCGACCGAGAACCAGTCCCCGTGCGCGAGGTCCTTGCAGAACAAGTCTTGCCCCGACACCGACACGAGTGCGCCTGCGCGCACCGGTTCGAGCCGCAGCCCCTTCCGCGTTCGCACGATGCGCACTTCGGCATCTGCGAGATCAACCGCGCCGAGCTCGATGCCGTTGCCGCGAGCAGCGAGCGCGCAGTCCCCATCCGGCAGCGCTACGTCGCGGACCACGCCGCTCGCATCCGGCATCGACAGGCGTGCGCTCATTGCAGAGCAACTCAGCGCGGCTTCGCCGCGTCCTCGATCGCCTTCTCGTGACCTTGGCCGTTGCCAAAGTTCTGCACCCAATAGCGACCGTCACCAGCCATGCCGGCTTCGGTGTGGTTTGGGCTCAGCAGATTGCGGTGATGGCCAGAAGACTGGCACCACGCAAGGTGCGCGCCCTCGGCTCCATCCGTGAGCGCGATGTTCTCGCCAGCGCCATGCGTGTAGCCGGCGAGCAGCATGCGATCCGATGGCGTCTTGCGTCCCGGCGTCGGCGAGAAGTGCGAGAAGTAGCCGAGCTTCGACATCTCTTGCGCGTGGCCTCGCGCAGCGATGAGCACCTTGAGGTCGAGCGCGAGGGGACGGTGCCCGAACATCGCGCGGTAGTCATTGGTGATGCGCAGCAAGGAAGCGTCGCCGCGCGGGATCTGCTCGCTCATCGCGTCGTTGTAGGCGTCGATCTTGCGCCAAAGTTCGCGCGTCGCGCGTTCTTCGAAGTTCTTGCAGTAGGTGCGGATGCTGACGGATTCACCCGGGATCAGCGCGCGCGCCCACTCGACTCCGACGAGTGCAAGCGGATCCAGTTCGGCAAGGTCGCGCAGCACGGTGGAGATCCAATCGAGCCGCTCGATCGAGTCCGCGATGTTCGCAGGGACCTTCACCTTGATGCGCTCGTCATTCCAATCGGCGCGCACGACATCGACAAGGCGGTTGACCTCGGCCTGCACTCGCACGTACTCGGCGTAGCGGTCCGCTTCGACTTGCGGCGGCTTGTAGGGATAGAAGTACTTCGTCTCGTCGTAGATCAGCGCCTTCGCTGCCGTGCGCGCTGCGTCGAGGTGCGTGCGCTGCGCGTCGAGCTTGTCGATCTGCTTGCGCAGCGGCGACTTGTCGAGCGTCTCGATCTCCTTGTCGAGCAAGCGTTGGAACCTGCTCGCAACCGCGCCCGCCGCCGCAGGGCCGAGCGCCAATGCGTCGGTAACGATCGACTCGCGCACCTTCTTATCTTTGCTGCGCAGCGCAGCGTCGATGCGCGAGAGCACCTTCTGCGCCTGCTTCTCCGCCTCCGCGTTGGCGACGGAGACAAATCCATCGGCGCGCAACTCGTAGCCGCGCGGATCAACCGGCTCGCCGCGACCGTGCGCGAGCGTGCGCCAGATCTCCTGCGCCAGCGTCTTGTCCTGCTGAAACGCGCGCGCGAGCGCACGCTCTGCGAGCCTGCGCGCATCGGCGCGATAGAGCAGCGACGCGGCGCCCAGCGCAGCCGCGGGCGTCAGCTTGGCGCCTTCCTCGATCTGCGCGATCGATTGGGCATCGACCGCAAACCACGACACGTTCTCTTCGGCACCGCCGATCGCAACCCGCAACAAGCTGCCCGCGACGCCGACGATGCGCGCAGTGCCGCGATCGACGAGTGCTACTTCGATCGGCGCAGCGGCGACGAGCTTGCCGACTTCGTCGTGCCACGCCATCACGCGATCGAGGTCTGCGCTGCGAAGGTCCAGTCGCGTTGCGTATTCGCGATCGGACTCGCGCACGCTGTCGGCCGCCTTCTGGATCTCCACGCGAGCGCCGGCGAAATCGCCTTCCGTCTCGAGCGCACGAATGCGGATCAGGCTCGGGGCGAGCTGCTCCAACGTGCGACGACGCGCCGCCTCGCTCGCGACATCGAGCGATGAGCCGCCGCTGTTGCCGGACGACTCGCGACGACGCAGTTCGTCGAGCAGCGCAGGGATCGCGGCGAACGGGCCCGTCGCGGGGAACCTCGGCGACGCCTCCGCGAGCGCGTCGATGCCAGAACGGATGCGGCCTTGGTCCGACTCGTTGCGCGCGCGATTGAGCACTTGCTCCATCTGCGCCTTCGCCGCGGCGCGGATCGACTCGACCTGCTGCGCAAGACGGTCGCGGTCGGATGCGGCAGCGACGCCGAGCGCGAGCTCGAGCTGCGCGATTGCTTGCGCGAACTCGCTGCGCGCGACGGAGTCCATCGCCTGCGCGATGGCCGCCGCGACATCGTCTTGCGACGCCTTTCCGTTGGTGTCCGCGTTGGCAGTCGGCGCAAGCGCTGGAGTTGGCGCATCGCTCGGCGCAGGGCGTTCTGGTTGCTGCGCGTTCGCAATCGCGGCAGGCGCAATCGCCGGCTGCGATTGCGACGGCGCGGGCTTGCTCACGGACGGATCCGCGGGCGCAGGCTTAGATGCAGGCTTCTCGATCGGCTTCTCTGCTGGCGGCGGCGGAGCCTTTGCCACTGCACCGCGCAGCAACTCGGTGAGTCCAGAGCGAACAATGCGCGCGGCGATGCGTTCATCCTCTTCCTTCGCGCTGCGCTCGTCGCGCTTCAACTCGTCGCTGAACTCCGCGTAGGTGCGGCCGCTCGCTTGCTTAAGGATCGCATCCTTTCGGCGCTGCACGCGCTGCTCCATGTCGGCGATGCGCTGCAGCTCCTTCTGCACCAACGCGCGCCGCGCGTCGTCGACCGCCCAAGAATCCAACTGCGCAGCTTGCGTGCGCGCGAGTTCGAAGCTGCCCGCGCGCCGCAACCGATCGAGCTCGGCAAACACAGGCGGTAGCGAAGTCGAGCCGCCCGCAGTGAGGAAGAAGAGAGCCGCGCCCACCGCGACCACGCCGGCCGCCGCTGCGACCACCAACTTGCCGCTGCCGGACTGCGAGCGCGTTGCGGCGCGCGGTTCGCGTCGCGCACGCGCTGCGCCGGACAACACGTCATCCGGGCTCGATGGTCGCGAGACCGCAGCAGCCACGACGAGCACGGCGGAGCCGAGTTCGATGCGATCGCCAAGCGCGATCGCTGCGCGCTCCACGGCACGGCCGTTGACGCGCACTTCGCCGTCCAGCGCGATGACATGCGCCTTGTCCGCGACCACCTCGATGCGCGCATGCTCCGCGACGACGCCGGCCCCGGAAAGGCGCAGGCCCGCGTCCGCAGCAGAGCCGATGACAAGACGCGCAGACCCGAGGCTCGCCTCGCTCGATCCAGATGCGTCGAGAACCTGAAGGAGGAACATCAGCGGGTCTTGGTGTGTGGGCGTAGTCGTGCCGCGAGGCCTCTGCGCATTCGGCACAGACACGGACGAGGGCGGAGCATCCTAGCTTCCTCTCACATCGGTAGAAGTGCCGCCACTGCGGTTGCTTCCTTGACACACAAATCAGCCGCGGGCTTCGGCAGACAGATCTGCGGGCCGCACTTCAGGCCCTTCGCACAACGCAGCCAGCCGCTGCATCTCGTTCTGCAGTTGGCGCACGTTGCCGGGCCACTTGCAGGCGAGAATCGCGTCTTCGGCAGCCTTGCCGAAGTGCAGCGGGCGGCCCGTGCTCGCAGTTGCGGACTGCAAGAACCTGCGCGCCATCAGCACCGAGTCGAAGCCTCGATCGCGCAGAGGCGGCAGCGACAGTCGCAACACGTTGAGGCGGAAGTAGAGGTCCTCGCGGAAGCGCCCCGCCTTGACCGCAGCTTCGAGATTGCTGTTGGTCGCGGCGATCACGCGCACATCGACCTTCTTCACCTTCGCGCCGCCGACGGGTCGCACTTCGCCTTCCTGCAGCGCGCGCAGCAACTTGACCTGCATCGGCATCTTCATGTCGCCGATCTCGTCCAAGAACAGCGTGCCGCCGTCCGCCGAAACGAAGTGGCCCGGGTGGTCCTTGATCGCGCCGGTGAATGCGCCCTTCACGTGGCCGAACAACACCGACTCCAACAGCGACTCCGGGATCGCGGCGCAGTTCTCGGCGACCAGCGGCTTCTTGCTGCGACGACTCAGGTCGTGGATCGCATGCGCGACGCGCTCCTTGCCGGTGCCGCTCTCGCCGGTGATCAACACGGGCGCGTCGGCGGGCGCGAACTTGCCGATCAGCTTGCGCAGATCGAGCATCGGCTGGCACTCGCCGACGATGCCGTGCCATGGCTCGCCCGCGACGAGATCGCCGACGGGCGCAGCGGGCGCGATGTGCGTTGCCTCAGCCAGTTGCTGACGCATCGCAAGGAGTAG
This sequence comes from Planctomycetota bacterium, assembly GCA_041168165.1. Lineage (GTDB taxonomy): Bacteria > Planctomycetota > UBA1135 > UBA1135 > UBA2386 > SXPK01. Next base: position 8,228 of record JBEELK010000073.1, on the reverse strand, counting down.
CGACGTATCGTCGAGCGAGCGCGCCTCCGCGAGCAAAGCCAAAAAGCGTTGCAGCAACTCGTCGCGCGAACTCACCACGCGTCTTCCTCGCCCGCGGGCTGAAGCCCCGCGTATTCGAGGATCAGCGTGCGCTCCACGCCGTCGTCAAACCGCACCACCGCGCGCATCGACGGGCCGTGGCCTGACGTGTTGCGCACGACGCCGAGACCGAACAGTTCGTGGCGCACGCGCATGCCGCGTTGCACCTGCACGATCGCATCGGGATCCGGGTCGACACTCCACGCATCCGAGCCGTCGCGCTCCTCCTCGAAGCGATGCCACGTCGAGTCGTATGCCTGCGTGCAATCCTTTGGGATCTCCTTCATGAACCGCGACGCCTGCATGCGCTGCGTCTCGCCGTTGACCATGCGCTCCTTCGCGCTGCTCAAGAACACCGAGCGACGGCCGCGCGTGATCGCGACATACATCAGCCGACGCTCCTCCTCGACGCCGAGTTCGCTGTCGACCGAGCGCATGCTCGGGAACACGCCATCGTCGAGGCCCGCGACGAACACGTGGTCGAACTCGAGGCCCTTCGCGGCGTGCACGGTCATCATTTGCACGCGCGGACCATCGTCCTGGCTGCGATCCTGTGACGTGAGCAAGCTCACGTGCTGCAAGTAGCCGCCGAGGCCCTCGTCGCTCTTCTCGTCGAAGGCGACGCAGTCACTGACGAGTTCGTGGATGTTCTCTTCGCGCGCGATGTCCTCGGGATCACCGAGGCTGGTTGCGTGGTTGAGATACTGCGTGCCTTCGAGGACCGCGGCGAGCGCGCCGTGCACGCCCTTCTCGACCGATGCCTCGCGCGCCGCATCGAGCACGGTCGCCAGTTGCTGCAGCGCTTTGCGCGCCTTCGGCGGAACGATGCCGTAGAGCGACGGCTCGCCGACGGCTTCGCGCAGCGACATGCCCGCTTCGAAGCCCGCGCGCTTCAGCTTCTCGACCGAGGACTTCCCGATGCCGCGCAGAGGCACATTGATGATGCGCTCCATGCTGACGTCGTCGAGCGGATTGACGAGCACGCGCAAGTAGGCGAGCAGGTCCTTGATCTCGCGCCGCTCGAAGAACGACAGGCCGCCGAGGATCTCATACGGAATGCCGCGGTCCTTCAGCGCGCTCTCGATGCCGCGCGACAGCCAGTGCGTGCGATAGAACACCGCGATCTGGTTGAGCTCGACGTCCTCGCCGCGAAGCCCTTGGATGCGATCGGCAATCGCTTGGGCTTCCTCGGTCGAGCCTTGCGCGCGGAACACGAGCAGCGGCTGGCCTTCTTCGTTGTCGGTGCGAAGCCGCTTGTCCTTGCGCAGCTTGTTGTGCGCGATCACCGACTCCGCCGCGCGCAAGATCACCGCGCTGCTGCGGTAGTTCTGCTCGAGGCGCACGACCTTCGTGTTCGCGTAGTCGTTCTCGAAGTCGAGGATGTTGCGGATCTCCGCGCCGCGGAAGCCATAGATCGATTGGTCCGGGTCGCCGACGACGCAGACGTTGCCGTCGGTCGGCGCAAGCTGGCGCAGCAAGTCGTACTGCACGCGGTTGGTGTCCTGGAACTCGTCGACGAGGACCCACGGGAAGCGTTCGCGATACTGCTCGGCGACGGTCGGGTGCTCCTTCAGCAGCTGAAGGAAGTTGAGCAGCAAGTCGTCGAAGTCCATCGCGCCGAGCTGCTTCATGCGCTCGTGGTATGGCCCCCACACCTTCTCGACGATGCGCGCGGCATCGTTGCTGCCGGTAGCGAGATCCTGCGGCGACAGTCCGGTGTTCTTCAGCTTCGAGATCAACGAACCGACAGCGCTAGGCTTGACCTTCGCGCCGTCGAGGCCGAGGTCTTCGAGCAGCGACCGGATCGCCGCGTCGCGGTCGTAGGTGTCGTAGATCGTGAAGTGCTCGGGGTAGCCGAGCAGATGCGCGTCGGCGCGGAGGAAGCGCGCGCATGCCGAGTGGAACGTTGCGATGCGCACGAACGGACCGCCGATGTCCTGCACGCGGTGCGCCATCTCGCCCGCGGCCTTGTTCGTGAACGTCATCGCCAGGATCTGGCTGCCATACACGCCGTCCCGCAACAGGCGCGCGATGCGGCGCGTCACGACGCGCGTCTTTCCTGAACCGGCGCCGGCCAGCACCATTAGCGGGCCCGTCCCGTGCATGACGGCTTCCTGCTGCTGCTCGTTGAGGTCCTTGAGGATCGGGTCTGCCATGGCGGACGGCGCAGCATAGGCCGAAGGAATGCAAAGGCGAGCGCGCCCGCGCATCCAGCGGGGCGCCCCCGGCGAAGGGCCGCGCATGCGTTTCTGCCTCACCGTGTTTCCTCTCGCCGCACTGCTCGCGGCATCACTGCCATCGCAATCGGAGGCGCCGCGCGCCGAGGAGCGCCTCGTGCAAGACGGTGACACGGCGATGCGCAAGCAGGCGGAAGCGACGCTGACGGCAGGCCTTTTGGCCGACAAGGAGAAGCCGAGCGCCGACGACGAAGGCGCCGCGAAGCGCCGCCTCGCGGACCTTCGCGTGCTGTGCGCACAGGCGATGGCCCAACTGCCCGACGCGTCGCGCGCGCAGATGCGGGCGTCGCTCGCGATCGAGGACTCGGCGAAGAAGGAGCAGCAGGCTGGCGCGGCGAAGGCCGCCGACTCGCTGCGGCTCGCGCTCGCAGAACTCGCATCGGACCTCGCGTTCGCTCCGGTCAAGGAAGCGGACCTGCCCAAGGGCTTCCAAGAGTTCGCGGCGCTCGATGAACTCGAACTGCGCGACTACCCCGCCTACCGGATGGTGCGCGCGCCAATGAAGGGCGCGGGCTCGATGGGTTCGTTCTGGATGCTGTTCAACCACATCAAGAAGAACGAGATCGCGATGACCTCGCCCGTGCAGGTCGACTACGACGAGTCGTCGGATCAGCCGCGCGAGCAGACCATGGCCTTCCTCTATGGCGATCCGGCGATCGGATCCGCAGGCGCAGACGGCAAGGTCGAGGTCGTCGATGTGCCCAAGATGACGGCGCTGTCCGTCGGCGCGCGCGGCTATGAGCGCAAGGATCGCGTCGCCGACATGCACGAACGTCTGCTGCACTGGCTGTCGCAGCACGCGGACCAATACGAAGCCGCGGGCTCGATGCGCTTGATGAACTACAACAGCCCGAGCGTGCGCGACGAACGCCGCTACTTCGAAGTGCAGATCCCGGTGCGCCGCGTAGAGAAGGACGCCGCGAAGAAGGACAGCGCGCCGTCGAGCAAGAGCTGATCTCGACGCCGGCGCGGGATCGTCACTCGACGACGAACCGCGCCTTCGGTTGCGTTGCACCCTTGCCGCCGATCAGTTGCAGCGGCACCGACCACGCGACCTCGCATTCGCCAGCAGGCAACGGCGAGGTTGGCACGAACGCGACGCACCCACGCGCGCCGCGCGCCGCCTCGCCCGAAAGCACGACGAGCGAACCCGTCACTTGCTGGCCGCCGGCGCGCACGATGCACGAGATCTGCTGCAACAGCCCGGCATCGATGTCGCGATGGAAGTGCAGCGACACCGGCATGCCCGCGCCCGCGTGCGCCGACGGGATCGCCTTTGCTCCATCCACGGGCCAGACGATGGGAGTTCCGCGCTTGAGCGGTTCTGTGGGATGGAATAGCTCGAGCACGCACGCGTGCTTGCCCTTGCCCACCGCCCACATCGAGCGACCCGGATCGAGCAAGAAGTCGCGCAGCGCCGGATCGCCGAGCCACGCGCGCACTGCGGCGTCGGCATCGGTGCCCTCGTGCGCGGCGACCGTTGCGCGGAGCGCCGATGGCGGCACAGGCGGCTGCGACGGCGGCACGGGCGCGCCCTTCGCGGCGGCCTTCGCGCGCTTCTGCTCCTGCTCCCACTTCTCCTTCGCGACGAAGTAGGCGTGCACCGACTGCGACTCGGCCGAGTTGGCGAGCACGAAGCCGCCGGGAGAAGCGTCGGCGCGCGCGCGAGCGCGCAAGATCGCATGCGCGACGAGACGCGCGTCCTGGACCTCTTCCTTCTTGCCCGATGGCGGTTGCGCCATCGCCTTGCGCAGCGCTTGGCCTGAGCCCCAGTAGCTGCGCCACGCGTCGTCGATCGACAACAACGTGCGCCCCGTGCGCTTTTCGAACGCAGCCGCGACGGCATCGGGATCGCGCACGTCCTGCGTCTTGCACGCCGCGAGATCGAGCAGCATGCCTGGGTCCGTGCGCATCATGAAGTCGCACATCGCCCATGCCTTGACGCGCTCTTCGTTGGTGAGCTTGTCGCCTTGCAGCAACACGAGCCGCGCAGTCGGCGTGTCGTTCTTGGCCCACGCGCTCTCCGCGGCGATCAAGCGCCAGCTCTCCATGTCGGGCATCAACGGCTTCGGCTTCCAGCTCGTGACCGTGTTGCCTTGCGGCTGCTCGACGAAGAACGACAGCGTGCGATCAAACAGCACGCCAACGGTCGCGTGCCCCACGCCTTCCCAAAGACCGTGCAGGTCGATGCCCGCCGCATCCTGCACGACGCCGCGCGCAGTGACGTCCTGCAAGAAGTCGTCGCCAGTGCCCTGCGCCACGGTGTAGAGCCGCTGGTGCTCGGAGCCGACTTGCACGAACGCGAGGTCGACATCCTCCTGCAGGAAGCGAAGTCGCTCTGGCGTGAACTCGCTCTTCGCGGCGTCGAGGATCTTCTTGTAGTTCGATCGCTCTGCGGTCCAGACGATGTCGTAGCGCTTCTTGGGCTCGAAGCGCTCGCCGTTGGCGTTGGCCAACAACAGCCGCGACAACAGCCACGCGCGCTCCGCGGTGAGCGCCGCAAGGCGCAGCTTCTCGGGCGCGATCGCGCCGTAGACGCAGAAGTGCGCGGTGCGCAATCCAGCGTGCGCGACGCCCGCCTTCTGCAGCAACTCGTTGGGCTCCTGCAGCGGAGTCACCTCGGGCTCGTATGCGCGCAAGAACTCGACCGCCTGCGCGAACGCGCGGCCGCGGCGCAGCATCGCGAGCTCCGACGGCGTGCCCGTGAAGCCATCGAACGTGGCGCCGGAGATCGCTGCGAGCGCAGCCTTGTCGCTGGGCCTAAACCACAGCACGCGCTTGTAGAACAACGTCGCGCGCTCGGCCTTGCCGTCGGCGAGCAGCGCCTTGGCCGCGGCTTCGAGTTGCTTGACGAGTTCCTTCTCCGTCTTCGTCCACTCCTGCTCGACCTTCTTCAGCGCCTTCGCGTCGCCCTTCTGGTCGACATCGGGCACCGCCTTGTTGGCGTCGCGACGCCACGCATCGCCAACCTTGACGAAGCCAAGCGGAGGCAACGCACGCTCATCGCCAGGCGACCAGTCTTGCAACACCGCGCGCCGCAACTCCGTCGCACGACCATGTTGTTGCACGGACGACAGCGCATCGGCGCGCGCGAGCAGCGCCGTCGCGACGTCCTTCTCGACCTTGTCGGCGAGCGCCGTCGCATCCTGCTGCGCATGAAGCTGCGCGCACGACGCGGCAATCGCTGCGAATGCAGCGAACTGGATCGACCATGCATTGCGATGCGTCGACATGCTCAACCTCCCACCGAGAACGTGAGCGACTCGTCCTTGCCCTTCAGAGTCCAGGTGACCGACACCGTCGATCCCTTCGGCAACGGCGCATACGGATAGAACACCCACATGCCCGGCGCCGCGGTGCGTCGCGTGCCTTGCGTCGCGTGCACGAGCTTGCCCTCCACCGGCTTGCCGCCCACCGTGACGGCGCACGCGACGTCGCTCTGGTCCGCGCCGAAGTAGTGGATGCTGATCGGGAACCCGACGTCCTTCTGCTTGGCGCGACCGTTCGCTTCGAGCAATTGCGCGACTTCGGCGCCGAGCAGCGCTACGGGCACCGACGCCGGATGCGTGACGACGGGCTCATTGGGCCCTTGGCGAACGGGACCCGGATACATCACGGTCTCGATGCGTCCATCGAGCGCGCGGCCGCGCTGCACGTCGAGCACGACGAGCGCGCCGTCGGCATACGCGCCGATCTGCTGCAGGCTGCGATCGAGCAACGCGTCGCGGTAGCCCGGCATCATCGTCCAGTTGGCGATCGCCTTCTTCGGGTCCTTGTCGCCAGACCACACGACCGCCGACTGCGCAAACAAGCGGCCCGTGTTGGAGAAGCCCTGCTTCGACGCTTCCTGCGTGTTCTCTCCGTCGCGCGCGATCTTGTTCTTCTTGAGGTAGTCGGCGTGTTGTCGGCACGGGCCCGAGTACTCCGCAGACCAATCGACAGCGGGCGCGCCGAGGCTCTTGCGCGCCTTGTTGAACTCTTCGACCCACGCGGGCGCGTCCTTGCTGATCGCGTCCATCGGCGTCGTCTGCTCGCGGATCGCGCGCAGCGCCGCGGAATCGCCGGTGTAGAAGACGCGCCAATCGTCTTCGACCGCGCGCAGCACGAGCTTGGTCGACGACAAGAACGCAGCCATCGCGTCGAAGTCGTTCTTGGCGTCGATGCCCGCCTTGTCGAGCGCGAGCAACAACGCAGGATCGCGGCGCAGCAAGTAGTCGCAGAACGACCACGACTTGATGCGCTCCTCGCTCGAGAACTGCGACGCGTGGATCAGCGGCAAGTGCGCAGCGGGCGCCGTCGCCTTCTCGAACGCGATGTCGCGCGCGAGCTCCTTCCACACTTCGAGATCAGGCAAGTCGAAGCGCTTCTGGTTGCGGCCCGCGACGGTGCCGCCCTTCTTCTGCTCCGCGACGGTCATGATCAGGTTGCGGCCAAAGAACATGCCGACGATCGCGTGGCCGATGCCTTCCACGACCGCGTCCTTGCGCAACATCGACCATTGCTCGGCGACCTTGCGCACCGCGTAGTCGGTCATCACCGCCGGGTCCTGCTGGCCCGACACGAAGATGCCTTGCTTGCCGCGATCGATGCCACACGCAGACGTGTATTGCAGCACGAACTCGACATCGCCGATCGCGGACGCGTTGGCCTTCACGACTTGGCCCCACACCGCGCGATCCTTGAAGAACGCGATCTTGGTCGTGATCTCCGGCTGCACCTTCCATGGCTCTGCGCCGTCGAACGCTTCCTTGCAGAACGCAAGCGCGCGTTCGCACCACTGCGCAACGTCGTTCATCACCTCCGGCTCCCAATCGCCGAACAGCACGAAGTTCTCCGTCGCGTAGGCCTCGTACTTCACGCCCGCCGAGTCGAGGCGAGGATCGGTCGCGTTCGTCTTCTCGACGGCAAACTGCGCCGCCGACAAGCGCGCGACGGCGCGGTCCATCATGCGCGAGCGGCGCAGCAGCGTCAGTTCGAGCTCGGTGCCCGTGATGCCTTCGACGGTCTTCGCGCCGACGCCCGATTGCGCAGTTGCATCCGTCGGCAGAAAGCGAAGCGCGCGGCGGAAGTTCCACTGCGCTCGATCGGCCTTGCCCGCCGTTTGCAGTTGCGCCGCGGCCTCGCGGTGCGCATCGCCGAGCTTCTTGCACAGCGCTTGCCAACGACCTTCGAGCATCTTCGCGTTCTTGACGTTGGGCTCGTCCTTCTGCGGGTACTCAAAGCCGGGCTTCGGCTGCCATGCAGAACCGACGCGCACATAGCCCAACTGCTCGCGCGCCACCGCGTCGTCGCGATCGCACTCGGAGATCACTTCGAGCCACAGCGTGCGGGCGCGCGCCGGGAAGCCGTTCTTGAAGCACAGCGTCGCAAAGGCATCGAGTTCCTTGGCCGCAGCCTGCAGCATCGGGACCTCCAACGGATCGGGTTGCGGCTCGGGCGGCTCCTGGGCGCGCAGCGCAGTGAGAGACGACGCGAGCGCAAAGACGAGTGCGGGGTAGGCGCGCATGAGGGCTAGGGTGCGAGGGCCTTCGGCAGCGAAGGTCGTGGGGAGCGAACGAGGGGCGCGTAGGCTAGCGAAATGCACCTGACCCGTCGCGCCGTCTGCGCGCTTGCGCCGTTCGCCGTCCGATTGCTGTGCCTGCCCGCAGCCTGCGCCGCGGCCACGTTGCTTCCAGCGCAAAGCGCGCCAGCGCCCGCGCCAGCGCAGCAGAATGAACCGCGCGCAATCAACGTGCAGAACCTCGCGCCGCATGCGCGCAGCGAAGTCGCGGCCGTGGTCGTGCCGTTCGCGAAGGGCGCGGTGAAGGACGTGCCCGACCTCCACGTCGAAACGCGGCCCACCGCGTGGCAGCCGTTCGGCGCGCGCTGGCCCGATGGATCGCTGCGCCAAGCGCTGTGCCTGTTCCGCGCCGA
>JBEELK010000072.1:0-4418 GCA_041168165.1 Planctomycetota bacterium | reverse complement strand
CGCGCGCGGTGAGCACCGGGAGCAAGTTGAAGCCCTGGAACACGAAGCCGACGTTCTGCGACCGCCACCGCGCAAGGTCGCTGCCAGACAACTGGCTCAGATTCTCGTCGCCGACAAGCACATCGCCCGAGTCGGGCACATCGAGGCCGCCGAGCATGTTGAGCAACGTCGTCTTGCCGGAGCCCGACGGGCCCATCAACGCATAGAAGGTGCCGCCTTCCATCTGCAGGTCGAGCTCGTCGAGCACGTGGACGGTCTCGCCGCCGCGTTGGTAGGTCTTGGTGAGGCGACGGATGTCGATGTTGGACTCGGTCATGGGCGTGGGTTCGTTCTCGTGAGTCGGTGCGTGGTGGGGCGCGCGCAACCGCGCATCAGTTGGCGGCGATGCGGATGCGGTCGCCGGTCTTCAACGAAGCCGGCGGTTCGACGACGACGGTCTGGCCTGGGCGCACGCCGGCTTCGATGCCGACTTGGCCAGCCTTGCGCTCTGCGATGCGCAGTTCGACGAATCGCACCGTGTCGCGTTCGACGAGGAACGCGCCCGACTTGCCTTCGATCTCGACGACGGCGGTCTCGGGCAGGATCGCAGTTGCCTTCGTAGGCGACGCGGTCGTCGCGTCGGGTGCAGTCGCTGGGTCGCTCTTTTGGAACACGATGCGGACGCCCATTTCGGGGCGAAGCTCTTCGCGGCGTTCGAGCAACTTCACGCGCACTTCCACCGTGGCCTTCTGTCGATCGGCCGTCGGCCAAATGCGATCGACGCGGCCCTTCATGCCGCGATCGGGGAAGGCATCGAGGAACACCTCGGCCGGCGCGCCGAGTTGCACGGCTTGCAGCGCGGTCTCGGGCACGTTGGCCTGCACTTCGAGCGAGTCGAAGTCGACCATCGTGCACACCGCGCCGCGCGCATTGCTGCCGCCTTGCACGTTGGGCGACACGACCTCGCCGACTTCGGCGTCCTTGAGCACGACGACGCCGTCGAATGGCGCCTTCACGTCGGTCTTGTCGAGCGTCGCCTGCGCTTGTTGGCGCGCGGCAGAGGCGGCTTCCAGTTGTGCCGTCGCGACTTCTTGGTCGGCGCCCGCGACTTCCACGCGCAGCTTGGCCGCGATCTGTGCCTGCTCCGTGCGCCGCAGCACCGCCTCGAGCGAACGAACGCGCGCTTCCGCCATCGAGCCTTCGCTTTGCGCCCGCTCGACGTCGCGCGGCGAGCCGATGCCCTGCTGCAGCAGGTCCTTGCTGCGCTGCAACTCGGCCTGCGCGAAGCGGCTCTGCGCGTTTGCTTCGGCCAACAGCTGCTGCTGCGAGGCAATCGCATCTTGGCTCTGCTGCTCGTCTGCGCGCGCGGCGAGCTCTGCTGCCTTGCTGCGCGCGACGCCGCTCTCGGCGACCTTGACCTCGGCTTCGGCGCGCGCGAGCGCTGCCGCAAACTCGTCGCGGTAGAGCCGAGCGACGACGTCGCCCTGCTTCACGACCGAGCCTTCTTGCACCAGCATCTCGACGATGCGGCCCGGGACGTCCGACGAAAGCGCTGCGCGACGCGCTGCGATCACGTAGCCATTGGCCGCCGTGCCGGAGATCGCCGCCGCTGCTGCCGCCGCCGGCGCGCGCACGACCAGCGTCTTGACCTCGAGAAGGCGCATGCGGTCCGTCCAGGCCGACACCGACGGGCCGAACAGCCACAGTGCTGCGAGCAACGCGACTGCAACTGTGACGCGCAGAGTCCAGGGGTTGCCGCGCCGGCGCTGCGCGGTTGGCTTCGTGCGTTCGATCTTCAGCTCGTTCAGGTCCACGGGGCGAGCAGGCTAGCGAATGGGCGGCGCGCTTTCGCTGGCGCGCTCTGTTGCGGCGTATATGCGCACGAGCACGATCGCATGCGTCTCGCCGCCATCCATGCGAACTACGACCCCATGGCATGCGCGTGCGGGGCGTGAGGCGGGCTTGACGCTACGATGGAGTGACGTCCGCATGCGATTGCGTGGCCCGAGTCCGGTCATGCACGCATGGCACTCGCATTGCGACGGCGCTCGCCCTGCAAGGCACCGCGCCTTCGCGGCGCACATCTGGAGTTTCTTGCCATGCCCTCCATTCCCATCGTCAGCGCCCTCGCCCTTCTCGCTCCGCTCGCCGCGCAGGTGCCGCTCCGCGTGTTCGACCACGCGCCAACGGGGCAGGCGGCGGGCAACGCGCCGTGGACGCTGGGGCGAACGTCGCGACCTGGCGAGGTTCTCGTAGCACTCGATGACGGCGTTCGCGGTCTTGAGCTGTGGGCCACCGACGGAACGCCTTCGGGCACTCGGTTCGTGTTCGAGTTCGTCGGCGGACCTGGCGGCGCGGTGTTCCATTCGAGCGGCAGTCAGGTGGCGGCCACCCTGTTCGTCGTCGACCGCGGCTTGGGCTTGGAGATGTGGCAGAGCGATGGCACGACGAACGGCACGCGCCTTCTCTTCTCAGCGGCTCGCCTCGGCGTCGCGTTCCTCGAGGCGCCGCAGGTGCCGTTCCAAATCGGTGGTCAGTGGGTGTTCAACGCGGACAGCGACCTGTGGATCAGCGACGGCACGTTCGCGGGCACTGCGCCCGTGCTCATGCAGACGGCGCAGGGGCTCTTCCGCATGCCTGCGGGCTATGTGCTGTCGACCTTCGGCGGGCGCTTCCACATCCAACACCAGACGCTCGGCGTCAGTGTCTTTGCGCCGGGTTCGACATTGCCGTTCGTGAGCCTGCTCGGATCGCCTGCGACCTTCGAGTTGCTTCGCGACGAACCGATGGTCGTGCAGAACGCGATCGGTGCAGGGCCGGGTTCGCCGACCACGACGACCGTGACGGCGATCTATCGCCCTGGCTCGCCGAGCCATGTCTTCCAGGGCTTCGGTCGCGCGTTCGCGCTCGGCAATGGAGTCGGTTTCGTCGATGACTCGATGCGCCTCCTGCACTGGGATCTCGTGAACGCGCCGGTTCAGCTGCACGCGGCGACGACGGGAGGCCTGCTGTTCCTCGGCAGTCGCTGGTTGTTCGACGGCTCCGATCCGGCGACCGGCAGCGAACCGTGGGTGACCGACGGAACTCTGGCGGGAACGCGGCCGCTCGACCTCACGCCTGGCCCGGCCAGCACGTCGTTTGCGTTCGTCGGCGCTGACCAACAAGGCCGCTTTGGTCTGCTGTGGCGTCGCGACACTGTGACCGGCATGGAGCCGTGGGTGACCGACGGAACCGTTGCCGGCACGCGCATGCTTGCCGACCTCGAGCCCGGTCCCGGCGACTCGCAGTTCGACGCGTTCTTGGGCGCGGGGGCCGCAGTGGGCCAGGGTCGCTTCGTAATGCCGGTGCAGACCGCGGCGCGCGGTTGGGAACTGGTGTTCACCGACGGCACTCCGCAGGGCACGCGCCATCTGCCGGAGATCGCACCGGGCATCGCCGACGGCATCCCGCAGTTCTCGTTTGCGCCTGCCTATGCGGGGCATCGCGTGTTGTTCGTGGCCGACGATCGCGTCACGGGCCAGGACCTCTGGTCCGTGGCGGTGGAGGGTTCCTCGCTGCCCTACGCGACGCACGGCGCGCGTTCGCTCTCAGTGCGCGGTAACCCGCTGCTCGGCACGTCGATCGAGTTCGCGAGCGACCGCCTGCAGGCGAGCGACCTCGGCGCCGTCGCTGTCGGGTTGCCAGCCGCGCAGGCCACGCAAGCAGGCGCGAACGCCACGTGGCTCTTTGTCGACCTCGCGCAGTCGCTGCCCTACCTGCTCATTGCACCAGACCCACAGGGCGCATGGAGACAGTCCGTCGCAGTGCCCAATGACGCGGCGCTGCAGGGGGTCGCGCTCGTCGCGCAAGCGGGCTTTGCCGGGCCGACGATCCCGGGCGGTGTCGAGTTGGCGACGGCGTGGTGGCTCTGCCTCGGGCGGTGAGTTCGGGGGTGCGTTTCGCAGTGGCTCGGACTTCGGTTGTTCCTCGGGGCTTCCCCGAGGCGAATGGCAGACTCGTCGATCTGCGCCCACACTCGACCCTCTGCGCACACTCTCCATTCGCAACGACTCCGCTTCCGCGTAGGCTCCGCGTCCCATGTCGAACCCGGTTGTGCGAAGGATCCTGGCTCCCGTCGAGCTGGCTGAGTCCAGCGATCCGGATCTCGGCTACGCAATTCGGCTCGCGGCGCAGTTGCGCGCGGAGTTGGTGTTCCTCGCGGTGATCGACACGCCGACGACGGTGGGGCTTATCGGGCGCCACCGCGCGATGGCAGGCGGCGGCCGCGACTTCGAGCAGAACCTCATGCAGGAAGTGAAGGGCATCCTGCAGCACAACGTCGACCTCGCGGCCCAAAACGGCGTGCGCGCGCTCGGTCACGCGACGATGAGCGAAGAGGTCGAAGAGCAGATCCTCAAAGAGGCCGTGCTGCAGCGCGTGGACCTGATCCTCGTGCGTTC
>JBEELK010000071.1:0-33032 GCA_041168165.1 Planctomycetota bacterium | reverse complement strand
TGCCGTGGCCCGGCAACGTCGCGCAACTCGAGAACGTCGTCCGCCGCGCCTTCTTGCAGGCATCCGGCGCAGCGATCGACGAGCGCCACCTGACGCAGCCCGCGATCGCGGCCGCGCCGGTGGTGAGCGCCGCCATCGCGGCATCCACGTCGGCGGCGGATGGCGACGAAGATGGAGACGTCGATGTGAACTCCATTCTCAGCTTCGAAGCCGAGGAAAAGCGCATCCTTGCACGAGCTTTGCGCGCGACTGGCGGCAAGGTGCGCCCCGCAGCGCAACTGCTCGGCATCGGTCGTGCGACGCTGTATCGCAAGATCCAACAGTTCGGTTTGCCGCTGCACTGAGCCATGCCGCTGCGGCGCGTTGCGCGATAGGCTCGAGCGCCGCATGGCGGCTATTCCGATCCTGCACCAAGACGAGCATCTGCTAGTCGTCGACAAGCCCGCTGGCGTGCTTGTCGTCGCTGCGCCGAGCCGTCGTGGCAAGACGCTGATCGATCTGCTGACGGAGCAGACCGGCGGGCGCGTGTTCGCCGTGCATCGACTCGACGAAGGCACCACGGGCGCGATCGTGGTCGCTCGATCCGAGGCGGCGCGTGAAGCGATGGAGCCGCTGTTTCGCGCGCACACCGTCGTCCGCGAGTACCTCGCGTTGCTCTCGGGGCGGCCCTCGCCAGCGGCGGGCCGCATCGAGTCGCAGCTCAAGGAAGAGGACGGGATGATGCGCGTGGTTGAGCGCGGCGGCGTCACTGCGATCACGGACTACGAGACGATCGAGCGTCGCGGCCGTTGCACGCTCGTGCGCTGTCGCTTGTCGACAGGTCGTCGCAACCAGATCCGCGTGCACATGCAGGCGCTCGGTTGCCCGATCGTCGGCGACCGCAAGTACGGCTATCGCGCGCGCGGCGACGAGTCGTTCTCGCGGCCGATGCTGCATTCGTGGCGTGTGGCCTTCGACCACCCGCTTACTGGCGCGCGCGTTGCCGCGGAAGCGATCCCGAGCGAGCAGGAGCTTCGGCCATGAGGCTTTATCCCGCTTGCTCACTGCGTGGCAAAGGCCGCGGTCGTTCGTAAGATCGCAGCGCGTGACATCCCCCATGCGAGAACGCGAGGAGTCGTTGCTCGACTTCCTCCAGGACGCAGGGATCCCGCTCATCGCGCGCCTGGAGTCGTTCCTGCGGGCTGCCTCGCTGGGTCTCGCGCTCGCTGGTGTTGCGTATGGCGCTGCTTCGTTGGCGCTCGAAGGCAGCAACGTTTGGTCTGCCGACGCGACGTGGGGCGGAGCGATCCCGTCGCTGTGCTCGGCTCCGCTCTACGCGATGGCGTGGCGCGCAGCGAGTAAGCGCGACTTGCCCCGATCCGGCTTCTTCCTGTTCGCGGCGTTGCTGGCGTTTTCGATCCTCGCCTCATGGCCACGCGGCGCGTTCTACCCCGGCTGGTATGTGCAGCCGTTCTTGTGCCTTACTGCGAGCGCATGCCTTGGGATCGTGCCGGGGCTGTCGCTATCGCTCGTGTCGGCGTTCTCGCTCGCTGCGTCGCCGTTCGGCAGCGAGCCCATCGCGCCCGGCGTGGAGTCGGAGATGTGGCTCCACTCGATCAGCTTGATGGCGTTGTCGCTTGCGTCCGCGCTGACCGGCGTGCTGCTGCACAAAGTGCTGGTCGCTGCACTGCAGGCGGGCGCTCGCCATCAGATGGAGCAACTTGAGACAGCGCGCGCGCTGCGGCATAGCGAGAAGTTGCTGCGCCACGCGCTTCGCGTGGACACCGTCGGCGATCTTGCGGGCCTCGTGAGTCACCAACTGCGCAATGCGTTCCAGGTGATGCTCGGGCACGTGACGTTGCATGCGCTCGGCGGTGACGACCAGCCGGGCGAACGACTGCGCCTCGTCGGCGAGACCCTGATGCAGTCGCGGCCGCTGCTCGACCAACTGATGCAACTCGCGCACCCTGACGATGGCGCCGTCGAAGACAGCGACCTTGCGAAGTGGCTGCACGACTTTGCAGAACGCGCGCGTCGCGTGATGCCCGCAACGATCGAAGTCCGCTGCGAGCCGTGCGCGACGCCGCTGCCTGTGCGGCTCGAGCTTCGCGGACTCGACCATGCGATGTGGAACCTCGCGATCAACGCGCGCCACGCGATGGAACAAGGCGGCGTGTTGACGCTCGCCGCTGCCCTACGCGACGGCATGGCATGCATCGTGGTCCGCGACACCGGCTCGGGGATCCCAGCGGAGTTGCAGCAGAAGATCTTCGACCCATACGTGACGACGAAGCCAATCGGCCAAGGCACGGGGCTCGGCCTCACCGCCGTTGCGCGCTACGTGCTGTCGTGCGGTGGCCGCATCGAGGTGCAGAGCGAGCCGGCAAAGGGAGCGGAGTTCACGCTTCGATTCCCGCTCGCGGTTGCGGCGACAGGCCGCAGCGCGCAGGCCGAAATCGCGTAGTCGCAGAGCCGCGCGCAGGAAGAGCCGACTCAGCGCAGCGCGAAAGCCCGCCCGAGTCGCCGCGAGATGACGCCTGCGAGCACATCGCGGAGGTCGCCGCGGCCTTTGGTGTCGATCCAGCCGTTTTGGCTGTCGTTCCACTCGAAGTGCCACGCCGTGGCGCCCTCGGCGAGCCACATTTGGTTGGCGGCCGATTGGCGGTTGAGCACGCACTTGCTGCCGTCCGCGAAGGTCAGCTTGACGACGCCTTCCGACGCCTCGGCCTCCAGTTCGTCGGGATCGAACATGTCGAGCCGCAGCAGCATGGTGCGCAGCAGTTCTTCGGCGCGCTGGCGGAAGGCCTGGGTCAAGTCGCTCGCGGGAGACATGGGCGGCCACTCTGGGCCATCGGCTGCACGGACGCCAGGGGCAGAGTGGCTGGGGGTTGGCAGCCCGACGTGCGACGGTAGATTCGGCCGTGCAGAAAAAGTCGGAGGCCGGCGACCCTCTCCCAAGGATCGCCGGCCTCCTGTAGGCCCGGGCCGCCGTAGCCCTCTCGTGTCGCTCCGAAACTCCCTGCAGGATTCCGGAACTGGGCGGCTCGGGCACGTCCCATGCGATGTAGTGAACGAAGGAGGGTTGAGAACTTTCCCTCGGGGCCCAATTTTCTTCGTGAAGGCTCCGCAAACTCGGCGCAGCGCATGGGTGTGGATGGGAGCGCACGACCGCTTCGGCTAGCGATCTGGCGATCTAGCTAGCTACACAGCAACCGAGTCAGCAGCCCGGCTTGCTTCCTAGCGAACGCGCTTATCTGCCGTCTGCATCCACTCTTGCAGCAGCTCAGGCACGCCAGTGCCCACCGACTCCGCCTCGTAGCCGAGCAGCACGCGGTGACGCAGTGCCGGCAGCACGCAGGCAAGGATGTCGTCTTTCGTCACCGCCGGACGCCCGGCCAGCAGCGCTCGCGCCTTGGCCCCGAGCACAATCGCTTGGCCTGCGCGCGCACTTGCGCCGTAGCGAACGAAACGCTTCGTGCGATCCGACGCGGTCGGAGACTCGGGGTGCGTCGCCGAGATCAGTTCCGCGGTGAACTGCAGCAAGTGGTTGCCGCACAGCACTTCGCGAACGAAGCGCTGCAGCTTGCGAAGGTCTTCGACCGCCAGTTGCTGCGTCGTGGTCGACGTCGCGTTGGCGGTGGTGCCGGCGAGGATCTGCACCATGGCTTCGACGGACGGCGTGCGCACGTCGAGCTTGAACAGGAACCGGTCGAGTTGCGCCTCGGGCAGCGGGTAGGTGCCTTCCAGTTCGATCGGATTCTGCGTCGCGACGACGTGGAACGGGTCCGGCAGCCGGTGCGTCTGCCCTGCGACGGTCACCGAGCCTTCTTGCATCGCTTCGAGCAGCGACGACTGCGTCTTCGGGGTTGCGCGGTTGATCTCGTCGGCGAGCACGAGCCCGCCAAACACCGGCCCTGGCTGGAAGCGGAACGTCCGCTTGCCGTCCTGCTCATCGACGATCGTGGTGCCCGTGACGTCGGTCGGCATCAGGTCGGGCGTGAACTGCACCCGCGAGAACGACAGCCCGAGGCCTTGTCCGAGCGAGCGCACGAGCAGCGTCTTGCCGAGACCGGGCAAGCCTTCGAGCAGCACGTGGCCGCCGGCGAGGATTGCGATGAGGAGGTCGTCGATGAGCGGCTTCTGCCCGATCACCTTGGCGTTGAGGTCGGCGCGAACTTGTTCGACGCGCGCGAGCAGCGCGGTGATCTCGGCCTGTACGGATTGGGCGGTCACTCAGTCCTCCGCGCAGAACGCAGCGTGGTCTAGGTATCGGTCGCCGGAGTCCGGCAGGATGGCGACGAGGAGTTTGCCTGCGCTATTCGGCCGCTGCGCGATCGAAAGGGCCGCCGCGAGCACCGCGCCGCTGGCGGGGCCGCAGAGCAGCCCTTCTTGCCGAGCCAGCAGTCGCACGTGGTCGCGCGCCGCTTCGCACGTCACCGCGACGATTTCGTCGAGAGTGTGCGGGGGCAGGATCTCCGGGATGAAGCCTGCGCCGAGACCCGGAATGTCATGCGCGCCGGCCGAGCCGCCGCCCATCACGCCGCTCGCCGCTGGCTCGACGCCGATCACCGCAACGCCGCGTTCGCGCAGCGCAATCGCGCAGCCAGCAGCGGTGCCGCCCGTGCCGATCGGCGCCACGACGATGTCGACCTTGCCGTCGGTGTCACTCCAGATCTCGCGCGCCGTCGTATCCGCATGCGTGCGTGCGTTGGCCTTGTTGGTGAACGGCTGCAAGCAGACGGCGCCCGGGATCTGCTTTGCGAGCAGGTCGGTCTGCGCCATCGCGCCGCGCATGCCGAGCGCCTTGTCGGTGAACACCACCTCGGCGCCGAGCGCACGCAGCATGCGAAGGCGATCCTGCGTCGTGCCATCCGGCATCACGAGAACGACGCGGTAGCCGAGGCAGCGCCCAACTGTCGCGATCGAGAGGCCGAGGTCGCCGCTCGTGCACTCGACGATCGCCCCGTGGCGTTGCAGCGCGCCGCTTCGCTCCGCTTGGCGGATCATCGCGAGCGCAGCGCGGTCCTTGTTGCTGCCCGTTGGGTTGCATGCCTCGAGCTTCACGACGACGCGACGACCTTGGGGCGACAGGCGCGGCAGGTCCACGAGCGGCGTGGAGCCAATCAGCCAAGTCAGGTCAGACGCGATGCGGGACATGGGGGCGGGGATCCTAACTCGCGCACTGCGCAGCCGCGCCGCGACTTTCTGCGCGCGCGCGGGACGCGCAGCCCGTTGCGCAGCCTTGCCGCGAGGCGGCGTGCGTCCATGATGCTGCGAATGCGCAGCCTCTCGTTTGCAGCAAGCGCCGCTCTCGCCGGCAGCCTCTACGCCCTGGCCGCTTGCTCCAGCGCAGCTCCTTCGGTGGAGCAGATGGCGGCCCGCGAGTTCGCTGCGGCGTCGAACCAAGAGGACGAAGCGGAGGCCGTGCGCATTGCTGTGGAAGCGCGCGCGCAACTCGAGACCGGCGAGTTCGACGACGCGATCGACGAGGCGCGCGATGCGCTCGATCTCGATCCGCGCAACGCGCGCGCGCGAGCGGTGCTGGCCGCTGCGATCCTCGGCGGCAGCAACGACGAGACGCCGCCGCCGTTCGCGGTCGTGTGCGAAGCTGAAGGCGAAAGCCGCAGCGCGCTCGGGCTTTTGCCAAAGGACTGCTTCGTGGCGCTCGTCCACGCACGCATCGTCGCAGCCTCGGGCCATCTGTCCGCTGCGCTCGCCGCCGCAGAAGCGTGCCTCCAGCAGGCTGTGCCGGACGCGTCGGCAGAACGCGCGCAACTCGCCGCCGCGGCCGCGGATTGGGCGTTCGAACTCGGCGAAGACCGGCGCGCGATCGCGCGACTGCGCGAACATCTCGACTTCGATCCCAACGATGCGCGCGCGCACCATCGTCTCGGCTCGTGCTTGTTGCGCATCGCGCAAGAACCCGCCGACGTGCTCGCGGCGAGCAAGGCGTTTTCGCATTGCGCCGAACTCGATCCAAAGGACCTCGATGCGCAGCGCGCGGTCGTGGTCTCGCTGCTGCGCGCGAGCGAGCTTGCTGCAAAGAAGGGTGACGCTGCCGCAGTCTCCTCCGCATTGACTGATGCGCTCGCTGCCGCGGTTGCGTTGGAGCAGCGCTTCCCCAAGTCCATCGACGGGCCGCATCTGCAAGGCGTCGTCTGCCATCGACAGCGCGAGTTCGCGAAAGCCGTCGAGTGCTACCAGCGCGCGCTCGCAATCGACCAAGAGCATCTGCCGACGTTGCTCGCGATGATCGACCTCGCGCTGCTGTCCAACGACGCCAGCAACGAGGCGCTGCCGAAGGGAACTCTCGCTCCCGGCGAGTGGATTCGCCGCGCGCTCGGAGCCGAGGCCAACAACGGCGGGCTCGACGAGAAGGAGCGCGGCACGTTGCGCGCGCTCGAAGCCAACTGGAAGTGACGGAGCCGGCAGCGCGCGATGCGGCGCTGCCGTTCGCGGGTCACGCGCCGAGGATGCTGAAGCCGGCGTCGACGTAGATCGTCTGGCCGGTGATGCCGCGCGCGAGGTCGCTCATCAAGAACGCCGCCGTGTTGCCGACGTCCATCTGGTCGACGTTGCGGCGCAGCGGCGCGCGCTGCGCCATGCCGTCGAGCAAGGAGCCGAAGTCCGACACGCCCATCGCCGACACCGTCTTGATCGGGCCAGCCGAGATCGCGTTCACGCGAACGCCGTGCGGGCCGACGTCGTTGGCGAGGTAGCGCATCGAGGACTCGAGCGCGGCCTTCGCGACGCCCATCACGTTGTAGTTCGTGACGACCTTCTCGGCGCCGTAGTAGCTGAGGCAGACGATGCTGCCTTCGCGGCCCTTCATCAGCGGCATCGCGCCCTTGGCGAGACCGATGAGCGACCACGCGGAGACGTGCTGCGCGAGTTGGTAGCCGTCCCAGCTGGTGTCGACGAAGTTGCCACCCAGCTCTTCGCGCTTGGCGAACGCGATCGAGTGCACGAGGCCGTCGAGTTGTCCCATCTCCTTGCCGAGCTGGTCGAAGAACTTCTCGATGTCGCCTGGCACCGTGACGTCACACGGCGCCACGAACGTGTCGCCGGGCAAATCCGCGCACAGCTTGCGGACTGGCTCTTCCATGCGCTCGTTCTGGTAGTTGAGGGCGAGTGTCGCGCCTTCGCGCAGAAGCGCCTGCGCGATGCCCCAAGCGATGGAGCGCTTGTTGGCCACGCCGAAGATCACCACCTTCTTGCCGGACATCATGCCCATGGTCGTCGTGCTCGTGTTGCTGTGCGGGTTTCTAAAAGGGCGGCACCATAGCGACGCGCCGCCGCGGATCACGCACGGCTTCTCACGCGTCTTCGATCCCGCGCACGGAAGCGAACACCTTGCGCGAGATCGTCGTCCACGGCGTGTCTGGGTCGCCAAGCATGCGGGTCTCAAGGTTGCCCAAACTGCGCGAACGCAGGCTCGCGGCATGCGCGGTCACCGTGATCCGGTGGTGCGTGATCGCGTGCTTGATCGAGCCGAGCGCGGGGCCGAGCTCTAGCTTCGCGCCGCAGCGAGCGAGCGTCAGCGCCGCGAAGTCGCCGACTTCTGAGGAGCACAGCGCGCCCGGCCCGGGCAGTTCCCACTGGCCCGCGTTGGGTTCTCCGTCGGGGATTCGGAATGCGAGCACGCCGCCTTTTTGGGGCACAAGCGCCACGCGCGCGTCGACGAGCGTCGGCGCGCGGGGCTTCTTCTTGTTGGGCAACGAGGCAGCGATGCCTTGCGCGCGGCCGCGGCAATCCAGCGCTACGGGGCACTGCTCGCATCGCGGCGACTGCGGCGTGCACACCATGGCGCCGAGTTCCATCATCGCTTGGTTGAAGTCGCCCGCGCGTTTTGGGTCGAGCCGAGCGGACGCGGTCTCGTGGATCGTGCGTTTGCTCGCGGCCGTGCCGACGTCGTCCCTGAGCGCGAGGTGCCTCGCGAGCACGCGCTCGACGTTGCCGTCGACCGCCGCGATCGGCAATCCGAACGCGATCGAAGCAACGGCGCCGCGCGTGTAGGCCCCAATGCCAGGCAGAGCGCCGAGTGCGTCCGCGTCGTTGGGCACGCGCCCGCCGTGGTCCTTTGCGACGGCGCGCGCGCCTTCGCGCAGCAACCGGGCCCGCCGATAGTAGCCGAGTCCCTTCCACGCGAGCATCAGCGCGTCGTCGCTCGCTTTGCCAAACGACTCCGGCGTCGGATAGCGCGCGACGAAGCGTTCGTACGACGCGCGAACGGCCTCGACGCGCGTTTGCTGCAGCATGATCTCGCTGACCCAGATCGCCCACGGATCGCGCGTGCGCCGCCACGGCAGATCGCGGCGCGATGCGTCAAACCAGTGCAGCAGCCGCGCGGCGAAGGTCGCGTTGTCGCGCGGTTTGCTCATCGAGCCAGTTGGCGATGCGCGTTCAGCATCACCAGCGACGCGGCCATGAAGTCCGGCAAGTCATCGGGCTTGCGACTCGACACATGGCACCCATCGACCGCGACCGATTGGTCGACGAAGCGCGCGCCCGCGTTGACGAGGTCGTCCTTGATGCCGAGCGAGCCGGTGTAGGTCTTGCCGCGCACGACTCCGGCCGAGATCGCGATCCAAGGTCCATGGCAGATGCTGGCTACGAGCTTGCCCTGCTTGTCGAACGCGCGGACCAGTTCGAGTACGTGCGCGTTGCGGCGCAACTTGTCGGGCATCCATCCGCCGGGCAGCACGATGCCCGCGAAGTCGTCGGCCCGCACATCCGTGAGCGCGCAGTCGTTGTGGCTCGGATAGCCATGCTTGCTGCGATGCTGCGCGCCCGCCTGTGCGCCGACGAGTGCTGTGCGATAGCCGGCCTCGATCAGTCGCAGGCGCGGGTAATGCAGTTCGAGGTCTTCGTAGTCGTCGCCGTTGAGGATCAGGACGGTTGCGGTCATGGCGTTGGCACGATGGCTGTGGGGGCTTTTCTGCGCCATCGTGCGCGCGGTCTGGAGGGCCCGCGAGCGCGCGTGGGAGGGTGCGGATCCCGCGTGCGAAGAAGCTGTCCCGGCGAGCCGTTTGGCGGCGTTGGAGCTGTTCTCGGGCCGCCGCCGCAACTCTCGGATTGGTAGCAAGATGCATCTTGCAGGGTCGCGATCGCGACCGCTGCGAAATCGACCTTCGCCAGCGCGTTCTCCGTCGTTGCGGGAGCCCCTCCGGAGGGCAACAATGCGCCGCTTCGCCAAACGGCGATTTTCGCAGCACGCCACCCCTCGGCCCCCGCATGACTGAAAAGAACCCACCGCTGAACAGCGGCCGGATCACCGACCTGCTGATCGAGCGCGAGATGCGCGAGAGTTACCTCAACTACTCGATGAGCGTGATCCTCAGTCGCGCTCTGCCCGACGTGCGCGACGGCCTGAAGCCGAGCCAGCGCCGCGTGCTGAAGGCGATGGATGACCTCAACCTCGGCCCGCGCAGCAAGCACCGTAAGTGCGCGAAGATCGCGGGCGACACCTCGGGTAACTACCACCCGCACGGCGAAGCGGTCGTCTACCCGACGTTGGTCGGCATGGCGCAGCCGTTCACGATGCGTTACCCGCTCGTCGATCCGCAGGGCAACTTCGGCGCGATCGACGGCAGTCCGCCAGCGGCGATGCGTTACACGGAAGCGCGCCTCGCGTATCCCGCGACGCACATGCTCGAGGACCTCGACAAGGAAGCTGTCGACGAGGTCCCCAACTACGACAACACGCGCATGCAGCCGGTCGTGTTGCCGGGTCGCTTCCCCAACCTGATCTGCAACGGCTCCACGGGCATCGCCGTCGGCATGGCCGCGAGCCTCGCGCCGCACAACCTGCGCGAAGTGGCCGCCGCAATCGAGCGCGTGCTCGACAAGCCGGATGTCACGCTCGACGAACTGCTGACCCTCGTGTCTGGTCCCGACTTCCCGACGGGCGGCACGGTGATGGGGCGCAGCGGCATCCGCAACGCGTATGCGACGGGCCGCGGCCAAGTGTCGGTGCGCGCCAAGTATCACGTCGAAGAGAAGAAGGGCCGCAAGCTCCTCGTCTTCACGGAGGTGCCATACCAGGTCAAGACGACCACGATCCTCGAGCGCATCACGCAGCTCGTGAAGAACGACCAGATCGATTCGATCTCGGACGCGAACGACGAATCGAACGATCGCGTGGGCCTGCGCCTCGTGATCGAGCTGAAGCGCGGCGTCGATGATGAGACTGTCACGGTCAACCAGCTGTTCAAGCTGTCGCCGTTGCAGACGACGTTCTCGATCATCAACTTGGCGATTCAGGACGGCCGTCCGCGCACGCTGCCGTTCAAGGCGATGATCGAGGCGTATCGCGATCACCGCATCGACGTGATCACGCGGCGCACGCGCTTCTTGCTCAAGAAGGCGCAAGACCGGCTGCACATCATCGATGGCCTGCGCATCGCCGTGCAGAACATCGACGAGGTCGTCGAGATCATCAAGAAGTCGGCCAACGTCGACGAGGCGCGCACGCGCCTCATGGAGCGCTTCACGCTGTCCGACGTGCAAGCTCGCGCGATCCTCGACATGCGTCTCGCGCGGCTCACGGGCCTTGAGATCGACAAGCTCGAAGCAGAGCACAAGGAAGTGCTCGCCGAGATCGCTGGCTACAACCAGATCCTTTCGGACCGCATCGTGCTCATCAACCTGATCCGTCAGGACCTGCGCGACATGGTCGAGAAGTACGGCGACGCGCGCCGCACGA
Source organism: Planctomycetota bacterium (assembly GCA_041168165.1). Classification (GTDB taxonomy): domain Bacteria; phylum Planctomycetota; class UBA1135; order UBA1135; family UBA2386; genus SXPK01. The sequence goes on along the minus strand of JBEELK010000071.1, from coordinate 22,348 downwards.
TCATCTCCGACGAAGAAGTCAGCTCGTTCATCGACGAAGACCTCATCGCGGAAGAGATGATGGTCGTCACCGTCACGCACGAGGGCTACATCAAGCGCACGGCGCTCGATCAGTACCGCACGCAAGGCCGCGGCGGAAAGGGCGTGACGGGCGCGGAGACCAAGGACGGCGACTTCCTGTGGAACCTCTTCGTCGCGAGCACGCACGACTACTTGCTGTTCTTCACCGACAAGGGCCGCGTCTACTGGAAGCGCGTCTTCGAGATGCCGAGCTACGGCCGCACGGCGAAGGGTCGCTCCTTGGCCAACGTCGTCGAGGTCGAGGAAGGCCACAAGATCACCGCGATCCTGCGCGTCGACGCATTCGACGAGCAGCGCTATCTCGTGACGGCGACCAAGAACGGCCTCATCAAGAAGAGCAAGCTGTCCGACTACAGCCGCCCGCGCGCCAACGGCATCATCGCCGTGGGCCTCGAGCTCGATGACAAGCTCGTCGGCGTCTCGTTGTGCGCGCCCGGCCAGACCATCGTGCTCGGCACGAAGGGCGGCATGGCGATTCGCTTCAACGAGGACGATGCGCGCGCGATGGGTCGCGGCGCGACCGGCGTGTGGGGCATCCGCCCGCAGGAAGGCGACGAGGTTGTCGACATGGTGGTCTGCAGCGGCGACGAGACGCTGCTCACCGTGTGCGAGAACGGCTATGGCAAGCGCACCAACGTCGAGGAGTACCGAGTGCAAGGCCGCGGCGGCCAAGGCCTCATCGACATCCGCACCAGCGAGCGCAACGGCAAGGTCGTCAACTTGCTCGCGGTGCGCGACGTCGACGAAGTGATGTTGATCACCAAGGACGGCCAGATCGTCCGCACCAAGGTGATCGACATCAGCGTCATCGGCCGCGCCACGCAGGGCGTTCGCTGCATCGCGCTCAACGAAGGCGATCGCCTCGTGTCCGTCGCGCGCATTCCGAGCGAAGAGCCGGATGCCGCGGCAGCGCAGCCAACGACGCCCGCTTCGCCGGACACCCCTTCCACCGACACCAAGTAGCCGAACTGGAGCACACCATGGGCGCATACCAAGAACGGCTCACTGCCGACATGAAGGCCGCGATGAAGAGCGGCGACAAGCCGCGGCTCGAAGTCATTCGCATGCTGATCAGCGAGATCAAGAAGCGCGCGATCGACGCCAAGATCGACGCGCTGAGCGAGGCCGACGAAATCGCGGTGCTGCAGAAGGCGGTCAAAACGCGCCAGGACTCGGTTGCGCAAGCGACCGCTGCCGGGCGCGCCGAGATCGCCGCGAAGGAGCAAGCGGAGATCGCGGTGATCTCCGCGTATCTGCCGCAGCAGATGTCCGCCGCCGAGATCGCGGACAAGGTCAAAGCAGTGGCCGCCGAGATCGGCTACCAGGGTGGCAAGGACACGGGCCGCTTCATGAAGGAGTGGCAGTCGCGCTACAAGGGCGTCGCCGACGGCAAGCTGGTGCAGGAAGCGCTGCGCCAGCTCGGCTGAGTCGATTCGATGCGCGCCTTCATCGCGCTGGTGCTTGCGTTGCTTGCAGCGCTTGCCATCTATGCGCTGCTGTCGACCGACGGCGAGGTCGCGCCCGCGATGCCCGGCGATGGCGTGACGGCGCCCGCGGTCCCTGATGCTGCGATGTCCGTTGCGCAACCTGCGGCCAACGCGACCGCAACGGCGCTGCAACCGCAGCGCGTGCCCGAGGGCCTCGCGACCGAGGTCACTGCGGTGTTGCAGGTGATGGACGCGACGAGCGGCACTCCGGTCGAAGGCGCAGCTGTGTATCGCCTGCGCGAAGCGGTGGACGAAGCCGCGATCGCGTGGACGGATGCGCGAGGCATCGCGCCGCTGCCGCTCGGCAAGCCATCGCAACTGATGGTCGCGCGCGCTGGCTATCTGCTGCGCATGGCGCCAACACAGATCGGAACGACCGAAGGCGCGCCGCAGCAAGTTCGGCTCATTCGCGATGAGTTCAGCGCGCGCGCGAAGTTTCGCTTCCGCAGGCCCGATGGCAGCGTGCCTGACGAAGTCTGCGTGATCGCAAAGCCGCTGCGCAGCGATGCCGCGGACCAGCCGATGCCGGAGAAGATTCGCGTCGCAGCTGAGGAGACGCAGCGCGCGTGGCGCGAGCAGCGCACGCTCGCGGGCGTTCGCGCGGTGCCTGAATTGCACGTGCAACTCGGCTTCCACAACGCGGCGTTCGTGCACGTGCTGCGCGGCGAGGACGAGATCGCGTTCGTGGAGAGCGGCAAGTTTGCGATCGAGGCCGCGACGCCAGACGGCTTCTGCTGCGCGTTCGAGACCAGCACGGACGACTTCGCGCGCGGGCCGATCCAAGTGGCACTGCTGCCCGGCGCGCAGTTGCGTGGCGTCGTGCGATCGGAGCAAGGCGCCGTCGTGCAAGGCGCTTGGATCGAAGTCGATGGCGGCGATCCGCTGCGCCTCGTCGCGCGCAGCGATGAGACTGGAGCGTTTTCGATCGGACCGTTCGCAATCGGCGAGCGCCGTTTGCGCGTGCGCCATCGCGACCACGCGACCGCTGTGCTCGGCCCGTTTGCGCCACCTGCTGACGCGCTGCAACTGAGCCTCGTCGCGCTGCCAAAGAGCTCTGTGCGCGGGCGCATCGTCGCCGCGGGCAAAGGCGAGCCGTTGCGCTCTGCGACGGCGTCGCTGCTCGTCGACAACGGCGCGCCGATCGTCGTGCCGTGCGATGACGAAGGCTATTTCGCGATCGCGTTCGCTGGCTCGGAAGCGCTTCGTCTCAACGCGGGCGCCGATGGGTTCCTCACGCACTCGGAGTTGGTCAATCCGGGCGCAGAAGCGTTCATCGAACTGTGGCCTTCGTCGCAAGAGCAGCGCATCGAACTCGGCCTCACCGCGCGCATCAGCGGCGTCGTCGTCGACGCCAATGGCGCACCGATGCCGCGCATGGGCGTTCGCTTCGTCGCGGACCAGAGCCAAGGCGCAGCGCCGTCGGAGCGCCGCATCCTCGGCGGCGGAGCGATGTCGTTGCCGCAAGCCGTGACCACGGGTGCCGACGGTTCGTTCGTTCTTGAAGTCGCCACGTTCGGTCCTGGTCTCGTGCAGCCGATCGACGGCTCGCAGGACGAAAGGCGCGGCGTGCGCACCGATGCGCAGAAAGGCGCGACCATCACCGGACTTCGCGTCGCCGCACGGCGACGCTGAACAGAGACAGCACGGGAGCACGCATGCCGCTTGGCGATTGGGAGCAAGTCAGCGAAGAGTCGCTCGTTCGCTACAAGGTCTTCGACGTCGTGAAGTCGCGTCGTCGCTCGCCGCGCACAGGCGCCGAGATCGGCTTCTTCCTCGTGCGCACGCCCGACTGGGTCAACGTCGTCGCGATCACGGAAGACGAGCAGCTCCTGCTGGTGCGCCAATACCGCCACGGGACCAAGCAGTTCTCGTTGGAGATCCCCGGCGGGCTCATCGATCCGCACGAGACCGATCCAGCTGCAGCCGCTGCGCGCGAACTGCGCGAAGAAACAGGCTTTCTGCACGGCGAACTTCGGCCTCTGGGCGTGATGACGCCCAATCCGGCAATATTCACCAATCGCTGCCACGCCTACCTTGCGACCGGTTGTCGTAAGGTCGGCGACCTGCACATGGATCCGGGCGAGGACATCGAAGTCCAACTCGTGCCGGTGACCGAGGTCGATGCGCTGATCCGTTCGGGCGCGATCGATCATGCTCTTGTGCTTGCTGCGCTTGCGATGTGGCGCAGCAGCGAATCCGACTCGCGATCTCGCTGACCACCTACTGCGCGCTGACAGAAGCAGCGCGTCGGCAGGCCACGGCGGCGACCTCGCCCGAAACCCTCACGCGGAGTCTTTGGATGCAACGCAACGCTCTGTTCTTCGTCGGCCTCGCCGCGGTCGCTGCAATCGCATTCGCAGCATGGCAGTTGGGCACCAACACAGCGGCTCCGCCGCAGACCACCGATGCGCCGATCGTCATCGCGGACACCAATGAGGCAGAGGCGCAGTCGAGCGAGCAGCAGTCGATGCAGACGACGGATGCAACGACCCGGCGCGAGACGATGGCAGTCGCCGAAGCGAGCATCGAGGACGACCCCGAGATCCGCGCGGCGATGTGCGGCTTCAAGGGTCGCATCGTCGATCACAAGAAGGAGCCGCAGGCCCGTTGCGGAGTGCGCGTCTATCGCGGCGCGATCGACACGATCATGCGTCCGGGCTTCGATCCGTTCGCCGAGTTGCCGGCCGAAGAGCCGCGCTACATCGCGGGCGAAGTCATGACCGCGGACGATGGCACGTTCTTGATGAACGGCGTGTGGCCTCAGGGCTTCTACCTGATGCTCGCTGGTATCGGCACCGATGCGCCGACGCACCAGATGTTGTCGAGGACTCCGAGTCCCGGCGAAGTGCTCGACCTCGGCGACATCGTGCTCAACGACGCAGCCGTCGCGACCGGCACGGTGCTCGATGACGAAGGCAATCCGATCGCGGGCGCGCTCGTGATGGCCGCGGACATTCCGGGGCAAGCGTTGGACTTCGTTCCGATGGAGCGGCTCGATCCAAAGGGCTGCTTGCTGATCCGCGAGAAGAACTCGCCGGTGCAAGTGGTCGACTTCCCAACGTGGGTGGAGAAGGTCTACGAGCAGTTGCCGTTCCCGATGACGCGCAGCGGTGCCGATGGCACGTTCCGTCTCGTCGGCGTAGCTCCTGGCATGAACATGGTCGCGGCGATGCACGACAAGCTCGTGCCAACGCTGAAGAAGTCGATCAAGTTTGAAGCTGGGCAGACGCGCGATGTCGGCGAACTGCGCCTTCGCGAAGGCGAAGAGGTCTCGGTCAAGGTCGTCGATGCTGCGGGCAAGCCCGTCGTTGGCGCAGAAGTCGTCGCGGCGACGACGAGCTCGGTGATCCCCGTCGACTTCGCGAGTCGCATGGGCAGCACCGACAAGGATGGTCGCGTCACGTCGCTGGGCTTTGGCCGCGGCCGCGCGACTGCGGCCGCGCGCCGTTCGCCGCAGGACCCTTGGGTGTTGGCCGAGCCGCAGCCGACGCTGCGCGATGTGCTCGTCACGCTGCCGTCGGTGTCGATGCTGCATGTGCGCGTGACGCTCGAAGGCAGGCCAGTCGCGGAGCCGCAACTCAAACTGTTGCCAGGCAAGCGGCCCAATGAAGCGTTTGTGATGACGATGCTCGGCATGCAGCCAGGCTTCGACATCAAGAGCCGCATGAGCAAGCTCGAAGACGGCCGCATCGAGATCCGCGAGCTTCCCCTTGGCCACTACACATTGATCGCGAAGGCCGAAGGTTCGGCGACCGACGGCGCCGCTGTCGAGATCATCGCAGGCGTCGCGGAAGCGCAGATCGACTTGAAGCCGGGCCGCAACTTCTCGGTCCGTGTGCTCGGTCCTAACGACGTGCCAGTTCGCAATGCCACGATCTACGTTGCAGAATCGGGCAAAGACGCGGTCGAGATCCCGATCTGCGCTGGTCGCACGGACAAAGAAGGCATGCTCGCCGTGACGGACCTTCGCTCTGACGAAGGGCGCGCCACCGCAGAGCATCCGAAGTGGGGCATGACGCATTCGCGATTCTCGGTGAAGGACGGCGAAGTCGTGCTCCGCATGCAGGAGCCCGGTTGGATCGATGGCTCGTTGATGCGCGGCGGCAAGCCGGTCGAAGCGGGCAAGTACGCAATCGCCGCCGAAGCGCGCTTTGAGTGGAGTTCGCGGCCGCAGGCCGTTGAGTCCGTCCCGACGTTTGCGACGCCAGCGCTCGATGGCACGTGGAAGATGCGCGCGCTGCAGCCGGGCAAGTACAGCGTGTCGACGATCCCTGCGATCGAAGCAATGCGCTCGCCAGGTGGCATGGTGGAGACCATGCAAAACGCGTGGGGCGATGAGTCTGCACGCAGCGAGATCACGGTGGTGTCAGGCCAAGGCGTGACATGCGCGCTGACGCTCGACGGCGAGGTCTATGAGGGACCCGTTGGGCAGATCTTTGGCGTGGTCCAAATCGACGGCCTGCCAGCAGAAGGCGCAACGATGCAGGCCTATGGCCAAGCGCGCCGGCTCGCCAAGTGCGATGCAGCAGGTCGTTTCGAGTTGCGCGATGTGCCGGCTGGCCGCATTCAGGTCCAACTGCGCCCCGCAGGCTCTGGCGGCGGTGAGAACCTGTGGTCTTCGCAAGTCGAAGTGGTCGCGGGGCAGTCGCGCGACCTTGTCATCGACATCCGCACCACGGAGTTGCGCGGGATCGTGCTCAAGCCCGATGGATCGCCCGCAGCCAACGTGTTCGTCAACGCCAACGGCGAGCCCTTCGAGAAGACCGAGGGTCGCAGTGACCAGATCTGGCGCAACGAGCGCACGGACTCGGAAGGCAAGTTCGCGTTCGAGCGCGTGCCCGAGGGCAACTACTCACTGCAGATGCGCGACTGGGGCAACGAGGGCGAGAAGTTCCGTGGCGAATTGAGCGATGTGCGCGCTGAGGCAGGTCGTCCGCGCGCGGACATCGTGCTTCGGTTGCGCGCCAGCATCGTGGTCAAAGGCCGCGTCGACTACTCTTCGATCGGCGTCACGCCGGAGTGGGCGTGGATGACGATGCGCAAGGCAGACCCGGCGGCGCCCAATGACCGCACCAAGTGGTTGCCGGAAAAAGAGGAGGGCATCAGCGTCCAAAAGGACGGCGAGTTCTCGTCGAACGACCTGGATGCGGGGAACTACTGGGCCACGCTGCACTGCAATGCCGGCGAGGAATGGAAGGAGTTCGAGATCCTCGAATCGATCCAAGTCGGACCCGGTGGCGCGTCGGGCCTCGTGCTTCATCCGCAGCAACCTGCGCCCAAGCCGCCCGCCGACGGCAAGCCCGGCAAGTGACGCACGCCGCGGGCGATCAGAGTCCCGCGGCCATGCGCTGACTCAGCGCTGCCACTAACCTGCCCGTCATCGACGCGCTGCTCTCGAGGTCGACGACCGCGAGCATGCCCTTCTTGAACGGGATCGCCGAGCGTTCGCTGCCAGTCAGCAATAGCCCCAACAAGCCGCCAAGGTTGGGTTCATGCCCGACGCATGCGATGCCGCGGCGGCCTTCGAGTTGCGCGCAGTGGATCATCTCTAGCGCAGCGAGCGGCCGCGCCTCTGGCACGAGCAACGTGGTCTCCACGCGCTCCGCGCACGTCGCGACGGCGTCACAGAAGATCGCGGCGGTCTCTTGCGCGCGCAGCAGCGGGCTTACGAACACCTGGTCGATGTGCTCGACGAGGCGCTTCCATCCAACCGTCGCGCGCTGAAGGCGGATCACGCCTTCTTCGGTCAACGCGCGCTGCGCGTCGCCGCCGCGCGACCAGTCCTCAGCGATGCCGTGACGCAGCAGGTAGACGATCACGGCAGCAGTCGCACCTTGCCGCTCGCGTCGCTGACGAGCACGCGGCCCGCCATGCCGACGAAGAGGCCGTTATCGAGCACGCCCGGAATCGCGTTGAGCTGGTCGTGCAGTCGCTTGGGGTCGGTGATGCCGTCGTACTTGCAGTCGAGCACGTAGTTGCCGTTGTCGGTGAGCAACGGGTCGTCGCTCTTCGTGCGGCGCAACGTCGGCACGCAGCCGGTGTCGGCGATCGCGCGCTCGGTTTGCCGCCAGCCAAACGTCAGCACCTCGACCGGCAGCCGGAACTTCTCGCCGAGCACGGGCACGAGCTTGGACTCGTCGACGATCACGACCATCTCGCGCGCGGCAGCAGCGACGATCTTCTCGCGAGTGAGCGCTGCGCCGCCGCCCTTGATCATGTTCTTGTCTGGGTCGATCTCGTCGGCGCCGTCGATTGCCATGTCGAGCCAGTCCACCTCGACCATGCTCAGCAACGGGATGCCGCTCTGCTGTGCTGCTGCCGCTGTGCCCGCGCTCGTCGGCACGCCCGCGATGCGGAGCTTCTCGGACTTCATGCGCTGCGCGAGCCGCTCCAGCACGAACAAGAACGTCGAGCCGCTGCCGAGGCCGAGCTTCATGCCGTCCTGCACGAGGTCGGCTGCGGCGTAGGCCACGGCGCGTTTGGCGGCGGTGGGATCCGTCATCGTCGAGGCACGATAGCGACGCACGATTTCCGGCCCCAACACCAAACCTCGGCGCCGCATCGTCCGTGTAAGGTGCGACAACTCGTGACCGATTCTCCTTCTGACCAAGGCAAGCAGCCCGACGCCGCTGCATCGCAGGCCGCGAACGCGCCCGCCGCGCCATCGACGCGCCGCGCGCGCTACCAGCAGAAGCCGCGCTCGTTCTGGCAACGCGTACCGTTGAGCGTGTGGATCTTGCTGCCGGTCGCGATCGCCTCTGCGTCGTGGTTTGGCTACCGCGCATGGAAGGATTCGCGCACGGTCGTCACGTTTGTCGGCATCGGCGGCGCGCCGGTGCCGCCGCTCGAACTGCAGTTGTTCGCCGAGCAGTTGTCATTCCACCAGCCTTCGCCGCCCGTGCCATACGCGACGCGCAAGCTCGACGATGGCGACACGTGCGTGTTCGGTTCGGAGGAAGTCGCGCGCTCGGCGTTGCTGCGCTACTCGGGTCCCGGCATCGGCACTGGCTACGCGTCGATCACGCGCGGGCGGCAATCCGAGATTCGGCTCGCTGCGCCAACGCAGCTGCAGGGACGTGTCGGCGCGATCGAAGGCGTGTTCGCGATGGGGTTGCGCACGCTCGGCATGCAACCAGTCGCGGGCGCTCGCGTGATCGGCATGGGCGGCGGCGAGCATGGCATCGCGTTGTGCGAGGCGGTGACGGACTCAGAAGGGCGCTTTGCGCTCGCCGACTTCTCGTCGGATCTCGGCGCACTGTTTGTTCGCGTGCTCGCCGACGGCTACTCGCTCGCTTGGTCCAACCAGTTCTTGGATCCAAACGCGTCCGTGGTCGTGCCGATGTTGCCGACCAAGAAGATCACCGGCCGCGTCGCATTGCCTGCTGGCGTGGATGCGTCGCGATTGCGCGTGCTCGCAAAGGGTTTGCCCGGCGTCGAAGCGCGCATTGCAGCCGATGGCGCGTTCTCGCTCGATCATGTGGCGCCGCAGTTGGAGCCGCGCTTGCTCGTGCACGGCTTGCCGATTGGCTTCACGCACGCGCAGGTCAACGCGCATGCGGGCCAGGATGACATCGCGATCGCAGTCGTGCCGGATGTCGTGCTGCGCGGCCGCGTCGTGGAGCGCATGCGTCAACTGCCGATGAGCGGCGCGATGGTGTGGCATGACTGCGGCCCGATCGGCGGCGTCACGGTGCATGCGGACGAGGATGGTCGCTTCGAGATTCGCGGCGCGCCGCCTGGCGAGATCATGCTGCGCGCGCAATGCACAGTGACGACCGAAGACAATGAGAAGGAGACGCTGAGCGGTGAGCGCTCGGTGTCGATCGAAGCAGGCAAGCAAGTCGGCGAAGTAGTCCTGCGCATCGACTAGCACGAGGAGCAACCAAACGATGGCGACGAAGTTCGTGTGTGCGGCTCTGCTTGCCGCGTTGTGTGGCGTGGGATCGACTGCGATGCGCGCGCTGCCAACGTGCCTTGTGCAAGATCCAAAGCCTGCGGCACCCGCCGCGCCGCAGGAGCAAAAGGCGCAACATCCGCAATCAAAGGATCGGCCCGCACCGCCGCCTGCGGATGCGCCGCCGCTGAAGCCGATCGAGGAGCCCTACATCGAGCCGGTCCAGCGTGGCGATCTCCCCGAGCGCTACGGTGCGCGCGATCCGATCGAGGGCCTCTACTCCGTGCGCGCGCGCTTCATTGCCGGCCAGCCAGTGCCCGAGGGCAAGGGCTATATGGTCATCGGCCGCCGCCACATCATGGTGCACTTCGAGGCGCCAGGACCCAATCCGCGGATCCCGAGCATGCGTGCGCAAGTGTTCACGTGGTCACGCGCTGACAACGCAGGCATGGTCCGCATGGTTGGCCTGGTCGGCCACGGCAACGAGGCCGACGGCGACTGGGTGATCGAGGAGCCTGGCACGGTGCAGATGCGTCGTTTCGAAGCGCGCCAAGGTGTGCTGCGCGTGCACCAAGACGGCGGCAGTTGGATCGACTTCGTCCGAGTCGAGTGACGCGCGTCGCTACGACGGCCGTTGCTTGCGGCGTCGCAGCGTCTCGATCTCTTCGCTGCGCATCGCAATGTGCGCCAAGAAGTAGACCGCGATTCCGACCGTGATCGGCATCGCGACGCGCCACAGCAAGATCGCCGTCCGCGAGTCCGCGCTCTCTGGACGCACGAGCAGGATCGCCGCGCACATCGCGGCGGTAGCGAGCACGTTGCGCAGCCATAGCCCGCGGCGAACGGTCGCGCGCGGCACGTCGCGACGAAGGCCCACCGCAAGCCATCCGGCGTTGGCGATGGCGCAGAAGCTCGTCGATGCAGCGAGGCCTTCGGTGCCCATCGAAAACACGCCGATCAAGATCGCATTGAGCGCGACGTTGGCGGCGAGCAGCCACGCGGCGATCCGCGCCGGAGTCTTGGTCAGCGCGAGCGCGTAGTAGCCGCGCGCATAGAGCTGCGACAACCCGAGGAACGGCAGTCCGATCAGCAGATAGCGCGTCGTCAACGCAGTCGCAGCAGCATCTTCCTCGGTGAAGTTGCCGCGCATGAAAAGCCCCGCGACGACATCGTCGGCGAGCACAAACAGACCCATCGCTGCGGGCACGGTGACGAACAGCATTGCCGCCGCCGCGCGATCGAGCGTCGTGCGCATCGTCGCGCGATCGACCTCGGTCGCGTCGCTTGCGAGCTTTGGGAACACCGCGACAACGACTGCGAGCGCCGTCAGCGCATGCGGAAACAGCAGCAGACGATTGCCGAGGTAGAGGTAGGTGTTGGCACCTTCGCCGAGCAGCGAATACGCCATCGTCTGATCGATCAGCGTCGAGATCTGGCCGAGCGACATGCCGAGCACCGTCGGCGCCATTGCGACAAACACTGCTCGAGATGATGTGCCCTTCGCGGGCCATTGCAGCGGCGGGCGCTGCAGCGCCTTCATTCGCAGCAGTGGCACGACGACGAGCGCCAGTTGGGCAAAGCCGCCGATGCACAACGACCACGACAAGAACTCAGCCGTCGCTTCATCGCCGACAATCCCGAGTGGCTCCGCGACATACAGAGCCGCGATCCACACGACGTTGAGCACGATCGGCACCGCTGCCGGCAACGCGAACGAGCCGCGCGTGTTGAGCGCACCCGACAGCATCGCGGTGATGCAGATCGGGATCGTGTAGGGGAAGAGGATCGAGTTGAGTTCGAGCAGCAGCCCGCCGCGGCCGTCGACGTCATCGAACAGCGCGTTGGCCGCGACGCTGCCGACGACCACGATCGCAGTCAGCGGCAGCAGGATCATCAACACCGCGCCGAGCACCGAGCGCAGCAGTTGGTTGCCGTTGTCTTCGCCTTGCTTGCGAGCAGCCGTGTATGCGGGCACGAACGAAGCCGACAGCGCGCCTTCGCCGAGCAGTCGCCGCATCAGGTTGGGCAACGCCCACGCGAGGAAGAACGTGTCCGACACCGCGCCCGCGCCGAGCACCGCCGCCATCAGGCTGTCGCGCCACAAGCCGAACACGCGCGAGAGCAGCGTGAAGCCTGAGATTGCGGAGGCGGCGCGGACGAGTCGCGACATGTGGGGCGGCACGATGCACGCGCGGCCACGTTCTCGCCAGCGTTCGTGCGCGCATCGTCGTCGGCTATGGTGCACCGCGTGCGTCGCATCTTCGTTGGTGACATCCAGGGCTGCCTCGAGCCGTTGCGGCGGCTGCTCGACAAGGTCGTGTATCAGCCCGGCAAGGACCGCTTGCTGCCGTGCGGCGACCTCGTCAACAAGGGCCCCGACTCACCCGGTGTCGTCGCGCTGTTGATGCAGCTCGGCGCCGAAGCCGTGCTCGGCAACCACGACCTCCACGTGCTCGACCGCGGCAAGCTCGCGGATCCCGCGCAGCGCGCGTGGCTCGCGGCCCAACCGTTCGTGCGCATCTTCGACGACGTCCTCATGGTGCACGCGGGCCTGCATCCTGCGTGGACCGAAGACTCTCTGCGCTCGCTCAACGCCGCAGACCGCAACTACCTCGTCAACGTGCGCTACTGCGACGAGCACGGCAATCGCCCGCCCGACGACTGGCCGCCGCCCGGCCCGCCCTATCGCCCGTGGGATGACTTCTATCGCGGCGACAAGCGCGTCGTCTTCGGCCACTGGGCGCGCCGCGGACTCGTGGTGCAGAAGCACTGCATCGGCCTGGACACCGGCTGCGTGTATGGCGGCCAGTTGTCCGCGTGGATCGCGGAGGAAGATCGAATCGTGCAGGTGGAGGGGTGGAAGCGGTGAGGGGTCACCTGCACCCCGCCTAACTCACCCCAGCACCCGCTCGATCTCTTGCCGCACGATCGGCTGCAGCAGCGCAGCGAGCTTCTGGTTGGCATATCCCGCCCAGGCGAGGTTGGTCGTCGTGTCGAGCGGCGCGTTGAGCGGGCGGCCGAAGGGATCCGCCACGACGCACCCAGCCTCGGTCGCGATCAGCGCGCAGCACAGATCGTAAGGGCGGCAGCACAGCGGCGAACGCGCGCCGAGCTTTTCGCAGACGAGCTTGCGCGCATCGAGCACGAAGCGGTCGCGGCCGAGCGCGAGTTCGGCGAGATGGCCGCCGGAGCAGATGTATTGGTCGCAGAAGGCCTCGACCTTCTCTGGGTTCCACGGCCCGAGTGCGCGCGCAAAGATCGCGTCGTCGAGTCGCGCGGTCAGCTCTTTGCCGCCGCGGAAGTAAGCCGCAACCGTGGCGAAGCCGTAGCGCACCGTCGTCTCGCTACTCGGCACGACGTCGATGCGTCGCGACGTGCCGGTGCGCAGATCGAAGCGTTCGCCGTGCGCGCCGTGTCCACGCACGGCCCACAACACGTCGCTCGTCGCTTGCCGCGTCGTCGGCAACTCGGTCATGACCGCGATCTCGATGTCCGCGAGCGAGGTCTCGGGCCCGCGCTCCTTGGCGATCGCCATCAGGCAAAACGCGCTGCGCTTGTCGAACATCAATCCGCGCGTGCCGTCGATGGGATCGACGATGAGCACGAATGGCGGCCCGCCGCGGCCTTCCTCGCCAAACGTCACGCCGCGCGGGTCGAGCCCTTCTGCGACGAGCCGAAAGCGCTGCGTTTCGCCCCAGCGTCGGCACTGCTCCAGCAGCTGCTCTTCGACCGCAACGTCGATGCCGAAGATCGTGTCGCCCGCGTCGTCGCGCTCGGCCCGCGACCACGCGTCGCGCGCCTGCGCCTGCATGTGCAGCGACAGCGAGAGTCGCAGCGCAGCCTGCATTTCGCGCAGGCGTTGGACCAGCATCGCGGCATCGAGTTGTGCGTTCACGCGCCGCATCTTGGCGTCCATGCGTTGGAGCCCGAAGGGTTTCTTCGTAGGCTGTGCGCAGAAGGGGGCCCTTAGCTCAACGGTTAGAGCCGGCGGCTCATACCCGCTTGGTTGCAGGTTCGAATCCTGCAGGGCCCACCATTTGCGCGCACAATGGCGCAGTCCTCGCAGTCCCCATGGCAAATCCACCTCGCCGCACGGTCGCCACTTCTCCTTCGCGCGGACGCACTGCGCTGTTCGCCGCGATAGCCGCGCTCATCGTCGTGTGCGGACTCGCGTTCGTGCTGCAAGGCGACGCAGAGGTCGCGATGGTGAGCGGCGCTGGCGACGCAACGGAGGAGCGGGCGGCTGAAGCAGCGGACGCAGGCATCCGCGTCGACGAGTCGCAGCGCGCGAAGGCGGTCGATGCGACCGACGATGCTGCCAGCGCAAAGGTCGCAGCGGACGGCGCGCTCACTCCGGAGAAGCGCACGCGCAACCACGTGCGCATTCGCGTGATCGACGGCAAGACCAAGGAGCCGGTCGAAGGCGCGGAGGTGATCGCGGATCCGGTGGAGGACGCGCTCGAGCGTACGCAGTGGACGGAAGCGCTGTGGTTGTCTTCGCGGTCCGAAGCCAGCCGCAAGTTTGGGCAGAAGCAACTGACGGACGCAGACGGCTGCGCGTGGCTTCGGTTGCCGAACTCTGCGCAAGTCGTCGCGAGCAAGGGCTCCCTGGTTGCGTTTGCGGAGACGGAGCTGAGTGAGCTGAAGCCCGAAGGGGTCGAACTGGCCTTGTTGCCCTCGCGCACTGCATCCGTCGTCGTCATGGGATCGGATGGCAAGCCGAAGTCTGGCGTGCCGATCGGGCTCTCTGCGAGGTTTGCGCGCGGCGAGATGTCGGACGATACAGACGAGTGGGCGCTAGGCCGCACTGATGCGGAAGGGCGCGCGCAGGCCGAACTCGCAGCGTTCCTGCCGCCCGGCGCTCCGCCCAAGAAGTTGGAGTTCTTCGTTCGCGCGCCAGGGCTCGTGATGGCACGGGTGGATGCGGCGCCCAATGGCGAAGCGACGCTGCGTCTGCCGGCCCACGGGTCGATGCGAGTGCGTGCGATTGGCCTCGACGGCAAGCCATTGCCCGATGCGCCGACGTGGGGGGTCACTGCATACACGGAACCGCAAGATGACGGCTCTCCGACGACGTCGATGCCAGGTTCGGCCGGCGAAGCGTGGATCCCCTATGTCGGGCTCGGGCAAACAGTCAACCTGAGCTTCCAGGCGTCGGGCTACTACATGCACGCCTACGTCCCTGGGCCAACTGCAGCCAATCAGGAAGTGGCGCACGAGTTCTCGCTTTTGGCCCAATCTGCGATCTCGATTCGCGCGCGTTTGCTCGACGCAGATGGAGCTCCGCTGGTGAACTACACCACCAGCTTCTGGAAGGAGACAGGCGGCACCTGGGAAGCCTCCCGCACCGACAGTGATGGCCGCGTCTGGTTTCGGATGCGCGGCGACGACGACGAGCTCAAGCCGATCACGGGCAGGTTCCGAGCTCAGTTGCGCGGCGAGAGCTTCTATGTGTTCGACCCGGTCACCGTGGCGCCGGGCCGCGACCATGATTGTGGCGATTTGCGAGCAAAGGCCGTGGACGTGGTGGCAACGGGTCGGTTTGTCTGCGACGAGCCGCTAGGCCCGGGGATCTCGGGTTATGTCGCGACGCATAACGGCCGAAGGTGGGGCCATTCTGGCGACCACATCGTCCAGATCATGGAGGACGAGGACTCGTTCGTGATCCTCGACGCGGTGGGTGGGCGCAATCCGCGCATGCAACTCACAGTGAGCGCTCCGGGCTTCCTCAATGCGGAGCCGATCGAGTTTGTGCGCGGCGCAGAATTGACCGTTCGCTTGCAGCGAGGGCCACGCTTTGAAGCGCGAGTGCTCGTCGATGCGGGAGTGTCGTGGCTCGTCGAACGCACGGGTCTCGATTTCGTGGTGAAGAACGAGAACGACCAAGGGCGCTACATCCGGGGCAAGCTCGTCGACGGGCAGTGGGTGTTTGCGTCCACCGAGTTGAAGCCCGGCGTCTATTCGATCTCCATCGAGTCGGGTTCTGCTTCGGATGATCTCGCGCAAATGGACAGCGTTCGCATCGGCGTGGGTGAACCGATGGATCCGAGGCTCCAGCCATGGGATCTGCGCAGCACGATTCGCGTGATGACGATCCGCACGCGAGGCGCGGACAACAAACTGCTGGAAGGGTGGCACTCCGTGTATCGGCGCAGCATCCGCGACGGCAGTTGGGAGAGTTGTGCGTCGCTTGAGAACGGCATCGCGCAGTTCTTGACGACCGCGACAGCGCTCGACTTGGCCTTGGACTTGGAAGATCGCGGCTTCGTGCGCCGCTCCGGCGTGATCGGCGACCTCGACCTCGTGGTGCCAGAGCCGCAGTCGGTCGTCGTGCATGTCGAGGGCGTGCCGCGAATGCGGCACAACGCACCGATGGCGATCCAAGCCAGCGTGCCCGAGGATTGGGGCACGCAGCACGGCTTGCCGGACTGGGCCAATCCCGTGATCGAAAGCGAGTGGGACCGCGACACCCGCAAGCTGACGGTTCGGTTGGCGCAACCGTGCGCATTCCACGTCGACTTTCAGCGCCGGCAGAACGACGACTGGGCGTCGATTGCGTTGGTCCCGTGCGTGGTCGCCGTCGGCCAGAAGGAAGTGCGCATCCAAGCCCCGCCCGAAGTGGTCACCGCGGCGCAGGCATTCCTCGATCCCGAGCCGGTCCCTGCGCCCAGCAACGGCGGACGCTGACGATTCGCCGCAATCTCTCTGCGCGCACGCGGCGCATTCGTGTGGCAACATGGGCGGACCTTGGACGTCCTCCACGTCATCCACCAGTTCCCGCCGGAGACCAACGGCGGCAGCGAGTCGTATGTGCTCTCGCTCGCAAAGCTGCAGCGCGCGGCCGGGCTCGATGCGCAGGTGCTCACGGGCAGCATCCACAATGCGCCCCAGGTCACGCTCGATCGCTACGAGCACGAAGGCGTCCCGGTGCATCGCATCCACCGCGACGACGAGTTCTTCGATCACCACGTGAAGTCGTGGCATCCGGGCATCTCGGCGCGCTTTGGCGAGTTGCTCGACGAACTGCGTCCGCGCGTGGTGCACATGCACCAATGGGTGCGCTTGTCCAACGATCTCGTGGCGACGGCGCATACGCGCTCGGTGCCGGCGGTCGTGCAACTGCACGATGTGTACACGAGCTGCCCGCGCGCATTCCGTTCGCGGCCTGATGATCCCGCGTGCCTGCGTCCCGTGTCGGGCTTCTTCTGCTGGGACTGTGTGCCGCGTTATGGCCATGAGCCGCGCGAAGAGCTCGAAGAGGGCGTCGACCTGTTTGCCGCGAGCTTGCGCCGCGAACTCGCGCTCGCGCACACGGTGCTCGTCGCCGTGCCCGTGATCGCGGACATCCTCGCGCACGTGTCGGCGATGCCGCGCGAACGCTATCGAACGCTGACGCTCGGTTATGAGCCGCGGTTTGTCGGGATGGACAAGCTCGCTGCGCCCGCGCAGGGCGAGCGCTTCCGCTTTGCGTATTGGGGCGGCGTCGGCCGTCACAAAGGCGTCCATGTGCTGCTGCAAGCGATGGCGAAACTGCCCCCGACGTCGCCGCCGTGCGAACTGCACGTACTCGGCGGCTTTGAAAGCGAGGCCTACGAGAACGAACTGCGCGCGCTCGCGCAGGGCTTGCCGGTGACGTTCCATGGCCGCTTCACCGCTGAGCAACTGCACGCGGTGCGGCCGCACTGCGGCGTGTTCCCGAGCACCTGCATCGAGACGTTCGGATTCGTGCTCGACGAGTGCTTTGAGCTCGGACTGCCGTGCATCACGAACGACATCGGCGCATTGGCAGAGCGCAGTCGTGGTGCCGCGCTCGTGGCCAAGACTGGGGACGCGCAGTCGCTCGCGGAGGCCATGCATCGAATGGTCAGCGACCGACCTCATTACGAGTATCTGCGCGCTGGCATCCCAGCGCCTGGGCCGACGATGGCGGAGCACAGCCGCCAGATCGCCGCGATCTACCAAGAGGCATGGAGCACTCCTGCGCCTGAGCCGTGCGCTCCCGAGGTGCCGTGGTTGCGCCGGGTCCAGTTCTTGATGAAGCAGCGCGACCACGCGTTTAGCCACCTGATCCCCAAGGACGGCTTCCGGTAGCGCAGGTCCCGCATCGGCTCGCAGGGGTGGTGGGTGACGGTTTCCGCGGGTCCTGTCAAAAACGAAGGCACAGCCCTCCTTGCGCGACCCCGGATCGCATGCCACGCTGGCCGCCCCTCTATGGTGTCCATCGGCGACAGAGCCCCTTCTTTCACCCTCCCTGACCAGGACGGCAACTACGTGTCGCTCGCGAGCCTCGCGGGCCAATGGGTAGTCCTCTACTTCTACCCGCGCGATGACACGCCGGGCTGCACGGTCGAGGCCTGCGAGTTCACGGCGTCGCTGCCCAACTTCTCGACGCGCAATGCCGTCGTGTTTGGCTGCAGCGCGGATGGCTCGGCGGCGCACCAGAAGTTCATCAAGAAGCACAACCTCGGCATCCGCCTTCTGACGGACGCAGACAAGAGCGTGATGAACACCTACGGCGCGTGGGGCAAGAAGGTGATGTACGGCAAGGAAGTCGAGGGCGTGATCCGCTCTACCGTGCTCATTGACCCGCAGGGCAACGTCGCGCATCACTGGCCCAAGGTGTCGGCCTCTGGTCACGCGGCCGAAGTCGGCAAGAAGCTGGCGGAGTTGCTCGGCGAGACGACTGCGGCGCCTGTTGCTGCTGCGGACAAGAAGGCGAGCAAGGCAGTTGCGAAGAAGGCCGCGAAGCCTGCAGCGAAGAAGCCCGCCGTGAAGCCCGCCGCCAAGGCTCCTGCTGCGAAGAAGCCGGTCGCCAAGAAGCCCGCCGCGAAGCCTGCCGCCAAGCCCAAAAAGAAGGCTGCGAAGAAGGCCGCCAAGAAGTCGGGCAAGTAGCCTCGACCGTGCCCTGGGCCGCTGGTGCCCAAATGGCAGCTCGCTACACTCCTCGGCCCAACTTCCAGCCGAGCAGTAAGAGCAGATCCCCATGGCCGAACGCATCAGCATGTCCAAGTCGGGCCTCCAGGTTCCCGACCACCCGATTATCCCCTTCATCGAAGGCGACGGCACCGGCCGCGATATCTGGCGCGCGTCGGTCCGAGTCATGGACGCCGCGGTCGAGAAGGCCTACGGCGGCAAGCGCAAGATCGCGTGGAAGCAGGTTCTCGCTGGCGAGGCCGCGTTCCAGCAGACGGGCAACTGGCTGCCCGATGAGACGGTGCAGGCGTTCCGCGACTGCCTCGTCGGCATCAAGGGCCCGCTGACCACGCCGGTCGGCGGCGGCATCCGCAGCCTCAACGTCGCGCTGCGCCAGATGCTCGACCTCTACACCTGCTTGCGTCCGGTGCGCTGGTTCAAGGGCGTGCCGTCGCCGGTCAAGGAGCCGCACAAGACCGACATGGTGATCTTCCGTGAGAACACGGAGGACATCTACGCGGGCATCGAGTTCCAAGAGGGCTCGGAGGAGTGCAAGCGCTTCAAGACGATGCTGCAGGAAGCGTTCCCCAAGCAGTTCAGCAAGGTGCGCTTTCCGGACAGCTCGGGCTTCGGCATCAAGCCGGTCTCGCGCGAAGGCACGGAGCGCCTCGTGCGCGCTGCCATCGACTACGCGATCGCCAACAACCGTGACTCGGTGACCCTGGTGCACAAGGGCAACATCATGAAGTTCACGGAAGGTGGCTTCCGCGACTGGGGCTATGGCCTCGCAAAGAAGGAATACGGCGGCGTCGACCTCGATGGCGGCCCGTGGCAGGTCATCGAGAAGAACGGCAAGAAGATCGTCATCAAGGACGTGATTGCCGACGCGTTCCTGCAGCAGATCCTGCTGCGTCCGGCCGAATACTCGGTCGTCGCGACGCTCAACCTCAACGGCGACTACATCAGCGACGCGCTCGCGGCGCAGGTCGGCGGCATCGGCATCGCGCCGGGCGGCAACGTCAACTACTCGACCGGCCACGCCGTGTTCGAGGCGACGCACGGCACGGCGCCTAAGTATGCCGACCAAGACAAGGTCAACCCGGGCTCGGTGATCCTGAGCGGCGAGATGATGTTCCGCTACATGAAGTGGAACGAGGCCGCGGACCTGATCCTCAAGGGCATGGACGGCGCGATCGGCAAGAAGCAGGTGACCTACGACTTCGCGCGTCTCATGGACGGCGTGAAGGAGATCAAGTGCTCGCAGTTCGGCGACGCGGTCATCGCCTCGATGTGATTGACGCGTGAGTTGCGCGCGAAATGCGCAGCGACGATGCGAGGCGCCCATGTGGCGCCTCGCGGCGTTTTCGGGGCGCGAGTGTGCGAGTTGATGCATCTGCGTTCGACGCAAGAATCTGCGGCCCCAAAAGGGAGACAGCGTCCGTCTCCGATCGCTCGGGGACGCACGCTGTCTTGGACTCTTAGGACTCGGAGACTCTGTCGCGCAGCAGTCCGTTTGGACTCATTCAGGACTCATTGGACTTAGGACTCACTCACTCGACTCGCCTTCCGACTGCTGCGCTACGGAAGGCATAGAGCAACGCGCGTGCCACGCGCAGATCGTCAACAACGCGCTCGCCAAACGGACGCCGCGTGCGGTTCTTGGTGTCGCGCTTGCGCCGATGCGCAGACGACGCGCTCGCGATGCGGACATCGTGAGATCGCACCGCATCCCGAGCAGCACGGCTCCCGAAAGCAAAACAGCGTGCGTCGCCGATCGCTCGGTGACGCACGCTGCTTTGGGCTCCTTCAGACTCTTGCTCTATCGAAAGGTTGTCGCGCGACGTTCCGCCAGGCTCACTCAGGACTCTTGACTCTTGACTCACTACAGACGACTCACAGGCAGAACGTCGTGCGACATATTTGGTAGAGCAACGTGCGTGCCAAGTAACCCTTGAGAAAACTTGGGCCACAATGCGAACGCTGCTTGCGGCTCGCCGCGTGGTGAATGCGCAAGACGGTGATCGAGAGTCCGCATCCCGGACACTGCAGCTCGAAGGGATGGTCTAGCGGAGCAATCCGCGACGCAGTCGCGCAGGGTTCGAAGCGCAGCGCTCGAAGCGCAGGCGCGAGGCCCGAAAAAGACATGCGCTCGCAAGTCCGAGTGGACCTGCGAGCGCATACCGGCCAGTTTGCGGGCAACTGCAGTCGCGCTCGCGACTAAGGGGCGACACGACGAGAGATAAAGGACTCGCAGGAGCGACGTGCGACGATCGCAATCTGCCCGCGCAGGTTAAGGAGCAACTTCAGTGCCGTGCTTTGCGCGTCCGTTTTCCGTGCGCTAGCACCGATGGGTCACAGCCTCAGTCGTCGTCGTCGTCTTCGCACGGTGCGGTCGCCCACTCTGGATACGGCGCGCTGCTGCCGCGCATTGCGCGCCACAGGATGCGGTTGAGCGTGTCCTCGGGCGCCTTGTCGATCTCCGCGAAGTTGAGCGATGCGGAGACCTCGGCATCACGGCGCAGTTGCGGATCGGCGATCGCGGTGGAGCGCGGGTTCATCTCGTCGAGCTTCACGTGGCTCGGCAGCGCCACGAACGGCGTGAAGTCCGGCGTCTCGACGAAGCACTCCGCCATCGGCGACGCGCTCGCGTCGAACACGTTCATCGGCGCGATGCCAAGGATCTGCTCGATCGTGCGGAGCACGCTCGTCGTGTTGTACTGATTGCTGACGGTGACGCCGCGCCGCACATACGGGCTCGCGAGGTAGCACGTCGTGCGATATCCGCTCACGTGGTCCCAGCCGTTTTGCGGATCGTCCTCGATGCCGACGATCAGCATCTTCTTCCAGAACGGCGACTTCGACAGGCCCTCGACGATGCGGCCAAACGCGAGGTCGTTGTCCGCCATGCACGCAGCAGGCGTGGGGCAGTTGGCGGAAGTGCCGCTCGTGTGGTCGTTGGGCAAGCAGATCATCACGAGTCGTGGGAACTCGCCGCGCGCCTCGAACTCCTTGAGCTCGCGCAAGAACGCGTCGGCGCGGAACTGATCGGGCACCGACATGTTCCAGCCAACCGTTTCGTTGCAGCTATGCGCATCGAGCGACGGCACCGAAGGCTTGCAGGCAAACACGACGTCGTTGCGTTCTCCGCGCCATGCCGCGATGCACGCCGCGAAGTTGGGTTCGCCCTTCTTGCTGCCATCCCTCCAGCGCACCGTAGGCTCGCAGAACTCGCCGTAGTTGCGCATCGTGATGCCGCGCGCGAGCGCGTGGTCCCACAAGAAGCCCGCCGACGAGTACGACAGCGCGTCCTTTTCGTCTTCGCCCATGCCATCGGGATAGCTGCGCGGGAAGCCCGCGAAGCTCTTCTCGAGGTAATCGCTCGCGAACGCAGCAGTGCTCCATTGATGGCCGTCGGCGCTGAGGATGCCGGAGCAATACGTGTTGTCGAGCAGCGCGAACTGGCTCGCGATCGCGTGTTGGTTGGGCGTGATGCGCTCGCCGAAGATGCACAGCGACGGATCGCCGTTGCCTGCCTCCATGTCGCCGAGGACTTGGTCGTAGGTGCGGTTCTCCTTGATCACATAGACGACGTGCTCGATGTGGCTTGGCTCGCCGATGCGCTCGGGGATCGCGCGCGGCAAGGCGCCGTTGCGCTTTGGCAACATCGCTTGCTCGATCGCATCGCGTCGCAAGTTGACGTCGACTTGTGCGGTCAACAGCTCCAGTGCGTCGTCATCAGGCAGCGGCACGAGAGACAGCGAGCCGTGGTACTGATGCGTGTTGAACTCCGGCGCGAGCCCGCCATTGCGCGCGCGTCCAAAGCCGAGCCCTTTGATGTTGGCGACGACCAACTGATCCCGCTCCGCGTCGAATGCGATCGCGCCCGGATACCAGCCGACGGGCACGAGGCCGAGCAACTTGCTGTCGCCTTTGTCTTCGGGCTCGAACTCAAGCACGCCGATCGCGTTCATCGT
>JBEELK010000070.1:0-26028 GCA_041168165.1 Planctomycetota bacterium | reverse complement strand
GACCTGGAGTCGGCGCTTCCGTTCTTCTCCGAGGTCTACGACAACCGTCCGAGCCAACACGTTCCCTCGGCGTTGCTGCGACTTGCGCAGACCAACGTCGAGATCGCGTCGAGCATGCGCGACGCAAGCAAGTCGCGCGACCGCTTCGAGCAAGCCGAGAAGTGGTGCCGCAAGTTGCTCGAACTGCACCCCGCGTCGCCGGAGTCAACCGGCGCGACGGTGACGCTCGGCAAGGCGTTGCTCGGACAGGCGGCCACGGCAACCGACGAACAGAAGCGACGCGAGCTGTGCGATCGCTGCCGCACCGAACTCGCTGCGCGCGTCATGCGACTGCAGGACACGGTGGAGATGCTCGACGTCTGGCTCGTCGTCGGCGAGGCGCAGCGTCGTCTTGGATGGCCAGGCCGCGTGCACGAGACGATGCTGACTTTGCGCGAGTCGCCCAACTTCGGCGACCTCAGCGACAGCCAGTTCCGCGACTACCACTTCTTGCTCGGCTACGGCGCGCTCGGCACCGACAACGCGGAGCTCGCGATGAAGTCGTTGGAGTGGTTCTTGATCCACGCCGAGGCCGATCGTCGTCGCGGTCCCGCGCACGTGATGCTCGCCGACGCGTACCTGCGCCTTGGTCGCTACGTCGAAGCACGCGCTTCGGCCGTCGCGGCGAAGCAGCAGTTCATGGCGGATCTCGATCCCGAGCAGCGAACGGAAGCCCTGCGGCTCTACGCGCGCACGGGTCTTGCGCTCGGCGACAAGGAAGACGCGTTCGAAGAGCTGGAAGTGCTCGTGCACCGCGAGGACGACCCGGAGCTGGTGTTGTTCCTCGTCGATCAACTGATCGCGGATCGGCAGTGGCAGCGAGCCATCTCCGCTGCGCGCATTCTGTATCCGCGTGAGAACGCGCACGGTGACCAAGCACGCCACAAGTCCGTCGTCGCACTGTTTGAGCAAGCGCGCGCGAGCAAGACGTTGCCGGAGTTCCCCGCGCTTGCGCGTGAGATCGCGCCGCGCATCAAGGACCGCGAGCTTCGCGCCCGCTGCGCCGAGTTGATCGGTGACGCCTATTCGCAGATTGGCCAACTCGAGGCTGCTGCTGACGCATACCGGGGGATCCTCCGATGAGCAGTCGCATTGTTCGTTTCGCAGCTGTGTCGCTCGTTGCGTTGCCGCTGTTCGCACAAGGCAAGAGCAAGGATGAGTTGCGCGTTGAACTCGAACGTGCGCAGCGCGAGTTGCAGGACCGTCAAGTGGAAGCGGACACGCTCATCGATGCGCGCTTGCGCTACGACCTCGGTGTTGCAGCGGGCCCAGCAGTGACGTTGCCAGGCGGCGACATTGCTGCAGCGGCCACCACGGCGCCTGCGCTCGAACGCGCGCAGCTTCAGCTTGCGCAGGAAGAAGCAGTGACCGCCAACTTGCTCGCGCGCTTTCAGCGCATGCGCACCGAAGCGGATCGCCGCGGCGCGGAGATCGCTGCGCAGAAGCGCACTGGCTCGCCCGATGGCGAATGGATCGTCGTGCCGCTCGCTGGCTCGCAAGGCAGCCGCGACTCCGCGACGCACGCGCAGCAGTCGAACGCTCCACAGTCGGTCGAGCCGTCGATGCCGCACGCGCGCCCAGACGGCGAAACCGCGCAAGCGACTCCCGCGTCCGTGCGCATCGCTTCCAACCTCCAACCGATTCGTGCGCAGATCGATGGCAGCGACGACCACGGGCTCGTGGCCACCTCGTTGCTGAAGGCGAGCCAATCGCTCGTCGATCGCGCGGACCAGTTGCGTTCCCAGGGTTACCTCGAAGCCGCCGACGAAGCTCTCGACGAGGCAAAGGCGCGGTTGTCGCGCGCAGTCGAGGAGTTGCAGCGCGATACGAAGAACAAGGACTCGTTCCCGCATCTATTCCATCTCGGACGCAGCCGCGAACTGCTGTTCCGCATCGCGGAGCGCCGCGAAGGCCTGAACGCGAAGGACCAGCCGAAGGACTACCAACGGCGCGAGCAGGAAGTGCGCGACGCATACGTCGCGATCACGGCACGCGACTCGGTGCGCAAGGACGGCAAGGACGAACTCGGACCGTGGGGGCGCGCCGCGCAGTCAGCGATGGAGCACTTCCGCTGGATGAACCTGCACTCGGGCTATCGCCCCAAGACCGACATGGACTCGATCACATGGCCGGGACAGAAGCAGTGACCGACGCTGCATTCTGCGAAGCGGATCTTCGGGCCGGATTCGACGCGTTCATCGAAGCGTCGCGTCGCCTTGAGGAACGCTACGCGGAGTTGAAGACGCGCGCCGCCGCAGTCGACGAGCAGTTGCAGTCCGCCAATCGGCGGTTGCAGCAAGCGGTCGGCGAGCGCGATGCGATCTTTGCCGCGCTGCCGCTCGGCGTCGTCGCGCGTCGTCGCGACGGCGAGATCACGTTCCAGAACGACGAAGCAAAGCGACTGTGCAAAGCTGCATCGACTGCACGCGTGGACCTCATGCGCGCTAGCCAGGGCGATCACTCCATCGGTGACGGTGGCGTGCGCGTTCGCATCGCTGCGTTGCCGGACGGCGACCTGCTGCTGCTGGAAGACCGTTCGCGCATCCGGGAACTGGAGCGCGAAGTGCATCGTCTTGACCGACTCGCGGGCCTCTCCGAGCTGGCGCTCGGCGTCGCGCACGAGATCAAGAACCCGCTCAACGGCGCGATGGGATTTGCGGAGTTGCTGGAGCGCAATCCCGAAGGCGAGCCGGCGCGTCGCTACGCGCAACGCATTCGCCAAGGGCTCTCGCAGGTCGACGAGATCGTCAAGTCGTTGCTCGCGTTCGCGCGCCCCGAAGCCGCGCGCGGCCCGTTGTCGACGATCGCTCGCGTCGTTGCCGAGGCTGCGTCGCACGCAGGCCTGGCGCCGCAGCGCGTGACGTTCTCGGGCGACGGCGAAGTGCGCGTCGATGGCGATGCGCTGACGCGCGCGCTTGCAGTGCTGTTCCGCAATGCTGCGGAAGCGACTGCCGAAGGTGCGGTCATCCGTGTGCATGCGCGTGCGATCGGCGGTCGCGCAGAGATCACGGTCGAGGACGAAGGTCCCGGCGTGCCGCGCGAACTCGCGGGTTCGGTGTTCGAACCGTTCGTATCGACGAAGGAGCGGGGCACTGGCCTCGGCCTTCCGTTGGCGTCGCGCGTGCTGTCGTTCTTGGGCGGGGAACTGACGCTGTGCAATCCTGGCGAGCCGGGCGCGCGCTTTTGCGTGCGCTTGCCGATCGCTCCGGTTGCGCGCAGCGCGGAGGCATCGGCATGAGCCGCGAGTCCTTGCTGCTCGCCGACGACGAGCCTCTGTCGCGCGAGTTCCTCGCCGAGGCGCTCGCGACGCTCGGGTTCGACGTGTACGCAGTCGCTGACGGCCAGCAAGCCATCGACGCGATGCGCAAGCAGGGCTTCGACTTCATCGTCACGGACCTGCGCATGCCGCAGCAGGACGGACACGCAGTGCTGGCCGCAAGCAAGGCGCAGGATCCCGATCGCCCGGTCGTGCTCGTGACGGCGCATGGCACCATGGGCACCGCGATCCAGGCGATGCGCGGCGGCGCCGACGACATCTTGGAGAAGCCTGCGTCGTTGCATGACCTCGAGTTGATGACTACGCGCGTTCGCGAACGTCGCCGTCTCTTGCGGGAGAACCGCTGCTTGCGCGCTGAGGCCGTCGGCGACGAGATGGTCGTTGCTGGGCCAAAGACGCAGGCGGTCGTGGCGCTTGTCGAGCGAATCGCGCGAAGCAAGGCGACCGTGCTGATCCGTGGCGAGAGCGGTTCCGGCAAGGAGCGCGTCGCTGCGTTGCTGCATCGCTGCAGCGATCGGCGCGACAAACCGTTCGTGAAGGTCAACTGCGCGGCGATCCCCGAGCCGTTGATGGAGAGCGAGATGTTCGGCCACGAGCAAGGCGCGTTCACCGGCGCTGGCAAGCGTCGCGAAGGCCGCTTCGAACTCGCGGACGGGGGAACGTTGTTCCTCGACGAGATCGGTGAGACCTCGCCAGCGATGCAGAGCAAGTTGCTGCGCGCGCTGCAGGAAGGCGAGTTCCAGCGCGTTGGCGGCAGCAAGACCGTCAAGGTCGACGTCCGCGTCGTCGCAGCAACCAACCGCGATCTGTGGAAGGATGTGCAGCAAGGCCGCTTCCGCGAAGACCTCTACTACCGCCTCGACGTGGTGCCGATCACGGTGCCGCCATTGCGCGAACGGTCCGAAGAGATCGTTCCGCTCGCGAAGAGATTCCTCCGGAAAGGCCTCTCGTTGACGCGTTCGGCCGAGGCCGCGCTGCGCGAGTGGAGCTGGCCCGGCAACGTGCGCGAGCTGCAGAACGTCATCCAACGCGCGTCGCTGCTCGTCGATGGCGACGTCGTCGATGGACCGCAGATGCGCGCGTGGTTGCGACCCGGTGCTGGCGGCTCTGCTCCCGCGGCGCCGACTTCGGCATCGAGCATCGGTGGCGATGGCGATGGCGATGGCGACGCTGCCATGATCGAAGGCGATCCCATCGAATCGCTCGTCGGACGCAAGCTTGACGAAGTGACGGATGGCCTGGTCTTGCGCACGCTGCAGCGCTGTGGCGGCAACCGGACCAAGACCGCCGATGTGCTCGGCATCGGCGTGCGCACGCTGTTCAACCGCCTGCGCGAGCTGCAGCAGGAGACGCGGGCGTGAAAGACGCGATCCCCGAGATGGTGCAGCAGGGCCGAAGCGTGCCGATGCCGGTTGGCCTGCTGACGGGCCGCCGCACATGGCTGCGCCGCATCGTGTCGTGGTCGACGGCAGCAGTGAATCGTTCGATCGACATGCTGCCGATCGGTCGTTGGCTGCACATGCGCATCCAGCGCGCGCTCGTGCTGACTCCGGTCGAGATGCCGCTCGTGGAGCGATCGCGCGGCCTGCACGGTATGCGCATCGCATTCCTCACCGACCTGCACGCGGGCAGCTTCATGAACGAGCGCGACCTGCGTCGCATCTTCGCTCGCGTCGCGCAGCAGAAGCCCGATCTCGTGCTGTTCGGCGGCGATCTCATCAACACGCGAGAGCGCGAGTTGTTGCTGCTCCGCTCTGCGCTACGCGAGTTGTCGCCGCCGCTCGGCATGTATGCGGTGCCTGGCAACCACGACTTGTTCTGGGGCAAGGACCTCGGCCTCTGGCGCGCGTTCTTGCACGAACACAACGTGCATGTGCTGTGCAATGACGGTGTGCGACTGCAGTGGAATGGAACTCCGTTCTGGCTGTGTGGCGTCGATGACTTGACCGAGGGCGAGCCGGACTTGCGCCTTGCGCTCCAAGGCCGCAACGACGGCGAGCCAACGATCCTGTTGTCGCATCATCCCGACTACTTCTTCGAGGCGGCCGCATGTGACGTCGACCTCACGCTGTCGGGTCACACGCACGGCGGGCAGATCCGCGTGCGCGGCAAGGCGCCGCTGCACCACAGCAAGTTTGGCTACGAGCAAGGTTGGTTCGTCGAAGGCGACGCGCGGCTATTCGTCAGTCGCGGCGTCGGCGTCACGTTCTTGCCGATCCGCATCGATGCGCCGCCGGAGGCTCCGATCCTCACCTGCGTCGCGCCAAAGCGGAGCGCGAGCACGGTGCAATCCGAATCGGCTGCGCAGCTCGTCGAGTCCAGCGCGCGCGATTGAGCGCGCGAGCATCGATGGTTCGCGGCGCGCCGTGCCGCACGGCATGATGCGCGCTCCATGCTGCACTTCTCGAACGCGATCCAAGCGATCGACTCGCACACCGCAGGCGAACCCACGCGCATCATCACCGGTGGCATTCCGGTGGTCCGTGGCGCAACGATGGCTGAGAAGCGCGCAGCGATGCAGCGCGACTGCGATTGGCTGCGGCGCGCGGTGATCCTCGAGCCGCGTGGCCACGACGCGATCGTCGCCGCGTTCTTGCTGCCGCCGTGCGATCCAGCCGCGGATCTCGGCGTCGTGTTCGCCAATGACGTCGGCTACCTCGGCATGTGCGGTCACGGCGCAATCGGCGTCGCGACGGTCGCGGTGCAGACGGGCATGGTCCCGATGTGCGAGCCCGAGACGATCGTCGGGCTCGACACGCCGGTGGGCACGGTTCGCTGCCGCGTGCGCGTCGAGAACGGCAAGGTGCGCTCGGTGACGATCTCCAACGTGCCGTCGTTTTTGTTTCGCCAACGCGCGATCGTCGAGGTCGAGCACTTCGGCAAGGTCGCAGTCGACGTCGCATGGGGCGGCAACTGGTTTGCGTTCGTCGAGGCAGGGCAGTTCGGCTTGCACGTCGATCGCGACCATCTGCCGTCGCTGATGCCTGCGGCCACCGCGGTGCGCGTTGCGCTGCAAGAACACGGCATCTACGGCGTGCATCCCGATCGCGGCGTCGAAGAAGTGATCGACCACGTGAAGTTGTTCGTCGATCTCGATGAGGCGGAGACCGGCGGTCGCGTGGGTTCGCGCGCGCTGACGCTATGCCCGGGCGCTGCCTACGACCGCTCGCCGTGCGGCACCGGCACGTCGGCGAAGCTCGCGGTGCTGTGCGCGAAGGGCAACCTCGAGGTCGGCGAGGCGTTCGTGTCCGAGAGCGTGATCGGCACGCGCTTCCTTGCGCGCGCGGTGTCGACGACCAAGGTCGGCCAGTTCGAGGCGATCGTGCCCGAAGTCGAGGGCAGCGCGTGGATCACGGGCTTCCAGAACTTCGTGATCGATCCCGACGACCCGTGCCGCTTCGGCTTCTGAGCTAGAGGCCGCTCGCGTCGCTCAGAGCACGCGGTCGTCGCGGCCGCCAAACGCCCAGCCGATGCGGGCCGAGAACGTCGCAAACGCGGCGAGCAGGAATAGCGCGCGCAGCTCCGAGTCACCGGGCCAGCCGACTTGCGTCGCGCCGACGATCGTGAATCCGGCGAGTAGCGCGCATTCGGCCGCGGTCGCAATCGGCGCACGGCGCAGCGTGGATGGGGCTTGCGCAACGCAACCGAGCAGATCGCCGAGCAAGGCGCCGAACAGGAAGCTCGGCCCAAACGACGCGCCGCTGATCATCGCCGTCGCCGTCGCGTAGGCGGCGGTGCGCAGCAGCAGCGTCGTGACGTGCACGGTGCGGTCGACGGCCTGCATGGTCGCGCGCACGTCGGGTTGCTGCGCAACGGGCGCTGCCTGGCGAACGACAGGCTTCGACGGCGGCGGCATCAGCGTGCTCATGCAGCCAAGATCGGAAGGAATGGAGGCGCGACCGCAGTTCGATATCCTCCGCGCCATGCGTCGCTTCCGAATCGGCCTCGTCATGGCGTGTTCGCTGCTGGTCGGCTGCTTCCCGACCTATTCGCAGAAGCTCCGCGACGGCCAGCCGAGGGCCGCGGCGGCACCGCTCGCCGAGTCGTCGAAGCGCGTTGATCTTCCTTGGCGCGTGCTCGGACACAGCGTGCAGGGGCGGCCGATCCGCGCGGCGACGATCGGCGACGGTCCGCGGCGCGTGCTGTGGGTCGGCGGCATTCATGGCGATGAGCGCGAAGGGCGCATCGCGACGCAGGAACTGCCGGCTGCGTTCCTCGCGGCGCCGGACGCAGCCAAGCGCGTGTCGCTGACGATCCTCGAAGACGTCAATCCGGATGGCACTGCGCTCGGCACGCGCGGCAATGCGAACGGCGTCGATCTCAACCGCAACTACCCCGCGAAGAACTTCAAAGCCGAGCGTCGCTACGGCATGAAGCCGCTGAGCCAGCCCGAATCGCGCGCGCTGCATGACTTCTTGCTGAAGGGCGGGTTTGACCTCGTGATCGTGGCACACAGTTGGCGCGGCGATCACTTCATCAACTTCGATGGTCCCGCTCGCTCGACGGCAGCACTGTTCAGCCAACGCAGCGGTTATCCGGTGCGCGACTCCGGCGACATGAACCCGACGCCGGGTTCGCTTGGATCGTGGGTTGGCCGCACGCTCGGCAAGGGCATCCTCACGCTTGAGTATCTGCGCGGCCGCGACGCATGGGCCGCATGGGACGAGACGCGCGCCGCGATCCTCGCCGTGATTGTCGATGGCGTGAGCGACGCGCGCGAAGCGGCGGCCGAGGACGAGCCGCGCTGATCATGTTGCGTTGGCTGCTGCGTCGCCTCGGGTCCGCGGCGCTGGCTCTGCTCGGCATCACGTTCGTGACGTTCTGCGCGCTCGACTTGGCTCCGGTCGATCGAGCTGCGCTCGAACTTGCGCAACGCAGCGAACAACCGGGCGCGCCTGAGTTGTCCGTGGTGAGTCGCGATATCGCGCTCGCGAAGTTGCGCCTTCGCTACGGACTCGTCGACGAGAAGACGCTGCAGCCTGCGCCCGTGACGCAGCGCTACCTGCGTTGGCTGCAGAACGCCGCGACGCTGCGATTCTGTGGTCCCGGCGAGGATCCGAAGGAGTTCCGTTCGCGCATCGGTCGCGCGCTGCCGGTCACGCTGCTGCTCGGTTCGCTGTCGCTGTGTGTTGCGCTGTTGCTCGGCGTGCCGCTCGGCGCATGGCTCGGCATGCGCGCGGGATCGCTCGCGGATCGCGCTGTTGGCGGCGCATTGCTGGTCCTCGCCGGATTGCCCGATGCGCTCGTCGCGACGATCGGCCTCGTGCTGTTTGCGGGGCCTGTGTTCGACTGGTTGCCTGCGGGCGGGTTTGGCGCGAGCGACGATGCCGCGAGTCGCGGTGCGCTCGCGGCGTGGCTCGACGCGAGCCTGCGCCTCGTGCTGCCGCTCTCCGCGATGGCAATCGGGCCACTCGTGCTGATCGCGCGCTTCCTGCGCGAATCGGTCGCGCGCACGGCGGCATCGCCGTTCGCCGACAACCTCATCGCGTGGGGCTTCCCCGAGAAGCAGCGCGCGCGCCGCATCCTGCGCGTCGCGCTGTCGCCGCTTGCGACGCTCGCGGGTTCGCTGCTGCCGATGTTGGTGGCGGGCTCGATCGTGGTGGAGTCGGTGTTTGCGATCGATGGCATGGGGCGACTCGCGTTCGAGGCAGTGCGAGCCAACGACCACGCGATGACGATGGCGGTCACGCTGATCGGCGCAGTGGCGACGCTGATTGGTTTCGTGCTCTCGGACTTACTGCATCGCGCGCTCGATCCACGCGTGAGGCTCGACGCATGAACGCGCCTACCAAGGTCGGCGCGCGCCGCGGCGCTTGGGCCGTGTGGCATGCGATGGCTGCGCTCGCGGTCGTCGTCTTCGGGCCGTGGCTGTCGTTGGACGCGGACGCGACGGACTTGGCGCGCGTCTATGCGTCGCCGTCGTGGACACACCCCTTTGGTTGCGACGACACCGGCCGCGACGTGCTGGCTCGCGCAGTCCGCGGCGCGCGCACGACGATCGGCGCGAGCCTCGTCGGCGTGGCGCTTGCAGCGTTCGTTGGAACGGCGCTCGGCGCGCTCGCAGGCTCTCGCCGCGGCGTCGTCGATGCGATCGTGATGCGCGCGATCGAAGCGTTCGTGTGCTTTCCGACGCTGCTCGTGTTGCTGCTGATCGGCGCGTGCTTTGGCTCATCGCCGCTCGCGGTCAGCGCGTCGTTTGCGGTCGCGATGTGGCCATCGTTTGCGCGCGTCGTGCGCGGCGAGTTGCTATCGCTGCGCGAACGCGAGTACGTGCAGACGGCGCGTGAGCTCGGCGTGCGCGGCATGCGGCTGTTCACGGGCCATGTGCTTCCGCAGTTGCGCGGACAGGTCGCGGTGGTCGCGGCGTTCTGCATGGCGAGCGCGATCGTCGCGGAGTCGACGCTGTCGTTCTTGGGCATCGGTCCAGGGCCGCAAAGCGGCTCCTGGGGCGCGATCCTCGCGCAGGGCAAGGCCAACCTGCACGTCGGCGTCTGGCACCTGTGGGTGATCCCCGGCGCCTTGATCTCGTCGTGCGTGCTGTGTTGCCACGCGCTCGCGGAGCGGATGCGTCCGCGCAGTTGAGCGGGCGCTTGCGTTAGCCGCCGCGCGTGTGCATCTCGAGGTGCGGCTCTTTCTTCAGCTCGTCGCGCTGCGCGAGCGGTTGGCGATCGGGCATCGCCATGCGCAACTCCGCGCCGCGGTCGTCGCGCATCGTCCACTCGTCGCGAAGGCGCGCTGCGATCTGTTCGTCGCTCGCGTCGCCGCGGAGCAGATCGCGCAGGTGCGTGCCCTTCGTTGCGTAGAGGCACTTGAGCCACACGCCATCGGCAGTGAGGCGGCTGCGATCGCACGTGCTGCAGAACGGCTGCGTCACCGATGCGATGACGCCAAACGTCGCGCCATTGCCGAGCCGGAAGCGTTCGGCGGGAGCGCTGTCGCGCGCGATCGGCTCCGCTTTGCCAAACGTGCGCTCGACGACCGCGAGGATCTGTGCGCGCGAGACGACCGCGTCCTTGCGCCAATGCGTGGCGCCGCCGACGTCCATGTATTCGATGAAGCGCAGTTCTGCGCCGCGATCGAGCGCGTAGCGAAGCAGGCTGGCGATCTCGCCGTCGTTGACGCCCGCGATGACCACGGTGTCGAGCTTGAGTTCCTCGAAGCCCGCGCGCTGCGCAGCCTCGATGCCGACGAGCACGCGGTGCAGGTCGTCGCGGCGCGACAGCGAGCGAAACACCGCAGGATCGAGCGTGTCGAGGCTGACGGTGATCCGCTGCAGTCCTTGTTGGCGCAGCGATTCGGCTTTGTCCGCGAGCAACACGCCGTTGGTCGTCATCGCGAGTTCGCGCAGGCCATCGAGCTTCGCGACCATGCCGACGAGTTGCTCGACGTCGCGACGCAGCAGCGGTTCGCCGCCAGTGAGTCGCACCTTCTCGACGCCGAGCGAGAGGAAGATGCGCAGCGTGCGCACGACCTCTTCGAACGTCAGCACGCCCGACTGCGGCAGCCACGAATACTCCTCCTCGGGCATGCAGTACTGGCAACGCAAGTTGCACCGGTCCGTGACGGACAGGCGCAGGTTGCGGAGCGGTCGCTTTCGCGCGTCGAAGAGGGGCACGCGCGCACAGTAGCGGAGGCGGCGCGCGATGGCATCGCCGCGCTCGATTGCGCGCCGCCGCACTGCGTCCTCTGTGCAGCGTTACTCCGGCAACGAAAGCGCGCGCTGTCGAAGTTGCGCAGCGAGCGCTTGCGGGATCGGGCGCGGGTTCTCGGCGTCGATCGGGCACTGCGGCAATTCGAGCGCGCGCTGCAGCACATGCGCCGCAGCTTGTCTGCCTGGTTTGCCCGAGGAGGGTTCTGCCAGAACGCCTACCAGTGTGAGCATTGCTGCTCGCGAGGGGTTGCGCAGCAGTGCGTGCACGAGCGCCGATGGGATCGAATCACTGGCCAGCGCCGCTGCAAGGTCGTCGCCGCCGCGCCTTGCGAGATCGCGAGCCCATGTCGGCGGCGACGAACGCTCGGCAGCGAGTCGTTGCTGCACTTCGTCGAGGTCGCGTTCGAACGCGGCGCCGAACGCCAGCGTGAGCACTTTTCGCAGCAGCAGTTTCTGGTCCTCGATGGCGAAGCACTCGCCGCGTCCAGCCTTTGCGATCTCGGCAAACGTGTCCGCTGCCGTGCTGTGCTTGCCGCTGGTCAACAGCGCGTGCACTGCAGACGTCGGCGCTGCTGCGAAACGAAGCGTCTGCTCGCGCACGGCGCGCAGGTCGCGCGGATGCGGCGGGGCATCTCCAGCCAAGACGACGACGCGTCGCGCGCCGCGGCGGAAGTCCTGTCGAAACGCTTCGCGCAGCCCAGCGAGCACGGCCTCGGGCGCGTCGCCACCGCCGTCGGCTTCGACGGTCTGCATCCAATTGACCGCTGCAAAGAAGTCGCGATCGAGCGGCAGCGTGCGCACGAGATACTCCTCGCCTTGGCCCTTGTCGCGATACGTGACGAGCGAGAAGCGCGCGTCGGGCACCAGCGCGCGCAACACGTCGAGCATGTTGGCGATGCCATCCTTGGTCGCGCGGATGCTGCTGCCCATCGAGCCCGTGCTGTCGAACACGAACACGATCTCGAGCCCGCTGCGTCGCAGTTCGCTGACCGTCTTGCGAAATCCCGCGCTGCCTTTGCCGCTCGCCATCACGTCGCCCGTTCCTGCGCCCATCGCCGAGCCGCTGCCTGTGCCTTGGCCCGCGTTGGATCCTGTGCCGTCGACTGCGCTGGCTGAAGGAACGCGCGCGCTGCCGATGCGCGCGAGCAGGTTTGGCGATGCTTCGGGCTCCTCTGGCGGTGGCGCGTCGATGGGTTCGCTGCCGCCGGGTTGCTCGATCTGCGGCTCAGGATCGACGACTTCTAGCTTCTCCGCAACGACCGGCACGTCGGTCGCGGGGCCCATCGCATCGGGCTCAGGCTCGATCGTCGCTTCGTAGCCGTAGCGCGGCGGCGGCTCCTTCTGCGGCGGCATGGCGCCGAACACGACCCACGCGATCAAGAACAGCAACGCGTGCACCACGAGCGACAGCGCAAGCCACGGCGCGCGCTTGAGCTCGTCGGCGAGCATGTCGG
Organism: Planctomycetota bacterium; assembly: GCA_041168165.1. GTDB lineage: Bacteria > Planctomycetota > UBA1135 > UBA1135 > UBA2386 > SXPK01. The sequence continues at coordinate 13,607 of JBEELK010000070.1, read as the reverse complement.
CGAACGTGGCCTCCGTGTTGCTCGCTCGCAGCGATGCGCTCGGAGTCGACGCGATCGGGGCGATCGTCTGCGCCACGCGCTGCGTTGCGTTCGCAGTCGCATCGCGGGCCAAGGTTGGGTCCGGCAGGATCGCGGCGCCGTGCACGTCCTCGACGACGGCGCACTCGATCCCCGAAAGCCGCGCCGAGCCGCCGCTGCGCAGCAGCAGGACCGCGCCCGTGCTCTGCTGAGTGACGCGCGCTTCCCCGTCTACCAACTCGACGAGGAGCGCTATCGGTTCGCCGCACGCGGCCCGGACGTCGCACTGCGCCCCTTCGCCGATGCGATAGGTCCGCCCGCGCTCGAGAGCGAACTCGAGATCGCCGACTCGCATGGCGAGGAGTGGGTCGCGGCCTTGCACGAGAAGAGAATCGGCGTGTCGGTGGCGCCAAGGCAAACGCGCGCCGTTGCGCGTCCAGGGCCGCGGCGACAGGATAGCGCGCCATCGCGGCGCAACGCTGCGCGGAGCCCCTCATGAGCCTAAGGATCATCGCCGGCGTCTACGGCAGTCGCGTTCTCAAGAGCGTTCGCGGACTCGGCACTCGACCTCTGCTCGGGCAGGTCAAGGCAGCGATCTTCAACATCCTCGGCGACCAAGTCGTCGACGCGGTGGTGTGGGATCAGTTCGCGGGCACTGGCGCCACCGGCATCGAATCGCTCTCGCGCGGCGCCAAGCAGGCGGTGTTCGTCGAGAAGAACAACAAGGCGCTCGAGATCCTCCGCGGCAACCTGCAGATGCTCGGCGAGGACGCGGTGTCGCGGTCGGTGATCGCGCGCGGCGATGCGTGGGAGCCGCCGGCGCTCGGCGATAGCCAGCCTGCGCCCAACCTCATCTTCCTCGATCCGCCGTACGCGATGGTCGAGGAGGACCCGGTCAAGTCGATCTACCGCGCGCGCCAGCTCGCGCACCGCCTCGCTCCTGGCGGTTGCCTCGTGTTCCACTTCGAAGCTGGCGTGCTCGAAGAGGACGACTTCGACGACGACTTGTTCGTCGATCTGCGGCAGTGGGGCGGCAGCGCGATCGCGTTCGTGTGGCGTCAAGGCGAAGTGCCGGAGCGCGTGCTGCGCCGCCGCGAACGCGATGCGCTGCGCAACGGCGATGCGGACGAAGCTAGTGGAACGGACGATGCGAGCGACGCAGCGAGTACCGCCGACGCGCCGGGCGAGGCCGACGACGCGAGCTGAGCTTCTTTTCGATCAGTTGCCGATCGTGATCGCGAGCGCGTTGGTGAGCCCCTTGTAGGGCGGCCACGCGTTGGGCGAGAGATCGAGCACGATCGCTTGCAGCGCAAACGACTGGCCTGCGAGCGCCGCGGGCAGTCCTTGCAGCGACATCGGAATCGTGGTGCGCGCCATGCCGGTGCGCGACCACATCGTGCCGAACGACGTCGACGGATCGACGAGCACGAAGCACGAGTCGCCGCCTGCGGTCGGCGGCAACAAGTCCGAACGCCCGATCGGCAGCGTGCCCGCGCTCATCGCGAGGATGCACCACTCCAAGAACACGCCGGTCGTGTTGTCGACCGTGATGCCGAACGACGAGTTGCCGAGCACGGGCATCGAGGTCGCCGCAAGCCGCGGTTCGCCAAGAAGCGTGTGACCAAACGGCGCGCATGGCGCGCCCAGCGTCGCGACCGACGCAGCGCCGACGTTGGCGCCAGAAGGAGTCGGCGTCTCGTCGAGGAACCATGCGAGCTCAGGCTGCGTGCTCCACGTGGTGGCGGGATGGCGCGCGAGCGAGAAGCCCTGCGCGAGAACGGGCGCGGCGCCGCCTGTGCGCCACTTGCCGTTCTGGATCGCAAGGTTCTCGCGCGAGAGTCCATTGCCGCCCCAGCTCACCCAGTCCTGAATGACTGCGGGATTGCTGACCAGCGCGCTCGATTGCGTGCGGAATAGGCCTAGCGCGCCAGGCGCATCCGGGAGCTGTTCGGCGCCGAGGCCGAACAGGAAGTAGGGATTGGAATTGCCCGTCGCGACTTCGCCTTGCACAGGGCTCTGCGGAATCGGTTGCAGCCAGCGAACCAACAGATAACCGCCTGGCGCGATCACGGTGTTGGGCCGGAAGCCCCACCAATACGTGCGCGGCATGTTGGGCGTCGAAGTCGCGAGATAGATCGACCACGGCGAGATGTCTGCGTTGGTCGCGCCGCGGTTGTGCAACTCGATCCAGCTGCCATTGGCGTCGCGGCCGAACTCGCTCAGGATCACATCCTGGGCAACGGCGGTGTTGGTAAGCGCGGCACTAAGGGCGAGCGTCAGCAGTGAGGTTGTGCGGATATTCGGCATCGGCAGCGTGAGCGTTGGATTGAGCAACAGATCGACGGTGCGCTGCTGCATTCTTGATCAGTGCGCGCTGCGGGCCATGTGGACGGAAGTTTGGCGCCCTGGCTACGAGGACGGCTTGTGGTGGCGTTGCTTTGCGCGCCGGATCAGGGTCAAGCCGCGTGCTGGCAAACGCCGATGAATGCGTGTCGGGGGCTCAGCCCCCATCGCTCTATCGCAACCGGGCCTACCGCTTTGTCCAAGCAACCTTCTGCGTCCGTCGAGCAAGTCGTGCAGGAACTGATGAATCGCAGCATTCCGAAGCCGGAACGCATGCGACTTCTGCGCGAACTCGTTCGTTCGGGCGAAGACGTGCCGGACGAGTTGTTGGAGAAGGCCCTGCGGCGATTGATGGAGCGACTCACAGACTGAGCTCTGACAAGAACCCGAAACCGAGTTGAAACCCATGAAGACGTCGCTGCTCGCCACGCTCATCCTGTGCGCCGTTCTGCCGGCCCAGGACACCCAGACCCAGGCCGATACTCCCGTCGTCACCACGCTGACGAACATCCGCAAGACGCCCGACGCCTACACGAACGTCACGGTGCAGTTCACCGTCCAGTTCGCGTCGCTGGGCAAGATCAGCAACCCGTTCTTCACGCGGTTCACTCCTTCGGAGTTCTCGAACTTCTACGCGTGGGCTGATGAGCAGCCGCTGTGGCAGCGCACGTCGTATGACGACGTCTTCGGCAACCTGTTCTATGCCAAGACGGGCACGCAGTTGCAGGAGGTCTACGGCCTCTCGACCTACGACCGCATGACGGTCACGGGCATCGTGCGCAACACGTTCCAGTCGATGCCGTTCATCGAGGTCACGTCGTTCAGCAAGCTGGGCGACCAAGTCAACTCGGCCAGCCTCGCGCACATGTATCGCGGCGAGCAGTTGATGACCGAGCGCCGTTGGCAGCGCGCGATCGCCGAGCTGACGCTCGCGCCCGCGGGCAACACGCCGTCGACGCTGAAGGCCGCCGCCTACAAGAACCTGGGCGTCTGCCACCTGCGCATCGGTGAGAACTCGCAGGCCCTGAGCTACCTCGAGCAGGCCAAGAGCCTCTCGACGACGACCGACATGGAGCTCGACGACCTGCTCACGAACGCGACGACGCGCCCGAGCAATGAGCTCGACCGCGTGGTCGGCAGCAACGGTCTCAAGGATGCCGAGCGCCCGATGTGGGAAGCGTTCGACGTGACCGCGCCGACGACGGGCACGACGACGAACTCGACGCAGACGATCCAGTGAGCTGAGCTCGACCCGCTTGCCGGGTCGATTGCGCAGTAGCCGCGGAGCGCCGCTGCCGGATTCCGGCCGCAGGCGCTCTTGCCATTTCTGTGCGGGTGAAAAATGCCCCCTCGGTCGGCATTCTGTTCGGCCCGCTGCGTCGCCGTGGCCCCACGGTCCGCCGCCGCATCCGCCCCCGGATGCAGGCGAAGACGTCGCGTGCGAGCTTCCGCACCCCGATGACCGCGATCTTGAACCCACAGTCCCAAGCCCAAGGGGCCTCCACCCAGGGTCTCGGCAGGGGCCCGTTCCGGCTCGCAGTCGCGCTGGTCTGCTGGACGATCGTCGTGATTCTGAAGGGCGCAATGGTGACGAGCACGGGCTCGGGCATGGCATACCGAGACTGGCCGAAGGCCGACGGCCAGTGGTTGCCCGAGAGCAGCTACACGACGTTGCCTGGCTTCTTCGAGCACTTCCACCGCATCGCGGGCGCGATCGCCGGCCTGTTGTCGCTGACGCTGGTCGTGCACCTGTGGCGCTGCAAGGCGCTGTCGTCGCCGGGTGGCCGAGTCGCAGTGCTCGGGCTCGCGTTGATCATCGTGCAGGGCGTTGTCGGCGGCGTCGGCGTGCTCAACAACACGCCCGTCGCGCTCTCGAGCCTGCACGGCACGCTCGCGCAGTTGACGATCGCGACGTTTGCGATCGCAGCCTATCGGCTGTCGGCGCGGTGGCTCACCACCGTGCCGACGCCGCACCCGTCCGCCGGCTCGGTGCGCACGATGTCCATGGTCGCGGTCGTGGCGCTCGTGGTGCAGACGTACATCGGCGCCATCGCAAGGCATTCGGGCAACGTCAACGCATTGTGGGCGCACGTCGGCAACGCGCTTGTCGTGTTCTTGCTCGTGGTCGTCGCGTCCGGCTTGGCCGCGGGCAAGCTCGCGAGCGTTCCTGGGATCCAGAAGCTCGCAAAGGTCTTGCTGTGGTTGCTCGTGGCACAACTCGTGCTGGGCTTCGTGGCGCTGCTGATCCGCACCGGCAAGGACCCCAAGAACGTCGAGCACCTGCTGCGCGCGGGCCTCATCAGTTCGCACGTGCTCGTGGGCTCGCTGCTCACGGTGACTGCGAGTCTGCTCGCCGCCCACGTGTTCCGCGGCGCATTGCGCATCGAGGCCGCGCGTGGCTGAGCCAATTGCCATCGCGCAGGATGGGGGATCGCCGCAGTCCGGCGGATTCCGCGCCTATCTCGAACTCGGCAAGCCGCGGTTGTCGGCGATGGCGGTGTTTGCCGTCGTGGCAGGCTGCTTCCTCGGCTGGACGCCGCATGACACGCCGCCGCTCGGCATCGTGATCGCGACGACGCTGGGCACGTTCCTCGTCGCTGCAGCGTCCGCCGCGCTCAACATGTATCGCGAGCGCGAACTCGACAAGCTGATGCACCGCACGCAGACGCGGCCGCTGCCGTCTGGTCGCCTGCAGCCAAAGCAAGTGCTCACGTTTGGCATCGTGACCGCTGCGATTGGCGAAGGCGTGCTGCTGCTGTGGAGCACGCCAATGGCGGCGCTCGTGTGCTTTGCGATCCTGTTCAGCTACGTGCTCGTCTACACGCCGATGAAGGTGCGCACGCCGCTCAACACGCTCGTGGGCGCGATCCCCGGCGCGCTGCCGCCTGTGGTCGGCTACGCCGCAGTGACCGGCAAGCTCGGCTTCGGCGCGCTGATCCTGTTTGCGATTCTGTTCTGCTGGCAGATCCCGCACTTCCTCGCGATCGCGTGGCGCTACCGCCACGACTACGCGCGCGCCGGAATGCGCATGCTGCCGGTCGTCGATCCCGAGGGCGCGAGCACGCGGTCGACGATGCTGCTCTATGTCGCAGGCCTCGGCATCGCGAGCTTGCTGCCGTTCCAGTTCCACATGGCTGGCGAGGTCTATCTCGCGACGGCGATCCTGCTCGACGCGTTGTTCTTCGTGCCTGCGATCACCGCGGCGCTCACGCGTTGGGAGTCGGCGATGCGGCTCACGTTCCTCGTCTCGCTCGTCTACCTGCCGCTCTTGCTGTCGGTGCTCGTGCTCGATCGGCAGGATCCCGGCTACCCGATGTGACCATGATCGCCGCCATCGACTTTCGCTTCCTCGCCGATGTCGACGCGACGCTCAATGCGATCGCGACGGTGTTCATCGTGAGCGGCCTCATCGCGGTGAAGCGCGGCAACATCGAGTTGCACAAGAAGCTGATGTATGCCGCGACCGGCGCGTCGGCGTTGTTCTTGTGCTGCTACGTCGTCTACCACCTCACTTGCGAGCCCGTGAAGTTCCGCGGCGAGGGCGCGGCGAAGACTGCGTATCTCGCGCTGCTCGCGTCGCACGTCGTGCTCGCTGCAGTGCAGGTGCCGCTGATCCTGCGCACGATCTATCTCGGCGTGAAGGACCGCCGCGAGCAGCACAAGAAGTGGGCGAAGGTCACGGCGCCGATCTGGCTCTACGTGTCGATCACCGGCGTCGCGGTGTACTGGCTGCTCTACCACTGGTGAGAAACCTGCTAGTCGACGACGTCTTCGAGGCGCGCCAACGGCACTGCCTCGATCTTGTCGGTGAGCGAATAGCGGCGATCTCCGGGATAGACGACGAACAAGCGGTCCAGTCGTAGATCCTCGATTGCGATGTGCATCGACTTGGTCGTGCGCGGCGCGTCGATGCGCTTGCACTCGATGCCGATGCGCTTGCCGCCGTGCAAGAAGAAGAGATCGAGTTCTGATCCGGAGTGCACTGCGTAGAACCAAGCTTGGTTGAGGCCAAACACGCGCAGTGCTTCCTCCAACGCGAAGCCTTCCCATGACGCGCCAAGCTTGGGATGCGACAACAACTGCGATTGCGTCTGAATGCCCTGCAGCGAGTGGAACAAGCCGCTATCACGCAGCCAGATCTTTGGGCTCTTCACGAGCCGCTTGCCGACGTTCTCGTGCCATGGCTGCAGCGTGCGCACCATGAACGTCTGTTCGAGCGCGTCGAGGTATCTGCGAGTCGTGTGTGGCGACACGCCCATCGCGGACGCGATCTCCGATGCGTTCCAAACTTGCCCGTGCAAGTGCGACAGCATCGTCCAGAAGCGGCGCATCGCGGCAGGAGCCATGCCAAAGCCGAGCACGCCGAGGTCGCGCTCGACGAAGGTCGACAGGAAGTTCTGCCTCCAGGTCCAACTGGCCTCTTCCGTGTCCGCGAGATACGAGCGCGGGAAGCCGCCGCGAAGCCACAGCAGGTTGGAGTTGGGTGCGCCGACTTCGCCAAGGTCGAAGCCACGCATCTCGAGGATCTCGACTCGGCCGGCGAGCGACTCCGAGGCTTGCCGAATCAGCGATGGCGTGGCACTGCCGAGCAGCAAGAAGCGTGTCGTAGAGTCGGCCCGATCTGCCAACACGCGGAGCGTTGGGAAGAGGCTCGGCTGACGCTGAGCCTCATCGAGAACCACGAGCCCGCGAAGGTCGCGCAGCGCCGTCATGGGCTGGGCTAGTGCGGCCTCAACCGATGGGTCCTCAAGGTCAAAAAACGTCGATGGCCCCTCTGCTGCGATTGCTCGCGCCAAGGTCGACTTGCCGCATTGGCGCGGACCGACCAGCATGGCGATCGGGTTCCGCGAGAGAGCGGTGTGGATCTGGTCGAGGTAGGCCTTGCGCCCCAGCATACATGAAAATTAGCACACAGGGTGCCGATTTTCAAGTATAGAAGGCTGAGGCTCCCCTCAAGCGCCTGCCCGCGCGCCGGGTGCCAACCGGTCCGGGCCCGTGAAGAACACCGTCGGGCTGGAGGAAAGTGGCACGCCCGGCAGGACTTGAACCTGCAACCTCCAGATCCGAAGTCTGGAGCTCTATCCAATTGAGCTACGGACGCGCGAGGCAGGCGAGCATAGCGATCGTCCGCATCGAGTCATGACACGCATCGATGCGCCTTGGCTCTCGACGGATCGCCGCGCGAGCCGATCATGCGGTCAGCATCAGGACAGCTGCACGGGCAACCGTGCGGCGGCCAACCTGCCGAGGAGCGGCAAGGTGGTCGGACCCGGCTCAGTTGCCGGGTCGATGCGCGCGAGCCTCGTGGCTCGGCGAACGAAGGCTCCTGCGGCAGTCGCCGCGCCGGGTGCTGTGCATCGCAGGTTGCGTGTTCCGTGACGGATCGCGCCAGCCACCAACAAGGAAACCACCATGGCATATCTCGGCCGCAGGCCACTTCCCGACGACCATTGGCTCAACCGCGGCGGTGCGATCGTGGTCCGCGTCAGCGGGCCGCTGCCGTCCGTCGAACGTCCGCCCGGCAGTCCCACCGAAGAAGAGCTCGAAGAAGAAGGGCGGCACGGCGAGGCGCTGCGCCGGCTCAAGCTGCATCGCATGCGCGTCGAACTCGCGGACCGCGAGCGCCTCGAGAAGGAGCTCGGTCACAAGATCGCGCCGCGCGTTCTCGACAGCAGGTGGGATCGGCCGCCCTACGTGCCGGTGCCGACCCCGCCACCGCCGCAGAGTGCTCCGAACGAACCGCCGGGAGCCTCGTCGTGACGACAGAACACGAACCCACAGCAGCGCTGCCACAGTTGCCGCCATGGGTCGTGCTGCATGTGCCGCACGACTCGGCGCAGGTTCCTGCATGGACGCGACCGCAGTTTGCGGTCGATGACGCGACGCTGCAGCGCGAGCTCGCGCGCATGACGGACCATCGCACGTTCGATCTCTTTGCGAGCGGTCAGCGCTGCGCGTGCGTGCGCGCCGAGGCGAGCCGTCTCGTCATCGACGTCGAGCGCTTTGTCGATGATGAGCAAGAACCGATGGCCGCGCGCGGCCTCGGCGTCCTCTACCGCGCGACCTCGGATGGCGCTGTGCTGCGGCATCCGATCGATGAGCCGACGCGCGCGCGATTGCTCGCCGAGTTCTATGCGCCGCACCACGAACGGCTCGAATCGGCGGTCGCCGCGGTGCTCGCGCAGCACGGCCGCTGCGTCGTGATCGACTGCCACAGCTTTCCGCGCGAGCCGTTGCCGTTTGAGGACGCGTCGTTGCTGCGGCCACAGATCTGCATCGGCACGGACGTGTTCCACACGCCGCCGCAGTTGCGCGATGCGTTCGTTGCCGAGTTTGCGCGCGAGGGCTGGTCCGTCGCCGTGGACACGCCGTTTGCGGGCGCGCTCGTTCCTGCGACGCGGTTCCGTCGCGATGCGCGCGTCACAGCCGTGATGGTGGAGGTCGAGCGGGAGCTCTACCTCGACCCCGCGACGTGGCTGCCGCGCGCGGACTTCGCCGCGGTCGCCGCGCGCGTGCAGGCGGCGTGCGCGCGGGCCGCGCACCGCGCGAGGACCGCCAGGGCCTGAGCCATCCCCCGTCTGGTCACTCCTGGATGGGGCGCCCGCGCGTCCTCGGCCGGCCCGCGCCTCCGCAGCAGAGCCCTTCGACAGAACCGCCGGCAGCCTCGTCGTGACGCACGATCGCGAACGCAGAGCCGCTGCCATGTAGCTGCCGCCATGGGTCGTGCGGCGCGTGCCGCACGAGTCGATCCTCGTGCCCGTGTGCGCCGTTCGCCGTGCGCCTGGCGCATCTGGCGACGCGGCTTCGCTACATCCTCACTTGGCGAGCTCGCGTTCCACGGCTTCCGCGAGGAGGTCTCCGCGAAGGTTGAGGCCCGCGATCTTGCCGTCCTTGCCGATCAACACCGTGAACGGGATCGACGAGACGTCGTATCGCTGCGCAACCTTTGCGCGCCAGTGGCCGCCGTCGAAGACGTGCCGCCACGCCATCTTGTTCGCGGCTATGACCCCCTCGAGCTTTTCGCGATGGCCTGTCCTGTCGAGCGAGATGCCGAGCACCTCGAATCCCTGGCTGTGGAAGCGCTCGTGTGCGGCGACGACGTGCGGCATCTCCTTCATGCACGGGACGCACCACGTAGCCCAGAAGTCGACGAGCAGCACCTTGCCGCGGTAGTCCGCCAGCGACACGGGCTGGCCCGCGAGGTCCACGGCGGCGAACTCGATGGGCGCGCTGCCAACCGCGAGGCTATGCGCCGCTAGCTTGTCCTTCGCGAGCGCGCCAGAAGGCGTGTCCGCGAAGTCCTCAGCAACGCGGCGCAGTGCCGCGTCGTAGGCCTCGCGGTTCTTGCTGTCGAGGCGGCTCACCATTGCGGCGTCGAAGAGCGCAATCTCCGCGCGATCCGCGGAGGTCGTCGCCGACTGCTCGATCGCGGTGCGGAACTCTTCGGCCCACTCGTTGTCCCTGGCGATGATCTTGATGTTGCCGCTTAGCTCGAGCTTGTCCGCAAGGGACTCGGGCCTCTTGACGACCTGCTGCTTGATGCGACCCTTAATCTCGTCGAAGCCGAGCTGGCTGGAGAAGCGCACTGCCAGCAGGCCGGCGCCTTCTTCTGCAGCCCTCGGGTCGAAGCCCTCCAGCGCCGTCTTCGCGGCTGCGACGAATTGCGTGTCCTTGATCGCCAGCTGGCAGATGGCGAAGCGGACGCTGGTCGCTTCCGCAGAAGAAGGGTGATCGGCGAGGAATCCCTCGAGGTCGCGCACGCGTTGCGCGCGGGCTTCTGGGCTCTCTGTGTCGCGCCCCGCGTGGAGCTTGTTGAGTTCCGTCAGTCGCTTGGAGGCCTCCGTCGGCGTCCGCGTGGGCGCACCTTGCTGCTGCGCGAGCGCGAGGCCGGACGAGCAGAGGAGCAAGGAAAGGACAGCGTGGGAGAAAAGTGCGTTCATGGGGTCGCTCCTGGCGTCGATGGGGAAGGGGCGCGCCGTGCCGATCCTTCGGCACGGCGCAGCCAGCGCGTCAGAAGCCCATCGGTCCGCCGGCTGCGTCCGACAGCACCCAGCCGAAGAGGTTGCCGGCCGCGTCCGGGGTCAGCGCCTGCGTGTAGATCGGCGTGCCGACGAAGAACGGGTCGTTGGGGATCGACACCAGCAGCGAGGCGGAGTTCGACGCGCCGAGCGTGAAGAACGTCAGATCCGGGCTCACGCGCGCGGTGCAACCGGTCATGCCGATGCCAGTGAGGTCGATGGGCAGCGGGCCGAAGCCCGGCGCGTTCGTGTTGCTGAAGCCGAGCATGACCAGCGTCAGGCTCGAGGGCAGGTTGTTGAACGACAGCGACAGCGAGCCGCCGACTCGCGGTGCGCTCGTGATCGTCTGGCGGCCTGTGGGAAGCGAGCCGGCGCAACCGGTGCCGAAGAAGCCGTAGTAGGCCGACGTGTTGATTGCCGTCGTGTCGTAGTAGAGCACGCCGTTCCAGTGGCGGACCGTGAAGTAGGAGCCGCCGTTGAACAACGTCGTGCGCACCGCGCCGGTGGTCAGCGACAGGTCCGCGTTGCTGACCGTCAGCGGTGGGAACGTCGTGGTCGTGCCGGTGTAGCGCACTGACGAGCCGACGAGCTGCACCGCCATGCCGTAGGTGCCCTGCGGCAGGTGCATCGGCTGGAGTAGCGCGCACTGCGTTACGACTCCGTCGCCGCCCGTGTAGCTCGAGCCGGTGCCGGACAGGCGCCACTTGCTGATGTCGTTGTCCTTGCCGACGTAGCTCGACTCCGTCAGGTAGATGTTGGTCGTGAACGGCGTGCCGACCGCGGTCGTGCTCGTGTTGACACCGACTGCGCAGACCGTGATGCCCGCGGGGTTCGTGACGTTGAGGTCGGAGAACACCAGGGAGCCGCTGCCGAAACCGTTGACGCCCGTGCCGCCCGCGGCGACGAACGGCGTGGCGAGGTTGTTTTGCGCAAAGTAGAAGCTGCGCAGCTTGGACGAGCTGCGGCAGTTGCGCGTGGCGGTCAGCGTCACCTGGCTAGATTGGCACAGCGTGAGCGCGATCACCGGGTTCTGGACCGTGCTGTCGACGATGCCGTCGCTGTCGAAGTCCCACGCCCACGACGTGGCGGGCGGAGTCGACGTGTCTGTCAGTTGGTAGACGTTGGGCGAGATCGCCGTCGAAGTGAAGTCGGCGACGATGTCGTCGGTGCGGATGTAGCCGGTGCGGGTCAGCGTGGCAGGCGGGTTGACGCCGTCCTGCACGGTGAGCGTGACGTCGAACGCGCCGCAGGTGGTGTAGGTGAACACCGGGTTCGGCAGCGTGCTGTCGACGATGCCGTCACCATCGAAGTCCCATGCCCACGAGGTCACACCAGACGGGGCTGACGAAGTCGACGTGTCGTTGAACTGCACCGTGAACGGCGAGGGGCCTGATCGCGTGCCCAACGCGCTGAACGCCGAGAAGAGGCCGACGGCCGGCGTGTAGTCGAGTGTCACGACGATGCCGTGCGGCACCGTCTGCGACAGCGCGCCCGGCCCCGAGGTGTTCGGGTAGCTGCCGCTCGCGTAGCAACGCGAAGCAAGCGCGCCGGTCGTCTGGATGTCGACGCTGACGCGATTCGTGCCGGTCGGCTGGTTGGGCGTGAAGTTGGCGCCCAGCAGGTGGTCGGCGTCGATGTTCAGGTCGCCCTGGTTGGGGTTGTAGAGGAACGGCGTCGTCAGCGTGATGTCGACGACAGTCTGTCCGATGACGCCCGTGCCGTTGCCCGAACCGGGCAGGAACGACACCGGGCCGGAGTAACCAACGACGACGTTCGAGCCTTCGTTGTTCGCGAACTGGTCGCTGACCGCCGCATAGTCGAGCGGGCTCGTGCTGAGCTTGATCGTTGCGTTGGCATACGTGCCGCCGACCCACGTCGTCGTCGCCGCCGCCGCGTTGGCGCGCCACCGGATCCGGTTGATGTAGACCGGGGTGGTGACACCCTGGTTGATGAAGTTGGAGCCGTCGTAGAGGTGTTGGACGCGGAGGCCGGCGATCGTCGTCGAGGTCGAAGACCACGGGAACGTGCCGCTGGAGTTGCCTTCTAGGGTTCCGGTGCCGTTGGGGACCGTGATGGTCTGCGCCGCAAGGGTCGCGGCGAGGATGAGGCCGGAGGCAGCCTGCAGGAGAAGGTTGCGATGGAGCATGGAGGGACTCGAGAGAGAGAAGTGAGGTCGAACGATCGACGCGGAAAAATAGGAGGGATTTGGCGCCAGGGAACCCCGCGCAAACCGCATTTCGCCGGTTGCGGGCCCGAGGGAGTCGGCGAGGCGTAAGTGGCTCTCTTCGCGGCGCACGCGACTGCCTCGGGGCACGGCCGCCGCGCGAGGTTGCCCCTGCGCGCACACAAACAGTTTGGCGGCCTCAGTGTGGGCGGCTTCTGGGCCGAGTCGGCCTCCTACCCAGCCGAGGTTGCAATTCGCCCCGATGTTCGGGATATGTTAGGGCCTTTCCCATGCTCCACACCCTCCACGTCCGCAACCTGGCGTTGCTCGAGTCGGCCGAACTCGCCCTCGACAAAGGCCTCAACGTGATCTCTGGCGAAACCGGCGGCGGCAAGTCGCTACTGATCGCCGCCCTCAAGCTGCTGCGCGGCGAAAAGGCGGCCAGCGGCCTCGTCCGCAGCGGCGCCGACGAGCTGCAAGTCGACGGCGAGTTCCGCCTCGGCGGTGGCGATCGGTCCGTCGCGGTCGCGCGGCTCGTGCAGGAGCTCTGCGGCGGCGCAGTCGAAGACGACCTGCTTCTGGTCACGCGCATCGTCGACGCGCACGGCAAGAGCCGCTGCCGCATCGGCGGCCGGCCGGCGACCCTCGCCGCGTTGCGCACACTCGGTGAGCACCTCGTCGAGATCCACGGCCAAGGCGACTCGCGCGCGTTGATGCGACCCGAGATCCAGTGCGAGACGCTCGACGCATTTGGCGGCACGACGTCGTTGCGCATCGCGTTCGCGGACTCGCTGCGCGCCGCGCGCATGGCGAACGACGCGCTGCAGCAAGCGGTCAAGGGTGCACAGCAGCACAAGCAGCGCGTCGAGTTCTTGCGATTCCAACTGCAGCAGATGGAAGAGCTGCAACTCGGCGACGGCGAACTCGCGGCGCTGGAGCAAGAGCATCAGGTGCTCTCCAACCTCGACAGCGTTCGCCAGCGATTGCAGTCTGCGCTGCAGATCCTGCAGGACAACGAGTCGTGCGCTGCGGACTTGCTCGGGCAAGCGAGCAAGCACCTGCGC
>JBEELK010000069.1:0-26536 GCA_041168165.1 Planctomycetota bacterium | reverse complement strand
CATGGGGTCTCGAGGGGCCACCGCCACCGCCACCGCGCTGCGGCTTGTGGCTCGGCCCGCCGTGTCCACGCGGCCCTTGCTGTGGCTTGCCACCGCGCGAGGGGCCGCTGCGCGAGGGGCCGCTGCGCGAAGGACCACTGCGCGACGGTCCGCCATGCGGTCGTTCGCTGCCGTGTGGCTTCGGCCGCGCAAACGGGTCGCCGTGCGGGCGTGGCTCTTCGTCTTCGCGTTCGGCTTCGAGCGAGCGCGCGATCTCCGTCCAGTCCGAGCGGGGGGCGGGTTGTGGTTGCGGCTGCTTGCCGTGGCGACGATCGGACTCGTCGTCTGCGGCCGGGCTCAGCGTGGCTCTGCCGCTAAGGTCGAGCTTGGCGACGGGCACTCGCTTGCGGATCAGCTTCTCGATGTCGCGCAGGTATTCGCGCTCGTCTGAGGAGCAGAACGAGATCGCGATGCCTTCGCGGCCCGCGCGCGCCGTGCGGCCGATGCGGTGCACGTAGCTCTCGGGGATGTTCGGCAGGTCGAAGTTGACGACGTGCGTCACCTCGGGAACGTCGATGCCGCGCGCTGCGATGTCGGTCGCAACAAGCACCGGCGTGGTGCCGTCGCGGAAGCCCTGCAGCGCGCGTTCGCGCTGGCCTTGCGACTTGTTGCCGTGGATCGCGAGCGCCTTGACGCCCTCCTTGACGAGGTGCTTGACGACGCGGTCTGCGCCGTGCTTCGTGCGCGTGAAAACGAGCGTCCGGTAGAACTTGGGGTCTTCGAGCAGTGCCGCGAGCGCTTCGCGCTTCATGCTCTGGTCGACGAAGCAGACGCTTTGCTCGATGCGCTCGGTGGTGGCCGCGGGCGGCGTCACTTCGACGCGTTCTGGTTCGTGCAGGTAGCCGCGCGCGAGGCGCGCGACGTCATCGGGCATCGTCGCCGAGAACAGCAGCGACTGACGGTCCTTGGGCAGGGCGCGCAGCACGCGCTCGACGTCGCGGATGAAGCCCATGTCGAGCATGCGGTCGGCTTCGTCGAGCACCAGCACTTCGACCGTCGACAGATCGACGTGGCGCTGCTGCATCAGGTCGAGCAATCGTCCAGGCGTCGCGACGAGGATGTCGCAGCCCTTCTGCATCGCCTTGATCTGCTGCGTCATGCCGACGCCGCCATACATCACTTCGTGGCGCAGTCCGATGTGCTTGCTGTAGTCGCGGCACGACTCCAGGATCTGGCCTGCGAGTTCGCGCGTCGGCGCGAGCACCAGCGCGCGCGGGCGCTTTGGCTCCAGGCGCTTTGGCTTGGTGTACAGATAGTCGAGGATCGGCAGCGCGAACGCAGCGGTCTTGCCCGTGCCAGTCTGCGCGATGCCGAGCAGGTCTTTGCCCTGCATCAACAGCGGAATCGATCGAGCTTGGATCGGCGTCGGCGTCTCGTAGCCGCACTCGACGAGCGCGCGCAGGATTCGTTCGTGCAGGCCGAGCTTGGCGAAGGCAGCAGGCGCTGCGGGGGCGGCCGACGCATCGCGGTCGGCAGGTTTGTGTGCAGTCATCGAGTGGAGGCAGGGGCCGTGGCGAGCAGCGCGGTTTCACGGCGCGCTTGCTCGATGCGCTCGCTGGGAACGCGCCGAAGGTCGCGCGCGAAACCCGTGTGCGCCATCAGCCAGATCCACCACTTCGTCGGGTCGTAGTGGAACCAGCGGACGCCATTGCGGTAGTCAGCTTGGAAGCGGTGATGGAAGTTGTGGTAGCCCTCGCCGAACGTCAGCAGCGCGATCCAGAACGAGTCGCGCGCCGAGACTCGCTTGGAGTAGGGCTGACTGCCGAACATGTGCGTCAGCGAGTTGATGCAGAACGTGGCGTGCCACTGGATGCACAGACGCAGGAAGCCTGCGACCAGCAGTGCGCCCCATGGGTCACCCCAGAGGGTTCCGATCGCCATCGGAAGCAGTGCGCCGAACACCAGGGCGAGCGCCAGGTAGTGGCGGTGCTGGAAACGCACCATCGGATCTTGCTGCAGGTCCGCCACGAGCGGCGCGTTGCCACCGGGGACCTTGTGCATGACCCAGCCGATGTGCGCCCAGAAGAACCCCTTGCGGATGTCGTAGGGGTCGCCGTCCTGGTCGGTGTGCGCGTGGTGGGCGCGGTGGTCGCTTGCCCACTTCAGCGCCGAGTTCTGAACCGAGGCGGCTCCGAACACGAGGTAGAAGAGGCGAAGCGGCAGCGAGGCGCGGTAAGCACCGTGCGCGAACAATCGGTGATAGCCGCCCGTGATCGACAGGCCGCAACAGCCGCCCCAGACCGCCGCGAACGCGAGCGTCCAGGGTGAGCAGTGGACGGCCGCGAGGTAGACGATTGCCGCGACGCCACACAGGTGTGCGAGGGCAAGGAACGACACGTTCACCCAATCGAAGCGCAGAGGCTGAGCAGTGGGCGCGGAGTTGGTCTGGGTCATCAGGTAGAGGCCGGGCGCGAGAGAAAGCCGCCTGGATCCACGCCGGTCAGGCGAAGTGGGCGGAAGTCTTACCACGCTGGGGGAATAGGAGCATCGCCTCCGCCCCACAATCGTTGCAACCAAGTCGTAGGGCTGCTTTGCGATAGATCGGCTCCGGGCGGATCCGTGCGCCTAGGAATTCGGCCGCGTTTGCGTGCGATTTCGTGCCGACGGACCTCTGAGTGGTGTCCGCGACGCGCCTTTCGGCCGCGCGGAAGGAACTCATGCAACCGATCCTTCGACTCGCGGCCTTCCCCCTCCTCGCTGCGCAACTGTTCGCGCAGTCCCCTTCGATCCTGTTCACGACGAGCCAGCCGCAGCAAACGCTGTCCGGCAGCGGCGGCACCGTGCTCCAGCAACTGCGGCCCAACGAAGTGGCGCAGTTCGACCTGTTCCCGTGCCCCTCGTTCTCGGCCGAGAAGTGGGGCCCGCGCACGGCCTACGACACGATGGCCGGCGACGCGAACGGCGACGGCTGGATCCACGAGGCGATCCGCTTCGGCGCGATCGACGCGCTGCTCGACATGCCGGCGTCGGCGATTGCTCAGGTGCCGAGCCAGCGCTCCGTGTTCTTCTCGCCGACGCAGGCGATGGGCAACTTCATCAGCGGCTTCCCCGGGCTGCGTCCGGGCGACACGGCGCGCATCACCTACAACACTCTGGGCTTCGGCCAAGTGGAGCACTTCCTCACCGCTGAGGATCTGCAGATCGCGCTCGGCCTGCCGCCCTTTCCGCTCATCGTCGATCTGGACGCCATCGCGGCGGACCCGAATCTCGGCGTGTTCTTCTCGATCGACCAGAACCTGCCGGTCGCAGCCGCGTGCGGCCTCACCTTCGTGCAGAACGGCGACGTGCTCGTGATCCCGGCGGCCTCGATCACGTGGACGCCGGACTTCCGCGTCGCGGCCGTCGTGCCCGGTTCGGCGGAGATGGTCTACCCCGAGCCGCTGATGGACGCGTTCGTGACGGGCGCCAACGTCGCCAACGCCAATGGAATCTGCGTCACCCAAGTCGGCGACGTGGAATCGCTGGAGATCGACTGGAACGGTGCGATCTTCGGCGTGCCCGGCTGCACCGGAACGGTCTCTGCGCGGCCGGCCCTCGTGTTCAGCAGCAGCACGTTGTCGGGCTGCGGCCTTCTGACGACCAACCTCGGCGGCCAGATCTGGGCGCCGAGCTGCGGTCCGCTCGCAACCTCGTGTGGCTTTGGCGCGACGCTCGGCAACCAGATCGGACTGCTGCCGCCCTCGGCGGCTACTGGAGTGCCGAGCCACGTCACTGCGCTCGCGACCACTCGGTCGGCGCGCTTCGTGCTCGAACCGCAGCAGCACATCGTGCCGCTCGGCAACCCGGCAGTCGTCGACATCAACTCGCCCGGCGCGCTCAACTTCGTGTTCGCCGCGATCTCGCCGCCAGCCGTCGCGCCGTGCGCCCCGTTCTTCAACCTCGCGTTCCCTGATGTCTACGTGCTGGGTTGGGTGTGGAGCACGTTCACGCCGGGCGGCTTCTCGACGTTCTCGACGCCGCCGATCAACATCCCGGTCAAGATCGTGTTCCAGGCCGGAACGTTTGTCGGCCCGAACTTGCTGGTGAGTGCGCCAGCGACCGTCGAGTTCTGATCGGCGCCTATCCCAGAAAGGCGACATCCTGCGAGGCGGCCCTTGGGTCGCCTCGCGGCGTTTCGGGGCAACGAGCACCAGGAAGTGCGTTGCCCGTCGACCGCGCGCACGCAGTGGGGCAGACTTCGCGCCTCCCTTTCCTCTCCCACTGCATCCGGAGTTTCGATGCGCCACCTCACGTTTGCCGCACTTGCGGCGGTAGTTGCTGCGCCCTTGTTTGCGCAGAGCAACGCAGTCCCGGGCATGGATGCCCAGATCTACAACGTCGTCGACGTCGGCTACTTCGGCCGCCGCGGCGCCGCGTATCCCAACGGCGAGGCCGGTTTCGGCGTCGGCCACAGCTACTGCAACTCGGGCACGGTCAACATCCCGTGGGTCGCTTCGAGCGGCGGCGTGATGATCGACACGTATCCCAAGATCGCATTCATGCTCGCGCGCGAACGCGATGGTCGCATGGTGCAGGTCTCCGGGCGCAGCAACGCGAAGCACTCGCGCGCGGTGTTCAACTTCTCGAGCGGCCCGTGCGCGCCGTGCACTACGTCGGGCGGCGGCTTCTTCTTCCGCGGTTGCTCCGACACCTACAGCAGCGGCATCAACAGCAATCGCTTCGACCTCGGCCCGACGACGGAGATCAATCCGTGGCTCGGCACGTGGGACTCGGTGGGCAGCTACTTCGATCGCGGCGACCCCGCAGTCGCCGGAACGGCGGCGACGGATCGCGTGCAGTCGCTGACGGGCACGCAGACCGCTGCGTTTGACTCGGTCAAGAACCGCGTCGAAGTGCGCGAGAGCGAGATCGCCGGCGGCGGCAGCTTCTTCGGGCAGGTGCACCTGATGATTCAGGGCGAGCCCGTCACGAACCGCGGCAACAACATCATGAGCCGCCCGTGCACGATCACGTGGAATGGCACGGCGTGGACGTCGGGCGCGACTGGCTCGTCGTTGAACGGCACCGTGCTCAACCAGTGGCAGGGTGCGACGGTCAACGAAGGCGGCAATGGCGCCGATGACGGCCGCTTCGCGGTCGGCGTCAAGGTGACGGGCCCGGTCAACGGCCTGTGGCACTACGAGTACGCGGTGCACAACCTCGACAACTCGCGCGGCGGCGCATCGCTGCGCATCCCGGTTGACGCGGGCGCGACGGTCGCCAACTTCGGCTTCCGTGACATTGACGCGGACTCGCTCAACCAGTGGACGGCCACGCGCACGGGCACGGAGATCGCGTTCACGGCGTCGTCGCTCGACAACGCGATCGAGTGGAACACGATCTACAACTTCTGGTTCGACTGCTCGGTCGCGCCGTCGTTCGGCATCGTCAACGTCGATCAGGGCCGAGTCGGCCCAGGCAACCTCAGCGTTGCGGTCGCGAGCGAAGTGCCGAGCGGCATTCCGTCGGCTCGCGTGCAGTCGGTCGGCTCGTCGTGCGGTTCGTGCGCGAACTCGTTCTATGAGCTGTTCGGCAGCAGCGGCTCGTTCGACCTGCAGAACCGCTCCGTCGGCATGCAGCTCACGACGTCGCAGTATCTCGTCACGATGGACGCGCCGACGTGGATCGCTCCGACGGGCACGCCGCTGACTCTCAGCGACGACTCGGATGCGGCGATCACGCTGCCGTTCTCGCTGCCGTATCCGGGCGGAACGACGACGACGTTGCGCGTTTGCTCCAACGGCTACGTCTCCGTGGCCACGGGCAACGGCAACGGGTTCACGGCGTCGGCGTCTGGGTTCCTTACGGGCGTTGCGCGTTGGGCTGGTTTGTGGCGCGACCTCAATCCGTCTGCGGGCGGACAAGTGCTCGTCGATAGCACGGCAAGCCGCGTGGTCGTGAGCTTCGTCAACGTCGCCAACTTCGGCGCGGCGGGAGCGACGAACACGTTCCAGTACCAGTTCTTCCCCAACGGCGACGCGAACATCGCGTGGCAGACCATCGCGCTTGCGGGCGGCGCGCCGCTCGTCGGCTTCAGCCCCGGCGCTGGCGCGACGAACTCGGGCAACCGCGACCTGTCGAGTTCGACCGCGTTCACGCTGTGCCCCGGCGTGTTCACGGGCGTTTCGCTCGGCGCAAGCGCGCGTCCGATCCTGGGCACGAACGTCGCGCTCACGATCTCCGGCATCCGCGCAAGCGCGCCGTGGGCCGTGCTCGCGATGTCGACGCAGCAGGCAACGCCGCCAGTCGACCTCACCGCGAGCGGCATGGAAGGCTGCCAATCGCACGTGATCGGCGGGTGGACCTACTTCCACCTCGCGCCATCGGGCTCCGCGGTGACCAACCTCTCGATCCCGAGCAATCCGGTGTTCCTCGCGTTGCCGGTGATCAGCCAGGGCTTCGTCTGGGACCCGGGTCTCACGACGTTCGGCGCGATCGCGACGAACGCGCAGCTCCTCACGCTCGGCCTGTGAGTTGAGTAGCGCGGCGGGGTTCATTCCCCGCCGCGCCGCGGATTGCGCAATCGCCGATGGGCGCGCGCATCCGCCGCGCACGCGCGCAGCGAACCTTCGCCGCGTCGACTCTGCGCACTCGCGCGCCTCGCATCGCGCGCGCCCTTGCGCAAAGATCCGCGCCCCGTCGAGGTTCCATCATGCTGCGTCATCGCTCTGCGTTCGTTCTCGCATCCCTGCTGTCGTCGTTCGCATTCGCGCAACAAGGCCCAGTCGACGCCGCGCCGCGGCCGCTCGCGGACCTTGCGCGCGGCACGAGAATCGTCGCGTCGAACGATGGCGCGGATCTCGACTGGAACGCGTTCGTCGCGCGTCTCGCGAGTCACGACGCCGTGTTCTTGGGCGAGACGCATCTCGACGACATGACGCATCGCGTCGAGTTGGCGGTGCTCGAAGGGTTGATCCGCGAGAAGAAGGGCAAGGTCGTGTTGTCGCTCGAGATGTTCGAGCGCGATGTGCAGCCTGCGATCGATGCTTGGCAGAAGGACGAGATCACCGAAGCGGAGTTCCTGCAGCGCTCGCGGCCGTGGGGCAACTACGTCGAGGACTATCGACCGCTCCTCTTGTGCGCGAAGCAGAACGGCGTGCCGATCGTCGCCGCCAACTTCCCCGCGATGCTGCGGCGCAAGCTCGGAATGGGCGGCAAGGACGCGGTCGCGAAGCTGAGCGAGCAAGAGCGCGCGTTCATGCCAGATCCGATTCTGCCCGCGAGCGAGGCCTATTGGCAGCGCGTCGAGCGCGCGACACGCGGGCACATGGGATCGGGCGGGCAGACCGCAGAAGAGCGGCTCTACGACGGCCAGAACCTCTGGGACAACGCGATGGGCGATGCGGTCAGCAAGGCGGTTGCTGCGCACGCTGGCTCATGTGTGCTGCACATAGCCGGCGGGTTCCACACCGCATACCGCGATGGCACGGTCGCGCAGTTTGCCGCGCGCAGCAAGGGCGCGAAGTTTGCGACGGTTGCGATCTCTGCTGCAGGCGCGCTGCATCGCGCGCAGCCGCAGCGCGACGCGGACGAAGCCGACTACATCGTCTATGGGCTCGCGACTGCGCGCAGCGAGTTCGAAGGGACCTACGCGGTGACGATGCAGGCCGAGTTGCGGTATCGGCTGCACGTTCCGCATGGCGCGATGGCGCAGAAGGCTCCGCTCTTCGTGTGGGTGCCCGACGCTTCGGAGGACCCGGAGGACGCGCTCGCGTTCTGGAGCAGTGCGATCGGCGACGCCGCGTGCGTTGCGGTGGTGGAGCACGCGTTCTTCCAGCCGCAAGCGGACCTCGGCAAGGGCGGCGCGTGGCAGTCAGGCGACGGGTTCCGCGCGGACTACGGCGCAGTGCAGTCGGGCATCGAGCAGATCGTCGAATACCTGACGCGTCGCATGCCGGTCGATGACCAACGCACGCTGATCGCCGGCTCGGGCGCTGGCGGCGCGGTCGCGATGTGGACGGCGCTCTATTCGACGTGGCTGCGCGGCCCCGTGCTCGCGATCGAGCCGCACGACCTGACGCGGTTGTCGATGGAAGCGTTGCCGGACAAGGCGCCGACGATCGAGCGACTCGTGATCGCAGCGGGCGACGCGCAGAAGGCCAAGGTCGACAAGGCCGCGAGTGACTACGCCAGCGTTGGCGCCAAGGTCGAACGCGCGCCGTCGTTCGCAGATGGCAAGCAACTCGCCGACTTCGTGCGCGCGCAGTTGCGCATTGCAGCGATGCCCGCGTCGGCCGCGCCCGATGCTCGTCACTACATCGCGCTCGATGCGACGTCGCCGCGCGCGCGTCAGTGGGCTGAGACGCTCGCCGCGAAGATGCGCGCGCAGGGCAAGGATGCGGCCATCGTCGGCTCCGGCCAGGTGCCGCAAGATGCGTCCAGCGATCGCGTGACGCGACTCAAAGTCGGCAAGGGCGGGATGGAGATCGCGAGCTTCGCCGAGGGCGCGGGCATTCCGCTCGCCGGCGGATCGTTTGGCGGCACGACCGTGCTCGTGTTGCCGGCGGGCGCGTCCGACGAGGACTTCGCTGCGTGGAAGGCGATCGAAGACAAGAAGGCCATCAAGCGCCGCAGCATGTTTGCCAACCTTGCGATCGCGCGCGCCGACAAGGAGCCGACGCTGCCGCAAGTCATCGAAGGGTTGCGCCAGAAGGGACGTTCTCGAGTGCTGATCTGCCCGGCTTCGTTCTGCGAAAGTCCACAGACGATGCAAGCTTTGCAAAGCGAGCTTGGCGATGCGCTGCGCGGTATGGACGCGCATTGGCTGCCCGGACTCGGCGCAGCGTTAGTGCGCTGACGCCGGGCCGATACGTCGGCAGCGGTCCGCCGTATCGCGAGGATTTTGGGGCGCATCCGGATTCCGGTCACGGCACGGTGAGACCGGGGAAATGCGTCCATTCGCCGGACGGCAAGCTCTATGGCGCGTCCGGCACGGTTGTTGACTTGTTCTATTCTTTACCTGGTTGCTCCCTCCGCTCTGCTCCCTCCTCGGACTTATCTGATGTTCCGTATTCCATTCCTGCTGGCCGCCATTGGCCTCGCGTCGTCGCTCGCGGCGCAAACGCTTACTGGCCGCATCGTGGACGCCAACAACGTCCCGGTGGTTGGAGCCACGGTCTACTGCGACCTGTCGCCCACGATCCAGGCCAACACCGACGCGCTGGGCAACTTCACGATCACTTCGGCGATGGGGTTGCGCAACCTTCGATACGACATCGCGATCAACCCGCGCAGCACGATCATCGCGCCGCGAGAGTACGGCCGCGTGCAGATCAGCGGCGTGACCAACCTCGGCACGGTGCAACTCGCACCCGGCACGCAGATCACGGCCACGCTCGTTGGCCCGACTGGCCTTCCGCTCGTCGGCGCCAACCTCTCGGCGTTCGATCCTACTGGCCTCAAGCTCTACACGCCCAATGACGGCACGGACGTCAATGGCAATGCGCAGATCGTCGTTCCCTACGGGCCGCTGACGTTCCGCGCGATGCCGCCCGTCGGCACCACGCTCGTTGCGCTCCAAGAGGACATCACGATCACGGGGCCGCGCGCCTACGGCACGATCACGATGCGTCAGGGCTATGCGCTGACGGGCTCCATCGTTCGCAGTGGCGCCACGCCGCTGCCGATCTCCAACTGCGAGATCCTCGCGACCAACATGTTGACCGGCGAGAGCATGTTCCTCGCCAACAAGCGCACGAACACGCTCGGCGCGTTCAACATCCTGCTGCCGTTCGGCCTCTATCAGCTGGAACTGCTGCCTGCGGCCGGTTCGCCCTACGCGGCACGCGAAGTCTTTGGCATTCCGGTCATCGACTACAACTACAGCCTCGGGCTCGTTCCGATGGATCCGGGTGTTGCGCTGTCCGGCACGGTGCGCGGCCCGACGGGTCTTGCGGTTGCTGGTGCCGATATCGACATCTACACGGCCCACGGTCACAAGGTCTACACGCCCAACGACAACACCACGCCGACCGGCACGTTCTCGGTGATGGTTCCGACGGGTGGTAGTTACATGGTTTGCGTCGACCCGCTGGTGACGAACAACTTGATTGGCACCATGACTGCTCCCGTTGCTGTGCCAGCCGCAACGAATGTCGGAGTCATCACGGTTGCGTCGGGCGTGCCCGCAACCATTACCGTTTTGGATGTTTTCGGCGGCCCCGCTGCGAAGGCTCAAATGAGCGTTCGGAATGCGACTACCGGCGTTGAGTATGTCGTTCCCGGCAACTCTGCTGGCGCCGATGGCGTCATCCACGCAGTCGTTCCTCAGGGCAACCTCGACATCCGCGTGAAGGCGCAGCAGGGCTCCTTCAGCGCGCCGGTCGTGATGCCGCCTTCGATCGTCGCGGGCCCGCTCGTCACGACGGTGCAGCTCCAGCCCAAGACGATGTCCACCAACACGCAGGGCCTCGGCATCCTGACGGTGCCAAACGGCGGCGAGATCTTCCTGCAGTGGACGATCACGAACCTGATGCCGCAGGTGCAGAACTTCACCGTCGAGGCCTCGGTGCCGCTGCCGTCGGGCGTGGAAGTCCCGTGGGTCCCCGCGATCCCGCTCGACATGCCCGGCCCGTTGGGCATCACGTTGCAGTTCTGGATTGCGACGCCGCCAGTGCCTGCTAGCGAGCTGAAGTTCCTGCAGAAGTTCATGGTGCGCATCCGCGACGCTGCGACGACGCAGCTGCTCGACGAGTCGTACGTTTACTTCGTGCCGCAGTGATGCTTCAGCAAGCCAACGAACGGTTGGTGTGAGCAAGCGCAACGCGGCATTGACCTGAGGCGCACCCCGCGCTGCAGGTCACCACGCGAGCTTCGCGTCGCCATCGCTGAGCTTGCCCGCGGGCCGCACGCCGCTGCCCGCGCGCTTTTGGATCGAGTCGCCGAGGTCTTCGCGCGCTCGCTCCGCCCACTGCGACAAGCGCTCCACGATCTCTGGGTGCTTCGCGGCGACATCGGTTGTTTCGCCGATGTCGTTCTCCAGGTCGTAGAGCGCGAGTTCCGTCTTGCGAGTCTTGTAAGGCGCAGGGGATCCGCCGGTTCCGCCGCTGGCTCCCGCGAGCGTCGCATACGAGTGGGGCAGCACGAGCTTCCAGCGCTGGTCGCGCACGGCCTGCAGCTGTCCCGAGTAGTAGCAGTAGAACGCTTCGTGCGGCGTCGTGGCGCCCTTCTCGCCCCGCATCAAGTTGCCGATGTCGCGGCCGTCGATCGCGTGGTCGGGCAACTTCGCGCCGATGGTCGCGGCAAAGGTCGGCAACAGGTCGTAGGTGACGGCGAGCTGGTCGCACGTCGTGCCCGCAGGGATTCGGCCGGGCCAACGCATCACGCACGGCACGCGATGGCCGCCTTCCCACGACGTCCCCTTGCCTTCGCGCAACGGACCCGCGGATCCCGCGTGGTCGCCGTACGACAGCCACGGGCCATTGTCGCTCGTGAACACGACCAGCGTGTTGTTGGCGATCCCGCCCTGGTCGAGCGCTTCGAGGATGCGGCGCACGCTTTCGTCGATCTCCGCGACGACGTCCGCGTACAGGCCCTTCTTGGTGCTGCCCTCGAACTCCTTCGACGCAAAGAGCGGCACGTGCACCATCGAGTGCGGCACGTAGAGGAAGAACGACTTCGCCATGTTGTGGCGGATGAAGTCGACCGCGCGGTCCGTGTAGCGGCGCGTGAGTTCCTTCTGATCGTCGGCCGTGACTTCGGGATCGACGACTGCGTTGCCGTCGATCAGCGGAAGCGCCGGATAGCCCTTCTTTCGCGCCGCGGCATCCTTGGGCAGGTTCGCGTAGTTCGGATGCAGCGGCCACATGTCGTTGCTGTAGGGCAGGCCGAAGTACTCGTCGAAGCCATGCTGCAGCGGCAAGAACTTGGGATGGTGCCCGAGGTGCCATTTGCCGACGCACGCGGTGGCATAGCCCTTCTGCTTGCAGATCTCAGCGAGCGTCGTCTCCGACGCGGCGATCCCCTGCGTCGCATCGGGCCCGTAGGCGCCGTGCACCGACACGCGCGCGTGGCTGCATCCCGTCATCAGCGCGGCGCGCGACGCGGAGCACACGGCAGTACTCGCATGGAAGTCGGTGAAACGCATGCCCTCCTTCGCGAGGCGGTCGATGCTCGGCGTCGGCACAGACCCGCCGAAGGGGCCGATGTCCGCGTAGCCCATGTCGTCGATGAAGATCACGACGAGATTCGGCAGTCGCTCGCTTGCCGGCGTGCGCGCCGGTCCTTGCTGCGCAACAGCGGCTGCGGTGGACGCGAAGAGGAATGCGATCGCGGCGGCGGAACGGCGCATCGTCGCGTTGTAGCTGGCCTGGTTGCTCCCGTCTTCCGCTATCCTCCGCGCCCCGAGCGATGGCGATCCAAACCAAGCATGCGAGCGATGCTGCGACTGCATCGAGCCGCCGCAGTCAGCGATTGTTGCTGCTCGCGTGCGTCCCGTTGCCGTTCCTCGCGTTCTCCTGGGTGCTGCGATTGCCGGAGCCATTCGCTTCCGCGATGGAGGGACTGCGCGGCCATGAGGCTTCGCTGCGCTCCGGTTCTGGCATCCTGCAGGAAGAGGAAGCATCGCTTCGTGCGCGCCTCGACGAGCGCGGCCTCCTGGTCGTCTACTTCCCGCTCGATGTGATCGCGCCCGATGCGCGTGTGCCGCTCGTCGAGATGCTGGAGTCGCGCACGCAGATCTACCGGAACCTGCTCTATCCGACGCCGCGCGATGTCCGCATGGCGATCAGTGCGGCCGAGATCGAGGCGGCTCTGCTGGGTTTCGACGGCCGCGTCGCGGTCGTGGTGGATTTGCGGCAAGACGGCGGCCCTGCGCCGGTCGCCAACTGCGAACTCGTGCACGAACGCAGCGAAGAGGTGCGCGTGCGGCACTGGCTCGTGCGCGGAGGCCCTCGATGACGCTGCACCTCGCATGGGCGTTGCTCGCGCCGCTCGCGCTCGGCGCCGCGTTCTTGCGTGTCCTCCGCATTCGCCTGCGCGACGACCCGCTGTCGTGGCTTGCGTGGGCATGGCCGTGCGGGTGCTTCGCGCTCGCGGCGTCGTTGTGGATCGCGGTCGTGCTGTCCGTGCCGTCGTCGGCGTGGTTTGTCGTTCCGCTGCCAGCGCTCGCGGCGCTGTGGTTTGCGGGAAGCCGGGCTGTCGATGTCGAGGCACCTCCTGCAGCTCCGCGCATCGAATGGCCGCTGCGCATCGCGCTCGCGGTCGTCGTCGTGCTGTTCTGCGCGCACTTCGCCGCGGCGTCCGTGATGCCATGCCTGCTCGGCGACGAGGCGAACCTGTGGGCGACCAAGGCGAAGTCGCTGTTGCTCGACTGGCCGCGCGGAGAGTTCGCCGCAGCGCAGCAGTTCACGCCGCATCCCGACTATCCGCTGCTCAATCCTCTGCTGCAGGCGTGGATCTACGCCGCATGCGGCGGCGTCGTGCACTTCGAGAGCCGTTGGCTCGTGCTGCTGTGCGGTCTGTGCGTGCCGCTCGCGGTCGCGGCTGGCGTTCGTCGATGCGCTGGCGATCGATGGGCCGCCGCCGCGGCGCTTGCGATCGCGCTCGAGCCCGAATGGCTGCACATGACGACGACGGCGTATGCCGACGGCATGGTGGGGCTGGGCCTCGTCATCGGCCTCGACGCGTGGCTGCGAGAGCATGATGCGCCGCGGCGCGCGCATCGCGCGATGGTGGCCATCGGCTGCGCGTTCGCGCTGTGGAGCAAGAACGAGGCATCGCTGTATCTCGCCATCGCCTGCGCTGCGTTTGCCGCGGTGATCGTGATGCGTCGTCGCACGCTGCCCCGCGTCGATGCGCGGATGGCGTGGATCGCGCTGCCGTTCGCGTTGTTCGCGTGCCAGTTCGCGTGGAACCGCTGGTTTGGGTTGTCCAACGACCTGTTCGGCAAGGGCGGCAAGGGTGGCTCGGTGCCGGAGCTGTTCGTCGCGCAGTTCTCCGAACGCGCGATCCCCGTGCTCGATGCGATGGTCTCGGCGTTGTTCAACCCGAAGCGGCTGCACTTCGTGCTCGCGTTGCCGTTGCTCGCGCTGCTGTTCGTGCGCCGCGCGGCGTTGTCGCGGGCTCTGTTCGCGCCGACCCTCATGTTGTTTGGCGCAGTCGTGGCACTGCACCTGATCTACATCGGCAGCTACCTCGTGCTGTCGTTCCACCTCGCGACGTCGCAGTTGCGCGTGCTGTTCCAGCTCGTGCCCGCGGCGCTGGTCTGGGCCGCGGCAACGGCGCGCGTCGTGCGTGAGCAAGGTCGCTGACGATGGGCGTGCGTCGCAAGAAGCCTGAGCCCGAGCCACCGCCTCCGCCGCGCGCGATCGCGATCGACGGCAGCAACGTGACTGCGAGCGCCATTCACGGCGCAGAGCGGCGGCTTGAGCAAGCCTTGTCGTGGTGTCGCGCGTTTGGGCCCTCGTTGCCGATCGCGGTGTTCTTCGATGCAGCCACGTTGCGGCGGCTCGGCTCTGACATGGAGGCGAGGCTTCGTTCGTGCGCTGCTGCGGCGGGCGCGGAGTTCTTCGCTGCGCCAATCGGTTCGTCGGCGGATCCGCTGCTGATTGCGCATGCGCAAGACCATCGCGCGTTGCTGCTCACCAACGATCGGTTCTGGGACTACGAGGACCTGCGTCGCGATGTGATCCTGCTGCAGTTCACCTGCGACGCAGCTGGCTTCCGCGTGCCCGACGAGGCGACGTGGTTTTTGCCATCGGGCGCCGCGCGTCGCGTGGCGGTCGCTGCGATTCGTCCCGCGTGATCCGCTACCCGCGCGCGAAGTAGAGCGCGTTGGTCTCTTGGTCTTCGAGCAGCGGGTTCTCGAACGTCACGTCCTCGACTTCGACCTTTGTGAACGCGCGCTTCAGCTGCGCCTCGTACGCGCCCTTGTGCGCGACGTTGGTCCACAGCGCGAGCACGCCATCGTCCTTGAGCCACCGCTTGGCGAGCCGCAGGTTCTCTTCCGAGTAGAAGCTTGAGTGGCTGTCGCCGAGCACGTCGTCCGGCGCGTCGTCGATATCGATCAGGATCGCGTCGTAGCGGCGCTCGGGAGCGCGTCGCAGTCGCTCGAAGCAGTCCTCGACGACGATGCGACAACGCGCGTCGTTGCACAGGCGTTCGCCGAGCGGCACGAGCCCGTTCCGATGCCACGCCGCGACCTCGGGCAGCAGTTCGATCACGTCGAGCGAACGCACGCGCGGATCCAGCAGCGCTGCGTCTGCGGTGTGGCCGAGACCGAGGCCGCCGACCATGACATCGAGCGAACTGCCATCGACGCGAGCAAGGCCGCGGCGCGCGAGTTCGCGCTCGCTGTCTGCGACTAGGCTCGACATCAAGAAGCGCCCATCGAGCTTCACTTCGTAGACCCACTGGTCGCCGAGCGTGATCGTGCGACGTCGCCGCAGGATCAGTTCGCCGAGTTGCGTGCCGCGCACATCGAGTTCTTCGAACGTCGCCATCGGCTCAGTCCCTGCTCGCCGGGTCGATGAACTCGACTAGGTACGAATGCGCGTTGCTCTTGCCGCCATCGAAGCTCACCTCGACGAGGTAGCGCATGCCTGCCTCCACGCGGATGCCGCGCGCGCGAAAGATCGCGCAGCCCGAGCTGCCAAAGCCAGCCGGCGCCACGTCGCAGTAGTCGAGTTCGAGCGGGCCACTCGATGGCAGGTACTCTGCGTCGAGTTCGCGGATCGACGCCTTCAGATCTTCTTTCTTGGGCAGCTTGCCGCGCACGATCGAGATTGAGAACGCGCGACCGGCGGAGAACAGGTCCACCGGCGTGTAGCCGCGCGGCGGGTAGTAGACGGTCTCGAGTCCCTTCTGCGCGCCGCCGCTCTCGTCGAACGACCACATCGCGTGGTAGTTGCTCGCGCTGCCGAATCCCGTCTTGCGCATCGCAGGGTTGATGCACCAGCGTCGATGTCCGATGCGCGCGATGTTGGACGCGTCGCTGTCGTCCATGTAGCTGTCGACTGAGCCAACGAGAGATCCGTTGATCGCGAGGTTGCTGTGGCTTGCGCCTTCGTAGCCGAGCTTGTGACGCGCGTCGTCGAAGCCATCCGGCTTCTTGGGCGTGTGGTCGAGGCCGCCGAGCGCTCGGCAAACCTCAGAGGCCGCATCGCAGCGCACGTTCCACTCGGGCACGAGTTGCATGCCCTGCCACGGCACGCCGACGAGCGCGCGATACGCCTGCAGTCGCCGCAGCGCCGCCGCGCGCTCCGCCGCGATCGGGTCCTGCGGGTCGAGCGCAGTGGGCTTGGCTTCGAGGATCGCGCGCAGTTCGCGCTGCAATTGCAGTCGCGGCGTCGGGAACGGGCGCATTCCGTCCAGCTCCTCGATCTCGCCGTTCTTCCACACCTGCTTCGAGAACGGCTTGCCGTCGACCGTGATTTTCACCGCGCCGTTCAGCAGGTCGTCCTTGTAGTCCGCCACCTTGCGGCGGATGCCGGTCTCGTCCTCGAAGGTCCACGCCCCGTTCTTGAGGCCGAGCTTGTAGCTGCCGGCAGAAAGCACGGCGCCGCCGCTGTGCCACTCCTCGCAGCGGCCGTGCAGTTGGTCCTTCTGGTAGTTGAGGAAGCGGAGCTTCTTGCCCTGCTCGTCAAACTCCTTCCAGGTCCCGTTCTTCTGCCCGTGCGACCACATCGCGGACAGCGTCTTGGTGCCGTTCGCCGCGAACGTCTCCATCACGCCGTCCTCGCGGCCTTCCTCGTCGAGCAGCACGCGCAGCTTGACCTTGCCGTCTGGCCACGTCTCGACGCGCTCCCTGCGCGCAGGATCCTGCGCAAACGCAGCGCTCGCTGCGAGCATGACGGCGAGCGCGTTGGCGATGGCGCGTGGGATCATCGGGGCGAGGATGATCGCAGAGGTCGTCTGCTTGCGGAAGCGGCGAGTCACAACGGTACGAACACGCTGCCGAACGCAGCATGGCGCGGGCGTTGTCGCGGCGGCACGATCGCAGGCTGATGAGCGGAGCCCTGTCGTCGCTGTCTGCGCTGGAGCGCATGAAGTTCGAGTTCTCGCCCGAGGCAACGGAGCGAAAGCTCGAACTGCTCTACCGCTTGTCGCGCGCGCGGTTGCCCAACGCGAAGGCTGTGCATCGCTTGCATGAGGCCCTGTGCTTTTCGCACGCGTATCCCGACAGCGAGGATGTGTTGCTCGCGGTGGTGGGGATGCTGCACTTCTTCGACTACCGCGCGGACCTGCGCCGTTTTGCCAAGCAACTCGCGGACACCGGCATCGCGGGCACGACGATCACGTATCCGTTCTTTGCGGCGACGGCTGCGCGTCTTGCCGAGCTTTGGCCTGAGCAACTGACGATTTGCTGGGACGAGGACACGAATGAACAGCTCGACCGTCAGTTGCCGCTGCTGTCGCGGTGGTCGGAGTCCGTCGCGATGGACGAACTCCCGCTCACGACGCGCGAGTGGATCGACGCACAGAAGGGACCGCTCACCGCAGATGGCGCGTACGTCACGCGACGCATGCAGGCGGTGCACAAGGACCCGTTCGTGTTCGAGAAGGCGTTCGAGTCGCTCGGCTTGTGGATGACGCTGCATCCCACCGAAGAAACTCCGTCGCGCACGCGCGACTGCGCGCCGCCGCATGGCAAGGTCGCGTTCCAGCGCGAGCCGCTGCACATCGCGAGGCCGGACGTCAGCAAGGCGATCCGGCAACGCCCAAAGGCCATTCGTCGAGTCGATCCTGCGCTCGGCGCCGGCTACTTGGAGTTGGCGCGCGACGCGATGCTGACGCGGCAGCGCGACCTCGACGCGTTTGCATATGGCGATCCACGCGATGTGCGCATCGTCGACTGGGAAGACGGACTGCAGTTCGTCGCAATCGGCTTGCTGCCCGAGCGACGCCTGTTGCTTGAGTCCGTCTATGCGTTCTTGACGCTCAAGAACGGCGTGCCGATCGGCTACGTGCTCAACAGCGCGCTCTTTGGCTCGGCGGAGATTGCCTACAACGTGTTCGACGCGTTCCGCGGCGGCGAAGCGGCGTGGATCTACGGTCGCGTGCTCGCGACGGTGCGCGCGCTGTTCGGCGCCGACTCGTTCACGATCTACCCGTATCAGCTCGGCGATGACAACGACGAGGCGCTGCAGAGCGGCGCGTGGTGGTTCTACCAAAAGCTCGGGTTCCGACCCCGCGGCGCGGACGCGCGTCGGCTGATGAAGCGCGAGTTGGCGGCGATGGAGAAGCGGCCGCGGCATCGCTCCAGCATCGCGACGCTGCGCACGCTCGCCGCCGAGAACATGTATTGGCACGAGGGCAAGGAGCGCGATGACGTGATCGGCCTGTTGCCGCTCGCCGAAGTCGGCATGGCGGCCGTGCGCGCACTCGCGCAACGCAATGGCGCCGATCGCGAGAGCGCAGAGCGCGAGTGCGCCGCTGTGGCTCGGCAGCTCCTCGGCGTGCGCCAGCTCCGTTCGCTGACGAAGGACGAGCAACTCTGGTTGTCGCGTTGGGCTCCGATCGTGTGCTTGCTGCCCGGCATCGAGACGTGGAGCAAGAAGGACCGCAGCGCGCTGCTCGACGTCATTCGCAAGAAGGCGTCGCGCTCGGAGTCGGACTTCGTCTTGGCGTTCGACAAGCACAAGCCGCTGCGCAAGGCGATCGCGGCGCTCGCGCACGACAAGGCGATCGCGCGATGAAGCCGATGCGCATCGTCAGTCTCGTGCCGAGCACGACGGAGTCGGTGTGCGCGTTCGGCGCGCGCGAGCGACTCGTCGCATGCACCAACTGGTGCACGCATCCAGCGGACATGCTGCACGGGGTCGCGCGCGTCGGCGGCACCAAGAACCCAAAGCGCGACGCGATCGCTCAGTTGGAGCCCGATCTCGTGCTGTGCAACGCAGAGGAGAATCGCGAAGAGGACATCGAGTGGTTGCAGGCTCGCGCGCCCGTGCTCGTGCAAGCGCCGTGCACGGTTGCGGAAGCGGCGATGGCGCTCGCCGAACTCGGCGAAGCGCTGGGCTGCGAAGAAGAGGCCGCGCCGTTCGTGGCAGCGATCGCGCAGCAGCTCGCGGCGCCGCCGCCAATGCGGCGACTTCGCGCGTTCTATGCGATCTGGAAGAAGCCGTGGATGAGCGTCTCGCAGTCGACCTACATCCACGACGTGCTGCGACTCGCAGGCTTTGACAACGTCACTGCCGATGCTGCGTCGCGATATCCCGAGGTCGCCATCGCGGACATCGCGGCTCTGCGACCCGATGCCGTGCTGCTGCCCGACGAGCCGTGGGTCTTTGACGAAGCGCAGGCGCGCGAGATCGCGGCGTCAGAAGCGTTTGGCGTCGCGAAGGTCACGCTGTGCAGCGGCCGCGACTTCTGCTGGCACGGAGTGCACGCGGCAGAGGGCGTGCGTCGGGCTCGCGCGCTTGCTGCGCGGTGCGCCGAGGCATGAAGCCTGCGGCGGGTTAGCGACTCAGTTGCTCTGCGAGCGGCGGCGCAGCAACAGCATCGCGCCAGCTCCGATCACGAGGCCGAGCGTGAACGCGATCCAGACGATGGGCATTTCCAGCGGAGTCAGGTGGGCGAGCATCATGGGGCAGAGAATGTAGCGACGTTGCGCTCGCGGAAAAGCGCGGACTCGGTACGCAGCCTGCGCGGTAGATTCTGCCGCCGATGTCGATCCGCCTCGTCGTCGCGTTCTCGTTCCTCTCCAGCCTTGGCGTCGCATTCTCGGCGTGCTCCACGCCGGTTGCCGCGCGCCCAACCTGGGCCATCGCGTTGCACGGTGGTGCGGGGACCCTGGAGCGCTCCGCGTCGGTGGAGCAGCAGCAAGAGCACCGCGTTGCGCTTGAGCGCGCGCTGCAAGCGGGCCGCGAACGGCTGCAGCGCGGCGAGTCTGCGCTCGACGTCGCCGAAGCGGTCGTGCGCATTCTCGAAGACGATCCGCACTTCAACGCCGGCAAGGGCGCGGTGTTCAACGAGAAGGGCGAGCACGAACTCGACGCGTCCATCATGGATGGATCGACGATGGCGTGCGGCGCGGTCGCTGGCGTGCGCACGGTGAAGAACCCGGTGTCGCTCGCGCGCCTCGTGATGGAGAAGACGCGGCACGTGCTGCTGATGGGCGAAGGCGCCGAGCAGTTTGCGACGCTGGTCGGCGTCGAGCGCGTTGAGAACACCTGGTTCGACACCGAGTACCGCCGCAAGGTGCTGCAAGAGGTGTTGGAGGAGCGCAAGCTGAAGGGCTCCGCGCTCGGCTCTGCGCGCAACGCGCCGCGCGATCCGCGCCACGACTACGGCACCGTTGGCTGCGTCGTGCGCGACCAAAATGGCCGCCTCGCCGCGGCGACGAGCACGGGCGGGCTCACGGGCAAGCGTTGGGGCCGCGTTGGCGACGCGCCGCTCATCGGCGCTGGCAACTACGCGGACGGCGTCGTCGCGGTGAGCGGCACGGGCACCGGCGAGCAGTTCATCCGTCACACCGTCGCGCGTTCGATCGGCGCGCGCGTGCAGTTTGGCGAGCAGTCGCTCGAAGAGGCCGCCAACGCAGTCGTGCACGGCGTGCTGCGGCCCGATGACGGCGGCATCATCGCCGTCGATCGCGAGGGCAACCTCGTCGCCGTCTACAACTCGACCGGCATGTATCGCGGGCTCGCGGACAGCAATGGCCGCTTCGAAGTCGCGATCTTCGAGAAGTGATCGCGCAAGAATCGCAACGAAGGGACTCCACGATGATCGACTTCCGCAGGATCCGCAGCGCATTCGCTGCCGCGCTTCTCGCGCTGCCATTCGTCGGCTGCGCATCGCATTCGTGGCGCGAAGCTTCGCAGCAGGGCCATCTGATGCTCGTCGGCGGCGGCCTCGAGAGCGATAGCCGCTTCTTCTTCGATCGCTTCCTCGAGCTCGCGAGCGCGCATCGCGCGCCGCATGTGCTGATCGCGACCGCCGCCACAGGCGACCAAGACGAGGCCGCGACCGAGAAGATCGAGTCGCTGCGCGTGTGGGCCAAGGACGCGAAGGTCAGCGTGATCCGCCGCGAGACGACGACTGCGGACACCGTTGCGTTGATCGACTCCGCGACCGCGATGTTCTTCACCGGCGGCGATCAGAAGCGCATCACCGATCGCTACCGGCCCAACGACGAGCCGACGCCGGAGTGGGAAGCGATGCGTCGACTGCTCGCGCGCGGCGGCGTGATCGCAGGCGGCAGCGCCGGCGACGCGATGATGGGGAGCGTGATGTTCTTCACGGGCCGCAGCGCGCAGGCGCTCGGCATCCCGCGCAAGGAAGTCGATCCCGACGATGCCGAGGCCAACAAGACGGGGCCGCGGATCGGGCCGGGCATGTACTTCCTGCCATGGGCCGTCACGGACTCGCACTTCTGGGAACGCGATCGCATCGGTCGGCTCGCTGCTGCTCTCGAAGTCACGCGCGGCGCGGGCGGTCAGACGATCGGAATCGGCGTCGGCGAAGATGCGTGCGTCGAGATCGACCTCGCCACCGGAAAACTGATCGGCACGTCGCCGTCCGAGACGCTGCTCGTCGACGCGCGCGCGCTCGTTCGCGATGGCAAGGACCTCCGCAATGGCGTGGCGCGGTGCGTGCAGCAAGGCGATCGCATCGACGCGCAGGCCTGGTCGAAGTCGATCCGCGCATTGCCATCACGTCCCGCAG
Organism: Planctomycetota bacterium; assembly: GCA_041168165.1. Lineage (GTDB taxonomy): Bacteria > Planctomycetota > UBA1135 > UBA1135 > UBA2386 > SXPK01. The sequence goes on along the minus strand of JBEELK010000069.1, from coordinate 4,912 downwards.
GCGAACCGCGCGAAGTGCGCGTGATCGAACCGGGCCAGAGCCGACAACTCGCGTCGTGGCAGCAGTTCCGCCAAGCGAGCGTGCCGGGCAGCGGCGCGATCGTCGTTCGCTACGAAGGTTGGCGCGTCATCGCGTGGCCCGACGGCAACGGCAACGCGGCGTTCGACATCGAGGTCGAGCAGTGACGCGCACGCTCGCCGGCAAGACCGTGTTTGTGTCCGGCGGGTCGCGCGGAATCGGAAAGGCCATCGCGCTGCGCTGCGCGAAGGATGGCGCCAACGTGGTGATCGCGGGCAAGAGCCACGTCAAGGCGCCGCGCTTGCCGGGGACGATCCACGAGGCTGCGGCCGAATGCGAAGCGGTTGGCGGCAAGGCGCTCGCGGTGCGATGCGACATTCGCGAGGACGCGGATGTCCAAGCCGCAGTCGCCGCCGCGGTCGAGCGCTTCTCAGGCATCGACGTGCTCATCAACAACGCGAGCGCGATCTGGCTCCGCGGCTTGCTCGACACTCCGAGCAAGCGCTTCGACTTGATGCATCAAGTCAACGTGCGCGGCACGTTCCTCGTCACGCAAGCGTGCATGCCGCATCTGTTGCGCTCCGACAATCCGCACGTGCTGATGCTGTCGCCGCCGCTGTCGCTGAAGCCGAAGTGGTTCGCGGGCCACACTGCCTACACGATGTCGAAGTACGGCATGAGCATGTGCGCGCTCGGGCTCGCGGCGGAGTTCGCGGACCGCGGCGTCGCGGTCAATGCGCTGTGGCCCAAGACCGTGATCCACACCGCGGCGCTGCAGATGCTGCCCGGCATCGACGTGTCGCGTTGCCGCACGCCGGAGATTGTCGCGGACGCAGCGCATGCGATCGTGACGAAGGGAAGCCGCGAACGAACCGGCGCGTTCCTCGTCGACGAAGACGTGCTGCGCGACGAAGGCGTCGCCGACTTCGCGCGCTACGCCGTCGATCCGACGAAGGAACTGCTGCCCGATTTCTTCCTCGACTGACGCGACGACGCGCGCGGTTAGAGCGTGAGTTCGCGCGCCTTTTGCGCCCGGCCTTGCGCGAGTTCGACGCCGATCGCGTCGAGGCCCAGCTTGTTGGCGACCGCGAGGGCGGTGCCGACGCCGCAGAACGGATCCACGATGCAGCGCGCGTTCGCTTGGTCCTTGAGCCACTGCACCGCGGCTTCCGCCGCTGAGAGTCCCATCGCGCGCGCCCACGTCATCTCGCCGAGTTCTGGCAGCACGTCGGGCGTCGTGTCCATCGGGTCCGCGTTGAGGTCGCGCGAGAAGCAGAGCAAGTGCGCGTAGCCAGGCCGCGCGCGCGTCGCGATGCCCGCAGGAGCGCGGCAGACGATCTTGTGCCACAGAAGGCGCGCACCCGCTGCATAGGCGCCGCGTTGCACAAGGAACGCCTTGTCGATCCACGCGCCATCGCGCTTCACGTCGGTTTGGTAGAAGACCGCAGCCGAGAGTTCGGGCAGCGCGCGCACGCAAGCCTCGGCAACGGCGACGAACCACGTCTGCCACTCCTCGAACGAGAAGCGCTTGATCTCCGTTGCGTCGGGAAGCGACGTGAAGATCGCGCGGCCTTCCGTGAGCGGATGCTGCGCGAGCCACGCGATCGCGTCCTCGCAGTGCACGATGCGCGACGGCGCGTTCACTGCAGCGAGAACCCGTGCGCGAGGAAGCCGCCGTCGACTGGCAGCGTGACGCCCGTGACGTAGCTCGATGCAGGCATCAACAAGAATGCGATCGCGCGCGCGACCTCAGTTGCGTCGCCGACGCGGCCGAGCGGCGTGCGCGCGCGGATGCGTTCGATCATGCCAGGCCGCGCAAGCACGGGCGCCGCGAGCGGCGTGTCGATGTACCAGGGCGCCACGAGGTTGACGCGGATCCCGTCCTTCGCCCATTCGCACGCAAGCCCGCGCGTGATCGCCGCGAGCGCGGCCTTGCTCGCCGCGTAGGGCACACCGGTGCCGAGCGAGATCTCGCTGGCGACCGAGCCCACGAACACCACGCTTGCGCCCGTTCCGCGCGAAAGCCACGCGTGGCAGCGGCGCGCGAGTTCGAACGCGGACTCGGTGTTGGCCGCCATGAGCCGCGTGAAGTCGCCATCGTCGAACTCCAACGCCGTCTTGCGCACGTTGGTGCCCGCGTTGCACACGAGCAGATCGAGTCCGCCGAGTTCGCGTTCGACCGCGGCGCAGATCGATGCGATGCCATCGCGCGACGTCGCGTCGGCGGCGATCCCATGCGCGCGTCCTGGATGGCGCGCGTTCCACTCGCGGACGCACGCGTGCAAGGCATCCTCGGAGCGCGCGACGACGAGCACACTGGCGCCGAGCGCAAGCAGCTCCTCTGCGGCGGCCTTGCCGATGCCGCGAGTCGCGCCGACGACAAGGGCGCGGCGGCCGGCGAGGGACCACGATGGCATCGGATCGGACGGGCGTTGCATGCGCGAGTTGTAGCGACTGCGCCACTGCGTTGCGCGTTGCCCAACTGCGACGAACTGCCTCTGCGCAGGGCCGCATGGGCCTACGGGACAAGCGGCGCTCCCGTCCGCAGTGCGGCCACCGCAGCGCGGTGCGGACCGTAGGTAGCGTGCCGCGCGTGAACCCCTCCGCAGCCGCACGGTCCGAACGCATCGAGTCCATCGACCACTTGCGCGTCGTCGCGGCGTTGACGGTGCTCTTCGGTCACGCCGTCCATGCGCTGCATGAGACAGATGCGTTCGCGGGCCACCAGCTCGGCTTCTTCCGCCAAGGCATCGGGCCCATGGTCTTCCTCGCGATCGCAGGCTTCGTCGCGGCGCACGGCGCGCGCGATGAGTTCGGCGTGAAGGGCGCTGGCCTTCGCTATCTCGGCAAGCGCCTCGTGCGCCTCGTCCCGCTGTATTGGCTGTTCACGGGCTTGTTCGTCGCCGTGGTCTTGGTTGCGCCGTCGTTGGTCGATCATGGCGGACTCGATCTGCAGCATGCGATCGGCTCCTTCGCGTTCTGGCCCGTACCTCGACCAGGCGACGGGCGAATGCGGCCGCTGCTCAACCCGGGATGGGTTCTCGTCTACATCGTTTGGTTCCATGCGTGGTTCGCGCTGTGCATGAGCCAACAACGTCGACTCGGCCTCACGGTGTGCGTCGCGGGCTTGTTCGCGCTTTCGATGCTTGGCTCCGCGCTGCCGAATTCGGGCGCATGGTCCTACTTCGCGTCGCGGCATGTCGCAGTGCTCGGGCTCGGCGTGCTGTGCGCGTTGCTGCATCGGTCGATCGCGCGACGTGTCTCGCTGCCAGTGGTTCCCGCATTCCTCGCGGTGGCCGCGTTGTTCGCGCTCGCGTGGGCGAACAGCAAGTCCGAAGGCGATTGGCCGACCATCGTCTGCGCGATCGGCATCGTGGTCGTCGCGTCGTTGGCGCGTGGCTTCCGCGAAGGCAGCGCGTTTGCGCGCTTGTGGGGGACGCTCGCGCGCGCGTCCTACTCGATCTACCTGTCGCAGGCGTTCACTCTGGCTGCGTTTGCGGTCGTTGCCGATCGCAGTGGAGCGCTGGCTCACGTTCCGTTCGCGATCGCATTGATCGGCTTGATGGCGTGGTCGTTGGCGTGCGGCGTGCTGTGCCATCGATTCGTCGAACAGCCACTGCACCGCGCGTTGACTGCGTGGGGCGGGCGCGAACTCGGCCATTCCGCATCGAAGTCGCGCATCGCGCTGGATGCCCATGTCGGGCGATCTTCCATGACAGAGGCCCTGGGTCGCGGCGCGACTCCGCGGTAAGAACACCTTCCTCCCGATGGCGGTCATGCCCCGACGCGGGGCAGCGCTGTCGGTCCTCGTCCCATCTCCCTCGAGGTCCCATGCATCGTTCCGTTGTGCTCGCGCTGGTCGCGAGCGCCGTCCCGTCGTTCGTTTGCGCGCAGGCCGTGCCGTTCACGCGGCCGCAAGTGCAAGTTCGCGGGTTTGCCAATGAGCACGTGAATGTGCCGCTGCTGAGCCCTGATCGCGTCGTCGTTCGCTACGGCAAGGCCGTCAGCGAGGATGCGCTCAAGTCGCTGTCGCGCGAGATCGGCTTGCCGATCATCGATCGCGGCCTTCATGGTGAGTTCGTCGTGTTCCGCGCCGACGCAGAATCCGTCGACAGCTGGGTGGAGTGGTTTGCTGCGCAACCCGGCGTCGAATACGCCGAGCGCGATCCCATCGCGTCGACGACCGCCGCGCCGACGGACCCGCTGTGGGCTCCGTTCCAGTGGAACTTCTACAACTACGGCGCCCTCAGCAACGGCCGCGCGACCAACTTCGGCATCCAAGCCGAAGGCGCGTGGACTGCGGGTGCAACGGGAACGGGCGTCGTCGTCGCAGTGATCGACACGGGCATCGCCTACGAGAACTACGGCGCGTTCACGCAGGCTCCCGATCTCGCGGGCCGCACGTTTGTGGCGCCCTATGACGCGGTGACGGGCGATGGCCACGCCAACGACGAGAACGGTCACGGCACGCACTGCGCGGGCACGATCGCGCAGTCGACCAACAACGGCATCGGCTGCGCCGGCGTCGCCTACAACTGCACGCTGATGCCCATCCGCGCGCTCGATGCCGCAGGCAGCGGCTCGCTCACGTGGATCGCGAACGGCGTCAACTGGGCTCGCACGAACAACGCCAAGGTCGCGAGCATGAGCCTCGGCGGCGGCGCGGGCTCGACGACGTTGCAGAGCGCGATCACGTCCGCGGTCAACGCGGGCATGACCGTGTGCGCGGCGACCGGCAACACGAACCGCCAAGGCCTGCAGTATCCCGCGGCCTACACGCCGACGATCGCAGTCGGCGCGACGCGCTTCGATGGCAATCGTCCGCGTTACTCGACCTACGGCACCGGCATCGACGTGAGCGCGCCAGGCGGCGACACGAGCGTCGACCAGAACG
>JBEELK010000068.1:0-7883 GCA_041168165.1 Planctomycetota bacterium | reverse complement strand
GCATCTGCAAGTGCGCGCCATTGCGCACCGCGACTCCATCGATGCTCGTGATGATGTCGCCTTTGCGAAGTCCCGATTGCGCAGCGGGGCCGTCCTTCGGCGTGCCTGACAACTTCGCGCCCGGGCCTAGATGCGACGCTTCCAACGTCACGCCGAGCCAACCGCGTTGCAGCACCTCGCCTTGCTTCATGCGCTCGATCAACGGCGTGATGTCGGCGACGGTCGCGCAGAAGCCGATGCCCGAGTCGTACCACTCCGCTCCCGCATTGCGGCCGGCGGGCGACAGCGGCACTGCGATGCCGAGAACGTTGCCGTCGACGTCGATCACAGCGCCGCCGTAGTTGGCTGGCGATGTCGATGCGTCGATCTGCAGCGCACGGCCAAACTGCCGCCGCACAGCGCTGACGATGCCGAAGTGCACCGTCGGATCCGTCGCGCCAAACGTGCGGCCGAGCACGAACGCCCATTGCCCCACGCGCACCGCATCAGGCGCAATCATCGTCGGCGTCGCCAATCCAGAAGCCTCGACCTTCAACAACGCGATGCCGCGGCTCTGGTCTTCGCCTTTGCGCACTGCGTGCAACGTGGCGCCGCCCGGCACCGTGACGAGGATCGTCGTCGGGTCGTAGCTGAGGCAGAAGCGCGACACGAGGATCCAACCATCGGCGCCGATGACGAGCCCAGTGCTGCGGCCTTGCGTCTGCTGGAACCCCTGCGCGCCCGCGACGAGTGGCTTCTTGTCTTCGCGTTCGTCGTCCGGGTCCTTGGGCTTCGGCTTCGGCTTCGGCCGGGGTCCCGCTGGATCACTGGAATCGACAGGCGTATCCGCAGCAAGCTCGCGCCGCACACCACCGAACGTCTCGACCGTAACGACGAATGGCGCAGCCTTCTGCATCGCCGCCTGCAACACAGGCTCCAACTTGGCGAACTCGTCGAGCGGAACACGCTGCTGCGCCGAAGCTGTCGCCGCAATTGCACCGACCACGGCGAAGACGACGTGGATGTCGCGTCGCGCTGCGCGGGCGGACGACTTCGCGAGATCGATGGCTCTTGGCATCCTGGATTCGATCGAGGGCGCGCATCCTAACCATGCGGCGCACGGGTGGCGCGTCGCCCATGTCGCGGCGATATTCGTCGACGCTTGGCCGACCCACACAATCCGCCATCCGACGACGACACGCTGGAGCGCTTGCTCGAGCAGGTTCTCGATCTGCACGAACAAGGCGGCATGGCTTCGGTCGAACGTGCGATCGAATCCCACCCGGCGCACGCTGACGCATTGCGCCGCCACGTCGAACGCCTGCGCGGGCTCGGTCTTTTGACCGACGACGCGTCGACTTCGCGCACAGCGCCGGCGTCCTTCCCGGAACGGCTCGGGGACTTTCGGCTGATCCAACGCCTCGGCGGCGGCGGCATGGGCGTCGTCTATCTCGCGGAGCAGATCTCGCTCGCGCGCCGCGTTGCATTGAAGCTGATCCGACCCGAGCACCTCTGGTTCGACGGCGCACGCGATCGCTTCAAGCGCGAGGTCGAGGCGATCGCGCGCCTGCAGCATCCAGGCATCGTGCCGGTCTATGCCGCGGGCGAAGACCAAGGCGTGCCGTGGATGGCAATGGAGTTCGTCGGCGGCGCGACGCTCGACGACGCGATGCGAGAACTCGACGGCGCGCGACCAGATCGCCTCGCGGGCAGCGACCTCGATCGCACGATCGCAAAGGTGGCGCATTCGAAGGACTCCGCTTCGACCACGAACGCCACGAGGGGCGCGTTCGCCGACGACTCGTGGACGAGCGCGTGCGCTCGCATCGTGCGCGACGTGGCACGCGCGTTGGAACACGCGCATCGCCGCGGCGTGCTGCACCGCGACGTGAAGCCGGCCAACATCGTGTTGACGCAAGACGGACGCGCGCAGTTGCTCGACTTCGGCCTCGCAGCCGCGCAAGGAGCGTCTCGCCTCACCGCCTCGCAGAGTTCGCTCGGCAGCCCGGCCTACATGTCGCCCGAGCAAGTGCGCGGCGAGCGCGACCTCGATGCACGCACGGATGTCTACTCGCTCGGCCTCACGCTCTACGAGCTGCTGACGCTGCACGCGCCGTTTGCAGTCGACTCGGCGGAAGAAGCGCGCAAACTCGTTCTCGACGGCGCCACGCCGCCGATGCGCGCACGCAACGCGTCCGTGCCGCGCGACCTCGCGATCGTGTGCAAGAAGGCGATCGCGCCCGATCGCCGAGATCGCTACGCGAGCGCGGAGGAGTTCGCCGCCGACCTCGACAACGTGCTCGCGTCGCGGCCGATCCACGCGTCGCCGCCTGGCGCGTTGCGTCGCGCGCAGCGCTGGACCCGACGCCACCCTGCGCGCGCGATCGCTTTGCTCGCCGCGATCTTGCTGATGTTCGTGGCGCCCTCGGTGTTCCTGGTGCAGCAAAGCCTGGCGAACGCTCGCATCCAGACGGCCCTCGACTCCGCACGGCGCGATCGTGATCGCGGTCGCGAGGCCGTCGCAGTGTTGCTGCAAGAGGTCGCCAACGAAGAACTGTTCGAGTTGCCGCGCATGCAAAGCGTGCGCGAACGACTGCTCCTCAGCGCTCGCGACTTCCACGAACGCTTCCTCGCAGACGGCCAGGACGAGCCGGATGCCGTGGCACAAGCAGCGGACTCCGGCTTGCAAGTCGCGACGCTGTCGAGCGAGTTGGGTCGCACCACCGAGGCGTTGGCTGCCGCCGATCGCGCGGTCGCGCTCGCGGAACGTGCCACAGAACACGGCGCCGCCGATCTGGACGACGGGATCCTCCGCGCGAAGGCGATCACGCTACGCGGCAAGTTGCGGCAGCAACTCGGCGATGCCGAGTCGGCGCGCGCGGACCTCGATCGCGCGAGCGCGTTGTTGCAGACCATCGCTGCGAAGGACGCGGTGCGCGCCGCCATTCATGTCATCTCCGTCGAGCAGGCGCGCGCGTTCTTGCTGCGGCAGGAGAACGACGCAGCGCTGGCAGCCGAGTGCCAACGCGCGCTGGACTCGGCATGGAAAGCAATCCGCGACGTGGACACGACGCGCTCGGACCGCAGAGACGCATTCGAGCGCTACTTCGTGGCCTCGTGCGACCGAGCTGCGCTGCTCGCGCAGCAAGGCATGGTCGAAGACGCGACGCGACAACTCGCTCACTGCGACGAGCTTTCGGCGGCGGAGATCGAAACGGCAAACCGTTCTGCCGTCGTGCGACGCCACCGTTCGCGCATCGAGACGTTGCGCGCCGCAATCGCGCAGCGAAGCGGCGACCTCGCGGAAGCCGAGCGTCGCTATCGCGCTGCGATCGCCGGCTACGCAGCGCTGCTCGAAGAACAACCCGACAGCGCCACGGTGCTGCGCCTGCTTGCGAACGCGCAGAACAACCTCGCCGTGATGCTCCGGCGCGACGAAGGCCGTCGATCAGAACATCGCGCATTGCTCGAAGCGTCGATTGCGACGCTGCGACGGCTCGTGACGGCCGACCCATCGGTGCTCGAGAACCGAGTCAACCTCGGAGCAGGCATCGCCAACCTCGCGTCACTCCGTGCGGACGAAGGCGATGCGAAGGCTGCGTTCTCCATGCTGGTCGACGCGCGCGCCGACATCGAGCACGCCGTCGCCGAGGATCCACAGCGCGCCGTGTGGCAGGACCAACTGCACGCCGTCGTGTGGCACCAGGCGCTTGCCGCCGGCGCGTTGCGCGACCACCGCTCGCAACGCGAATGCGCTGCGCGGATCGCCAGCCTGCGGCCAGAAGTCGCAGCTGCGCAGCGGCTCGCCGCACAACTCGTCAGCGCTTCGATCGCGAGCGTCCTCGAAGACGCTTCGCTGACGGCACAAGAGCACGCGGACCTCGGCAAACAAACTGTCGCGCAAGGAATGGCGTGGTTGCGCAAGGCCGCCGAGCTCGGATGCGCTGACTACGAACTGGTTCGCGACAGCGACGCCTTCGATCCGTTGCGCGACGCAGAGGGCTTCGACGAGACACTCGCGAAGATCGGCGAGAACCATCGCCGCCAGCAGACGGGCGTGGGCAAGTAGCGCCCGCTGTGCGCGCTAGCAGCAGTCTTCACTTCGCGTCGAGCAACACCGACAACCGCGCCATCGCGCGGTGCAGCATCGAGCGCACGCCTTCCTCCGTCTTGCCGAGCTGCTTGGCGATCTCCGCGCGCGAGAGTCCGACGAAGTGCGCGAGCGTCAGCACCTCGCGTTGCTCGTCGGGCAACGACTCGATCGCGGACTCCAACCGCGCGATCTCCTCGTTGCGCAACGCGCGGTCGCCAGGGTTGGTGACGCGCGCGTATGCCGCGCCGAGCGAAGCAAGTTGCGCCTCATCGCCGCCTGCCACCTCGCGTGCGGCGTCGCGTTTCTCTCGCTCCAGGTCGCGGGCGCGGTTCTGGACCTTGCGCCTCGCGGTCGTGAACAGCCAGGCGCGAAACGCCTCGGCGCTCGGGTGGGCAAACCGGTCCTGGTGAGTCAGAAGGTCGCGGCAGACGGACTGAACGAGATCCGAGGCCGACTCTCGGGCGCGCAGCCTTGGCCCCATGTGGGAACGCACATAAGCCCTGACGCTCGAGAGGTTTTGGTCGAGCAACATCTCGACGGCGAGACGGTCGCCAGCGGCGGCACGTTGGGCCAGTTCGAGGGAGTCGTCGGTCACCCCGCAAAAAATACCACGACACCGCGTCACGCCGGGAGGGCCGCGGGGATGTGCGGGCAGAGGCGCCGTCAGTCGGCGCCCACAGACCAGAACCCAACTCGCACGTAGACCGCCATGAACCGCATCCTCACGACTCTCGCCGCCAGCGCCTTCGCCGCGGCCTCACTCTTTGCGCAGGACGATCGCGACCGCAACACGCCGGTCAGCGCGATCTGGAACACCGACCAGACGCCTGCACAGATCGGCCAACTCGCCAACGGCGGCTGGCGCGTGACCGACCTCGAGATCGAGTCGACGGCGCCGTGGAACTTCACGGTGACGGCGGTGCAGAACAGTGGCTCGTACCAGAAGTCGTGGTGGTGGGCCTACGACGTGACGCCAGCCCAACTCAACGCAGCGTTGACGCAATACAACGCGCGCATCGTCGACCTCGAGCCGTTCGACAGCAACGGCTCCACTCGCTTCGCAGCGGTGATGGTCAGCAACACGGGCGCAGAGCAGAAGACGTGGCAGTGGGGCTACGACCTCACCTCCGCGCAAGTCGACGCCGCGGTGCAACAGAACAACGGGCGCCTCGTCAACTTCAAGCGCTACACCGTCGGCGGCCAGACGCGCTACGCGATCTCGTTCATCACCAACACCGGCTCGGACCAGCGCACGTGGGGTTATCTCTACGGCGCGTCGCTCGCGACCATCCAGGCCAACATGGCCGCGAACAACAACCGCATCTACAACATCGAGCGGATCGGCACGGACAGCTACGACGTGGTCTTGATCCGCAACAACGGCATTGCCCACTGGTACTACGTCGACCAGTCTGCGTCGGCGGTGACCGAGTTGCTGCAGCAGAACATCGGCCGCCTGATCGATATCGAGCGCCGGACAACGTTGCTCGGCACGCGCTACGACCTCGTGATGCTCGACAACGCGAACGCGCTCGAGCGCACTGCCCGCGCGAAGTTCCTCGAGGCCCCAGCAGCATCGCTCGGCGACTACGGCTTCTTCCTCAAGGAAGTGAACGGCCCGACGCTCGCACAGATGCGTCCTGACACGCAGTTCGAGCCCGCGAGCACGATGAAGACCGTCTACCACGCTCACGCGATGAAGGCCGTCGCAAACGGCACGGCGAGCCTGTCGCAATCGATCAACAAGCCCGTGTCGTGCGGCGTGCCCGGCAACAACTACAGCCTGCAGACCCTGCTCTCGCAGATGATGGAGAACTCCGACAACGAGGCGACGCTCGCGATCTCCAACCACTTCGGCATCCCCGCAATCCAAGCCACCGCCAACGCGCTCGGCATGGGCAACACGTCGATCAACTTCACGATCGGTTGCAGCGGCCCGTCGCCGGAGAGCCAACTGACGCTGCGCGACCTGTCGCAGTTGCACGAACAGATCGCCAACGGCTACCTCGGCGCACAACGCGACACCTTCTACTCGCTGATGGTCAACGGCCTGCAGTTCCCGACCTGGGGCACGGACTCGCTCGACACGCGCATCAACGCTGAGGCCACGCTGCTCGGCATCCCGATCGCGGCGCGCAACGCCTTCAAGAGCGAAATCCGCATCGCCTACAAGCCGGGCGGCATCGGCTGGACGACGCCTGGCCCTTGGACCTTCTACTTCGCCGAAGGTGGCTGGATTTCGGTTCCGTTCCGCAGCGCTACTGGCGTCGACCTGACCAAGGAATACACGTTCGGCGTCTTCAACAACCGCTTCACCGGCGCGGAGAACGAGATCGCCGGCCGCGACGCGATGTCGGACGCCGAGCTCGAACTGGTCTGGGACCGCGTGAAGTCAGCGCTGGCGACGTGGGTCCACTACACGCCGGGCACGCTGAGCTACTTCGGCACTGCAGGTTGCACAGGCTCCAACGGCACGCCGTTCCACAACACGACCGGAACCGGCGAGATCGGCGATGCGATGAACTTCACCGTCAACTCGATCCCGTCGCCCACGCTCGCAGTGCTGCTGCTCGGCTTCCAGACGGTCAGCTACAACGGCGTGCCGCTGCCGCTCGACCTTGCGATCGTCGGCGCTCCTGGCTGCGTGCTGCGTCACGACGCCGCGATCACCGAAGCGATCTTCGCATCGGGCTCGGCGCAGCGCGTGATCACGTTGCCCAACGACCCGGGCATGATCGGCGCGGACGTCTACTCGCAGTTCCTGATCGCCGACGCGCCGGCCAACACGTTCGGCTGGACGATCAGCAACACGCGCAAGCTGACGATCGGCGGCTGGCGCTGATCGACGCGCGCGTCAGTCCTTCTTCTCGCCCAACTCGATCTCGGCCTGCATCACGCTCGTGCCGCGCTTCCACATGAGCGTGACCTTCTGGCCGGGCGAGCACTTCTCCAACGCCGTATCGAACTCCTTGCACGTTCGCACGGAGAACTCGCCGACACGCACGATCAGATCATCGGGGCGAAGTCCGAGAGACGACGCGGGCGAGTTGCGTTCGACGCGATCGACGTAGGCAGGCGGCGAAGTGCGGCCAGCCTGCCGGAACAGCACGATGCCGGTGTGCACCGGCTTGCGCTCGACCTCCGCTTCGACGCGCGCAACGCCGTGCACATGCTCGTTGAGATACGGCAGCAAGTCGCACGCGGGGATCGCCGCCGACAGCATCGTGTTGGTCTCCTTGCTCTCCAGCAGTCGAGCGTTGAGTCCGAGCCACCGGCCCTGCAAGTCGAACAGTCCGCCGCCGTAGTGGCCGGGGTTGTTGGCAGCGTCTGTCAGCAGCAACTCGCCGTCGTATGCGACATCGGTGAGTCGGAAGCGCAACGACGTCGACGCGCGGCCGACCACCACGCCAAACGTCGCTGACGACTTCTCCGAAAACTCAGCGAGGCGGAAGCAGTTGCCGATCGACACGACGAAGCGGCCCGCGCGTGCATGCACTTCTGGTTCGTCAGGCCACACGGGCGCGAGCTTGCCCTTGCACGCTTCTGGATCGACGCGCAACAAGCGCACGCCGAGCTTTGGGTCCTCCGGCAGCAACTGCGCATCGAGCACCGTGCCGTCGTAGAGCACGACGCGCGTGCTGCCCTTCTGCACGAGCACTTGGTCGAGCGTGAGGATGTGGCCGCGATCGCTGACGACGACGCCAGCGGCATACGGGACGATCGTCGAGAAGCCCGACGCGCCCATCACCTTGACGACACTCGGCAGCAAGCGCTCGATCGTCGCTTCGACCTGCGTCTTGGGCGCGCGCTC
>JBEELK010000067.1:0-9364 GCA_041168165.1 Planctomycetota bacterium | reverse complement strand
GCGCAACTCGTCGCCAAGAGCAGCGCGGGCCGCTGCGTAGGAGCTTCGCTCGCCCCACATCTGCGCCATGCGATCGGTCCAACCCTTGTCGAGGCTGACGGGCCGTCCCTGGTAGCCGCCGCGTTCGTTGCAGCGACGTGCCCAATCCTTCATGCCGGCATCAGCGCCCAACAGCACCGCAGCGATGCCGCGCGAGTCGTAGGCCTCGCGATGGAGCACGCCTGCGAGCGGCATGCGGCCGCGCGGCGCGGGGTCATCGGTCGGCGTGCCGATCGTCATGCCGAACACCACGTAGCAGTGCTTTGGCAACGCGAGCAACTCTGCGAGTTCGATCGGCTGATTGCGCGCCGCACCGATCATGCAGATGCCAAGCCCTTCGGATTCGGCCGCGAGCGCGAGGTTCTGACCAAGCAACGCTGCATCGACCGTCGCCTGCAAGAACAGTTCGAGACTCTGCGATTGCACGATCTGACCTGCTGCCATGCAGCACTCGGCGATCTTGTGCAAGTCGGCGCACACCGCGACGAACACCGGAGCTTCGACGATGTGCTTCTGGTCGGCGCACAACGCGGCAACCTTGCTACGGCGCTCGGCATCTTCGACCGCGACAACTGCATAAGCCTGAATGAAGCTCGACGTCGACGCGTAGCGCGCGGCTTCGACGATGCGCTCGAGTTGGCCATCGCGCAGCGGCGTTGGCGCATATGCGCGATGGCTGCGATGACGAAGCATCGTCTCCACCACGCTGCCCGGCTCCGCGCACAACGCGGCGCGCGCGGCTTGCAGGTCCTTCGGCTCGTCGAGATCCGCGAGCACCCACGCATTGGATGTCGGCACATCCAAGACGCGCGCACGGTCTTGCCGCACGATGTCGCGCAACACGACTCCATCGCGCTGGATCTCGGCGAACGCAGCGCGACGCAGCGCAACGGGATGGCCTGGCTTGCCGCGGAACGTCGGCCGCGAGATCGCAACGCCATTGCGCTGCGCCATCGCGACCACGGCGGCAATCGTGTCGGCCTCGACGAGCGCATGGTCGACCGGCAGCACGACCACCGTCGTGCACGACGGCGACAACTCGCGCTCCGCTGCTCGCAAGCTGTCCGCCATGTCGCCATCGCCCGACACGAACACGACGCGATGCGCGATCGGCAGCGACGGCAACGACGCAGCGCCATGGCTGCGCACGACGAGCAGTTCGTCGACGCCAGCCGCGAGCAACGCGCGCGCGATGCGCTCGATCGCGGTCGTGCCTTCGAGGTCGAGCAGCGCTTTGTCCGCGCCCATGCGACGACCTTTGCCGGCAGCCGGAACGATCGCGACAACGGTCATGCGCAGGCTCGCGTCACTTGGCGCGGATCTCGGACAACGTCACCAGCCGCACCACGGGGAACTCCTGGCGGAACGCATCTGCGTCCGGGTCCTCGCGATCTGCGATCGTCAACACGACAACCGGAATCGCGCCAACTTCGCGCACGGCTTCGATCGCCTTACGCGCAGAGCCGCCCGTCGTGACCGTGTCTTCGATGATCGCGACCTTCTGGCCCGCAGCGAGATCGCCTTCGATGCGCGAGCCCGTGCCGTGACCCTTCGGCTCCTTGCGCACGAGGAACGCGGGCAGGTTCTGCCCCGTCTCGAACGACAGCGCAGCGATCGCGCTCGCGATCGGGTCCGCGCCAATCGTCAGGCCGCCGATCGCCGTCACTTCGGGATGACGCTTCAGCGCATCGAGCATCAAGCGAGCGATCAACCACAACCCTTCGGGGTGCAGGCTCACCTTCTTGCCGTTGATGTAGAAGTTCGACTTCTTGCCCGATGCGAGCGTGATGTCGATGCCATCGCGATATGCCTTCTCGCGAACGAGCTGGAGCAGGCGCTGCTTGGCGGACGCAGGATCGAAGTGCTTGGTCACGTGCGAATGGATAGCAGCGGCCGCGCAGGTTGTCCAAGACGCGCAACGCCGCATGTCGCCGCATTCGACCCCATGGCGCAGTTCGCCGTACTGCTCTACCGTCCGGATGTACGTTGCGTCGCTAGGACTTAGACAAGCGGCGCTCTGCTTGGGCCTGGGAGGGCTCGCTTGAACCTGACGCTCATTACCAATCTGTGCGCTGATGTGTCGGCCCAGCTGCGAGGCAGCCGCTGATGGCGACGCCTGCCCAAAAACTGGCGCCGCAACGCGGCGTTGCGTGGCAGCCCAAGCCTGTCGTCGACGACTTGCTCGTCGTCGAGGACTTCGCGGCAGCCGAGGCCGCAGTGAAGAACGGCAGCGACAGCTCGCTCATCGTCGTGCTGCAGGGCCAGGACGAGACGACTGCGGTTGCCGCTGCACGCGCGGGCATCGCGGTAGGCAAAGGCCCCATTCCGACACGCCCGCATGCAGCGCCAGGCCGCACGCTCGTCGTGCTGCCGACCTACAACGAGAAGGACAACATCCTGCCGATGCTCGACGCGATCCTCGCCTATGCGGCGGTGGATGTGCTCGTCGTCGACGACGGGTCGCCGGACGGCACGGGCGATCTCGCGGATCGCCGCGCCGCGGTCGATCCACGCGTGACCGTGCTCCATCGCGCCGGCAAGCAGGGCCTCGGCACTGCGTACCTCGCAGGCTTCGCCGAAGCGTTCGTGCGCGGCTACGAGTTCGTC
This sequence comes from Planctomycetota bacterium, assembly GCA_041168165.1. Taxonomy (GTDB): domain Bacteria; phylum Planctomycetota; class UBA1135; order UBA1135; family UBA2386; genus SXPK01. The sequence goes on along the minus strand of JBEELK010000067.1, from coordinate 6,718 downwards.
TGCGAGATGGACTGCGACTTCAGCCACGCGCCGTGGGACCTGCCGCGCTTGCTGCACGTCGCCAAGGACTGCGATCTCGCGATCGGCTCGCGCTACGTGCGGGGCGGTTGCACGGTGGGCTGGGACTTCCGCCGCCGCATGCTGTCGCGCGGCGCCAACCTCTATACGCGGTTGTGGCTGTCGTCGGGCATCCGCGACAACACGGCGGGCTTCCGCTGCTTCCGCGCAAGCGCGCTGCAGCAACTCGACCTCGCCGCGGTGTCCGCGCAGGGCTACGCGTTCCAGATCGAGATGGCGTTCCGCATGGTGCGCGCTGGCTTCGTCGTTCGCGAAGCGCCGATCCACTTCATCGACCGCCAAGTCGGCAAGTCGAAGATGAGCGGCAAGGTCGCGCGCGAAGCGCTGATGCTCGTGCCGAAGCTGCGCTTCCGCGTGAAGCGCAGCAAGTAGCACAGCTGACGGCGGCGGCGACAATCACGTCGCCGCGCGCTGGATCAGGACTTCGTGGCTTCGAGACGATCCGTCTCGATGTCGCTGAGCATGCGCTCGGTGATGTCGCCGGTCGGATAGTTGCCGTCGAAGCACGCCTTGCAGAACTGGCGATCGGGGCCGACTGCCTGCACTGCTTGCACCATGTCCTCGATCGTCTGGTAGAGAACGAAATCGGCGCCGAGTTCCGTGGCGATCTCCGCGGTTGTGCGGCCGCGCGCGACGAACTCGCGCTTGGTCGACATATCGATGCCGTAGAGACACGGGTGCAACAGCGGCGGCGAGTAGCTCGCGAGGTAGACCTTCGCAGCGCCCATCTGACGCGCGATCTTGACGATCTGACGGCTCGTGTTGCCGCGCACGATCGAGTCATCGAGGATCAAGACGCGCTTGCCTTCGAACTCGACGCGGATGGGGTTGAGCTTGTGGCGGATCGTCGACTGCCGCGCCTTGTCGTTCGGCATGATGAACGTGCGGCCGACGTAGCGGTTCTTGACGAAGCCCTCGCGATACGGAACGCCGAGCACCTCAGCCATCGTCTGCGCGGCGGTGCGCGCGGACTCCGGCACAGGGATCACGACGTCGACTTCGAGGCCCGTCTTCTTCCACTGCTCGCCGAGCTTCTTGCCGAGCTCAAGACGCGCGGCGTAGACCGACGCGCCATCGAGCGAGCTGTCCGGCCGCGCGAAGTAGATGTACTCGAACACGCACGGACGGTGCGGCTTGGTCCCGACCTGGAAGAACTGCGGCTTGCGGTCCATGCCGATCCACAGCAACTCGCCGGCCTTGAGATCGCGCACAACCTCATAGCCCGCGACGTCAAGCACGACCGACTCGCTCGCGACCGCGTATTGCCAGCCCTGCTCGGTCTGCTTGCGACCGAAGATGCACGGCTTGATGCCGAACGGATCGCGGAACGCATACATGCCGACGCCGGCGATGATGCCGACCACGGAGTAGGCGCCCTTCACGCGCTCAAACGTCTCGCGCGTCGCTTCGACAACGTCCTCGGCAACGACCGAGTCGCCCTTGCGGCGCAGCAGGCGGTCCGCAAACACGTAGAGCACGGCTTCGAGGTCGCAGTTGCTGGCGAGGCGAACGTGGCGGCCGGCGAAGTAGTCCTTCTTGAGTTCGTGGAAGTTGGTGACGTTGCCGTTGTGCGCCATCGCGACGCCGACGGGGAAGTCGATCCAGAACGGCTGCACGTCGCCGACTTCGTTCTGGCCGACCGTCGGGTAGCGCACATGGCCAACCGCCATCGAGCCGGACAGCCGCGACAGGTGCTTGTCTTCGAACACTTCGCGCACGAGGCCGAGCCCCTTCTTAGCCCGGAACTTCTCGTCGAAGCTCACGATGCCCGCAGCGTCCTGGCCGCGGTGCTGGATCGCCAAGAGACCGGTCAGGATGTCCTGGAGAACGTCTGAGCCCTCAGGACCGAAGATCGAGATGAAGCCGCACATCGGGGCGAGGAGTGTAGGACCGAGGCCGCTGCGATTCACGCGACGCGACGGCTAGCCGCTCTGCGCCCGAAGGCGACTGCGCACGGCTGCGGCGTTGCGCCCGCTGCGACGCGGCGGATGCTGGGCTCGCCATGGCCAACCTCTGCAACATCGACGGCAGGATCGTCCCCGAGCACGAAGCGACCGTGCCCGTCCTCGACCGCGGCTTCCTGTTCGGCGACTCGATCTACGAGGTGGTCCGCACGCGCAACGGCAGCCTGTTCGCATGGCAAGAGCATCTCGATCGCCTCCGCGCGTCCGCGCTGGGCATCGGCATGGAGCTGTCGCTCGACGACGCGACGATCCTCCGCCGCATCCTCGACACGATGCACGCATCGGGCAATGCCGAGCACTACGTGCGCATCGTCGTCACGCGCGGCACGGGAACGGCGCCGAGCATCGACTTGCGCACAGCTCCTGGCCCCGAGCGCTGGATCCTGTTTGCGCGGCCGCTGCCACAAGCGCCAACTGATGTGCGGCTGCAGATCATCGACCGCTTGCGCAACGACCGACGTGCGCTCGATCCCGCAGTGAAAAGCGGCAATTACCTCAACAACGTGCTCGGGCTCGCGGAGGCCAAACAGACGGGCGCGACCGATTGCCTGTTCTTGAACGCGAGCGGCCATTTGACCGAAGCCTCGACGAGCAATGTGTTCGTCGTGAAGAACGGCATATGGCTCACTCCGCCCGCGCACGCTGGCATCCTGCTCGGCGTCACGCGCGCAATGCTGATCGAGTTCTTGCGCGCACGCGGCGAACGCGTTCTGGAACGCGATCTCACGCGCGACGACGCGATCACTGCGGACGCGGTGTTCACCAGCAGCACCCTGCGCGACGTGGCACTCGTCACCCACGTGGATGGGATTGCGATGCAAGAAGGGGAGACGGCTAAGCGCGTGCTGGCAATCGGCGCAGAGTTCACGCTGGCATGCGACCGGCGCGCAACGGACGTCGATATGCCAGCGGCAATCGAACTCGCACAGCGCGCGAAGTGATCACGATCCTGCACCCATAAAATGCGACGGGCGCCCTGCTCCCGAGGAGCGGACGCCCGTTGCACTCGTGGGCCTGAGGATCAGGCCCACAGAATCATGTGAGCCTGTGTGTCAGGCCCGTGCGATCACGCGAGCGCGTCGCCGAGGATCGACTGGATCTTCTCCAGCGCGGTGCGGTAGCGAGCCTTGGCCGACTCCGAGCTGCGCACGGCGTTGATGATGCCGTCGAGCGAGCTGAGGTCCATCGAAGGAGCTGCAGCGGTGACGTAGCTGCTCTTCGGCGGGCGGCCCGGGCCGCGCTTGACCGGCGCGCCGGCGATGGGCGCCACGGCGGCGGGAGCGGGGGCTGCCTTCGCGGCCTTCGCGACAGCGGCCTTGCCCTGGCCACGCGGCTTCATCGGGACGTAGCCCAGCAGCGCCTGCGCGCGGCCATACATAATCGGGTAGACGGCGAGGCCCTTCTCGTCCGCCGCGGCCTTGACCTCAGCGTAGGAGGCCTTCTTGCTCTTCTTGAGGGTGGCGAGGATGAAGTCCATCGCCGACGTGTCTTTCTTGGCTGCCATGTTGGTGTGTGTGTGTGTGTGCGGGGGTCCGATTTGCCGGATCACCCGGCAAGTGGCGGGGGATAATGCGTCGCAGCAAATCCCCTTTCAATACTGAGGCCGTAAGAAAGCGTCTTTGATTTACGGCCGCGATATCGCCCACGTTTCGCCCGGAGCGAGCAAGATCGACTTCAAAGGCAGCAGGTCCTTTTGCAAACGGTGCGCGATACGAAGATCGACCCGTGCCGCATTGGGCAGCACAAAGCAGCCAAAGGCGTCTTCGATAACGATGAGATCGGGCACCGCCTTTTGAGCGATTTCCACAGCCTGTGGATTTCGCGGCGACAGGACTAGCGCGTCGATGCGGCCCACGGGCAAGTCCTCGGGTCGCAGCGAAGGCCCACAGAACACGATTCGATGCGGGCCTGGAAGATCCACCCGATACCCCATGCCGAATGCAACTTGGCCATCGTCGCGCTTTTCGCCCAAGGCCTCGATCTCTGCGCCATTGGCTTGGCGCACCGTCTGTCCGGGCGCGATCAGCGGCATGTCGTTCATCAACAAGCGCGGCAGATGGAACGCGATGTGCGCATAGAACGGGCGCTGGGCATCGCCTTCCGCCATGCGCAACAGCAACTGGTCATTGCGGCGCGACATGTCGAGCGACTCGGTCAGCAGGACAAATTCGGACCCAGCCCAAAAGCGCGTCGCAATATCCGCCCCCGCAGGATCGACGAGGAACGACTGCTTCTCGGCGCGCACGAGCCAACCGCCCTGCGGCAATCGAGACAGCGCAAAGCCGCGCTTTGGCGGCGCAGTTGCGGCAACCTCGGCCAGCTGCTGCGAGCGCAAATCCCAAAAGAACGGCAATCCGCGTTGCTCCGCCGCCGCGACCTCGCGCGACATGCGCCGGTGCACGCGCTGGCAAAACTCGACGAAGTCGACGCGCGGGTGGCGGGCGATCTCGTCGTCGAGCCGCTGCAGCAACTCCAACCGCCGCAAGCCGCCGCACGCTTCCGGCGCTTCTTTGCCATCGTGGATTTGCGGCGGCAATTGCTGCATCGCGTCGGCAATCGACTTCCACCACGCGGGCTGCAGTCGTTCTTCGACTTCGATCGCGAGCCGATCCGGCGCCGTCGGCAGCCCCTGCTTCAGCTCGCCACCGTCGTCGAGCAGCATGGCCGTGCCCAACAACGCTGCGTCGGCAGTCACTCCGCAACCAAAGGTCCAGCCGATCCGCGTCTGCGGCATCGGATCCGTGCTCTCGTCGAAGTCACTGACGACGAGTTGGAGGTCGAAGGCCAACCCAGCCTTTGGCTCCTTGCCGAGCGGCAGCAGCGCCTTCCACGGCAACTGCGCCTCATAGGTCGTGATCCCTTGCTCGCGATCGTGGCTGACCACAAGGCGTGCGTCGTCGAGCACTCGCGCCGTGCCGCGATAGCGATCCCACCGCATCACTTCGTGCGACGCTTCTTCGGACAGCCAAAACTCGGAGTCGTCCGCTCGCCGCGGATCCGGGCCAAACGATCTCGTGTCACGAAGCGGATCGATGCTGAGCAGGATGCTGTCTGCTACCGGCGTCTCCAGCAGCGCAATCGAGTTTGGGTCAAGCGCGCGATGCCATTCGTCCTTGACGCTCGCCGCAAACCACAAGTGGTCGCCATCCCACAGCAAGAACGCCACCGCGGAGCAATCCGCCGGCGAACGCCACGCGCCGCCGCTCGTGCCCGACAGTTGGCGCATGTCCTGCAGGTCGATCGCCGGCAATTCCGGCCAGTCGACGAGCGAGCCATCGACTTCGATCGCACGGCCATTGCGACGGCACGCAAACGCGATGGGCAGCGGCATCGGCTGACGCGGCGCATTGGGGTCGAGCGTCGGCGGATCTTGCGGAGTGGCTGAAGGAGCCTGCGCAACGCACGGCAGGCACATCGGCACGGACAGCAACAACGGCAGCAAGGCGTTCACTGGGAGAGGATCCTACGCAGGGACCAATAGAGGATTAGTGCATGCGCGAGGGTCGACGACGCGAGCCCCGAGCCGAGTGCGACCATGCCGCCTAGCAGCGCAGCGATGCCAAGGAACACCGGCCACATCCGCCAGAAGCCGGGACCGATCGACATGGCGACTGCGATCGCAAGCGACGGCAGATAGCCGCGCCAATCTTGCAGCCAATAGCGGATGGTCAGTCCCTCTGCTGTGGCACAGAGCATCGAGAACGCGGCGATCGTGAAGTCGTTTGGAGTTCCGCACGCAGCGGCGCACTTCTGCTCGACCGCGCGCACCGATGGCAGCAAGCGCGACAGCGTCGCGGTGTAGACCGCGCCCAAAAACGCGCACGGCAACGCGATCGCAAGCGCGATCCACGGCTCGCGGTCCACAAACAACGCTGACGGCAATCGCTCAAGCGCATCGAACCAATCGAGCCCGATCCACAAAAGCGCCAGCAGCACCGCGTACGCCAGGATCGCCGCGCCGGCGATCTCGGATGGCGTCGGCTTTGGGGCTGGATCCGGTTCGCCATGCTTTGGCGAGTCGTTCACCGCGCAAGCTTCCTGGTGTAGGGCCACGGGCCTAGCACCCACGTCGGCCGGCCGACAAACGACGCGATCGACACCGGCCCAAACATGCGGCTGTCGCGCGAGTCGACGGAGTTATCGCCGAGCAGATAGACGAATCCGTCCGGCACATGCCGCGCATCCGAGCGCCGCGCGCCGGGCGGCGCGCCGACATCGAGCGGCGGACGCAGCCAATGGATGTCGCGGAAGACCTCGATCGACACGATGGGCGCGGTCGCATCGGCCACTACCGCCGCGGCGATGCCGTTCGTGGGCAACATCCAGGCGCTCGGACCTGGGTCGACCGGGAACTGCTCCGGCAGCATCGCCATCGTCCACAACGTGTCGCTGCGACCATCGAGGCACAAGAAGAACGCGCCGTCGAGCCGGCCAAACTCGATGCGCACTGGCGCGTCGCGATCTAAATCGACGGCGCGCGCATTTGCTGCGGCATCCTGCTGCGGCTGCAGCACAGGCTCGCCGTTGCGCGACATTCCGATGGCGCCGGTGCGAAGGTCAAAGCGCAAGAGCCACGCGTCGGGCCGCTGGTCGATGCGGAGCAACAACTCGCGCACACCGCGCGGAGCGAAGGTGACGTCGAGCCCAATGTCGTGGACCGGCGAGTCACGACCCTC
>JBEELK010000066.1:0-11483 GCA_041168165.1 Planctomycetota bacterium | reverse complement strand
TCGGCGATGTCCGGCGTGAACAAGTCGCGCATCGCCTTCAAGACGAGATCCGACTCCTGATACAGCAGAGCCGGAGCGCGCGTGACCTTGAGGCGCGCAGCCACCATCTCCCAGATCTTCTTGAGGTAGTCGCGGTCGCGTTGGAGGTCCGAGAGCGACTTGTTGACGCCCGCAGTGCGAACGATGAAGCCGATGCCGCCGTGGCCGGTCTCGTCGAGTTCGCGGACGATGCGCTTCAAGCGCTTGCGCTCCTTGTGGTCCTCGATCTTGCGCGAGACGCCGCACTTCGGAAGGCTCGGCATCAGCACGAGGCAGCGCCCGGGCATCGACACGTATGTCGTCAGCGTCGGGCCCTTCGTGCCAATCCCTTCCTTGGTGATCTGGACGACGACTTCCTGCCCCTTCTTGAGCAGCTGGTCAATCGTCGGACGGGGGCGCGATGCCGACCGTTGCGGACGCTCGCGGTGACGACCGCGGCGCTTGCCGCGGCGGTCCTTGACCGCCTCGACGCCGTCGCCGCCCACATTCGGCTGCGCCGATTCACCAGCGCCGCCATCGGCGTTGCCATCGGCGTTGCCATCCGGCCGCTCGCCCTGCTCATCAGAACTCGCGTGCGGAGCATCCGAATCGTGCTCGTCGCCGTGCGTCTCCGCTGCCTCGTCTGATCCATGCTCCTCGCCGTGGGCGTCCGCAGGCTCGTCGGACGCGTCGCGATCGTGGCCATGCTCGGCGTGGCCGCTGTGCGAATCCTCACGGTGGTCGTCGTGGTCGTGGCGGCCGTGGTCGTCGTCATGCGACGAGTCGTCGGTCGATCCAGAGTCGGCTGAATCGGCTGCGGCATCGCTACCGTGATCGCCGGCCTTCGCGCTCGATGCAGCGTCCGCGCCTTCGGCGTCGTCGTCATCGTCATCCTCAAGCGCCTGCTGCACGGACTCGGGGCCGTCTTCGGCATCGACGCGCGCGCGCCCTTCGATCACGTCTTCCAATTGGAAGTCGGGACGGCCATAGGCGGGCAGCACGTCGCTGACATGCAAGAAGCCGTTGACGCGGCCGCCGAAACTGACGAAGGCCGCGCCGATGCTCGGCTCGATGTTTACGACCTTGCCTTTGTAGACGTTACCGAGATAGGCCTCCCGGCTCGCCAACTCGACGTGCAGCTCCTGCAACACGCCATCCTCGACCACACCGATCCGGCTTTCTTCCGGATCGAGGGCGTTCACAAGCATCCTCTTCAAGGGAATCTCCTGGGTGACGAACGCTGCGCGCAAGCGCAGCGGTCCGCGCCGCCCGGGCGCACGCAATCGCGTGCGCATCGACAGGCCAAGCGTCTGCCTCGTGCAAACGGGCCAAAGGGCGACTGCGGAACTGGACTGATACCGATCCATGCCGCCCCGCCGTGGTGCCGGAAGAGCTGTTGCGCGGCGAACTCGCCGCAGCGCAAGCTGCTGACCGAACCAAACGATGTGGCGCCATGGGCATCTCGTGGAAGGCGAGGACCTCTGTAGAGCCCTCGCACGCCTGCGACCCCCGGCCGCAAGCGCGGCGGATCCTACGGAGCCGACCTCCCAGGCTCAACGCTGCAGTCCGCGGCCCAGCCATCGGTTGCGAGAAGGCCTGGAAATGCAAACGGGCGGGATGAACCCGCCCGTTGCACACCGATCGGAGCGGCCGCTCCCGCAGCGGCCGCAGCCGGAGATCAGCGATCCTTGCCGAACACGGCGTCCTTCTCGCGGCCAAAGTCCTGCATGCGTTCGCGCAGGGCTTCCTCGAACTGGCGCTTCGTGTCCTCGGCGCTGCGGATGAGGTTTGGCGTGATGAAGACGATCAGGTTCGACTTCACGTCCTGCGTCTGGCGGTTCTTGAACAGGTAGCCGATGACCGGGATGTCGCCCAGGAGCGGCAGCTTGATCTCGGTCTCCGTCTGCGTCTCGCTGACGAGGCCGCCGAGCACGGCGGTCTGGCCGCTGCGGAGCAGCAGCTTCGTCGCGATCGTGCTGGAGCCGACGCGCGGCAGCGCGATCGTGCCTTCCTGTCCGCCCGATCCGATCGAGAACACATCGAAGCCGGCCGGCGACACCGCCGAGGCCGAACCCGTGCCCGTGAGCGCGGTGCGCTGCGGGATCACTTCGAGGATGACCTTGTCCGTGCCAGGCACAACGTGCGGCGTCGCGAGCAACTGGAAACCGACGTTGACTGGCGAGTCATCGCCTTCTTCGAGCGCCAGCAACAGACCGCCGGCCTGGCCCTGCTCGACGCGCGATTGCGCGTAGCGGACGGCCTCGCCGACGAAGATGGTCGCAGGCTGGTGATCGAGCGCCACGATCTTCGGCGCCTGGGTGATCTCCGAGCGCGCGTCCTTCTTGAGCAAGCGCAGCGTCGCCGTCACCTGCGTGAAGTCCAACGCGCCGTAGATGACGTTGGGGATCGTCACGTCGGCCGACTGGTTGCCCAGCGGATCGACAAACGGACCGGTGCCGCCGTCATTGGCGATGAGGTTGTCGTCCCAACCGCCGGCGCCGAGGTCGAACGGCAACTTGGTCGGGATCTGGCCGAGGCCGAGGCGCGCGGTGTAGCCGTTGCCGCCTGGGCTGATGCCGATGTCGAGCACGTCTTCGTTCGTCGTCGTCACGAAGCGGACGTCGAGGTAGATCTGCGCGGGCTCGATGTCGATCTGCGAGACGATGCGCTTGATCTCGTCCACCACCGGGCGGGTGTCCTTGATCAGCAGCACGTTCTGCACGTTGTCGTAGTCGAGGCTGCCGAGCTCCGGCGTGATCATGCGCTGCAGCGACTCAAGCAGCGTGAACTCGACCTGGCCACGCTGCTGCATCTGCATGTTGGCCTGGCGGTTCTGGACGTATTCCGACTGCAAGAACGGCACGTATTGCGAACTCGGGCGCACGTAGCGCAGCGGGATTGCCTCGAACACGAGGTCCTGCTGAATCTTCGAAGGCGGAACGACGCGCAGGATTCCGCGGTCCTCGACGACTGCGAAGCCGAGCGTCTTGACCGCCGCATCGAGCGTGTCGCGCCAGGGGATGTTCTTGAGGCGCAGCGAGATCTGGCCCTTCACCTCAGGCGCCGTCGCGATGTTCGCGCCGCTGATCTTGGCGATCGTGTCGATCACCATGCCGATGTCTGCGTTCTCGAACGCGAACGTGCAACGCGGAGGCTTCTCGACCTTGAGAACGCCACCGTCGAGTTCCGTCACGACGCATTCAGCCTGCTCCGCGACGAGCTCGAGCGCCTGACGCCAATGGACGTCGGCGAGGTCGATCGACACCGTCGCCTCGATGCCCGGCTCCATGATGATGTTGACGCTGGCCTTCTTGCGGATGCTCGCGACGACGTCGCGAAGATCGCGGTCCTTCAGGCGAAGCGTGAGACGGCTGGCGCGGTCGCCCGCAGCGGCAGTCTCGATGTCCTCACCTTGACCCTGCGGCTTCTGCTGTGCAGCTGGCTGCTGCGGAGCAGGTTGCTGGGCCTCCTGAGCCGTTGCGACGGCCAGGCCGGAAACGAGCGCGAGCGCGCTCACCATCAACGAACGGCCCAAGGGCCGGATCCAATCGATTGCCTGCATCTTCGATCCTCTCCCGAGTCGGGATGTCGGGTTGATTCGCCTTGTGTGCCACGCGCCGAAACGGCGCTGCCACGGGGGTCCTTCTCCATCGGCGCAGCGCGAACCCACCCTTTAGGGGATTTGCGCTGCAGCGTCGGTCCATTACGCCGACGCGCGTCCGCGCTGCGCGGACGCCACTGTCCTTCCTGCGGTTACAGCGTCTTGATCAGCGTCAAGCCGCGGAACACGAACCACACCTGCTCCTCTTCGACGCGACGCAGCATCAGCTCGTCGCTGATGTATTCGCCCTCTTCGAAGACGTTGCCGTTGAGCAGGAGGCCGGCGCGACCCGAGTCGTGGTTCACGACCACGCCCTGGATCTTGAGTTCCAACTGGCTGAACTCCATCGCGGTGCGAACGCGCACGTGCAGCGCCTTCGCGGTGACCGCCATCGAGTAGCGCGGATCCGACTCGGGCACGAGCAGACGCTGCGCGATCGCTTCGTAGCGGTCGCTCGCGGACTGCAGATCGCCCTCGCCGAGCAGTTGCGTCATGCTGTCGACGAGCTGCTGCATCTCGTCGCCGGACAGGTAGGGGTCGCGAGTTTCGCCATCGCGCTTGCCGCCGCCCGCCGCCTTCATGTCCGCCAGCGGCTCCAGCACTTCCTTGATCCAGCGCTGCCGCACCTGCGGCGACGTGATCTGCTGCTTGCCGTTGACCTCGGCCACCTGCTCCTCGAGCTTCGCGATGCCTTCCTTGAGTTCGCGCTCGAACGTGAACTGGTCGAAGATGGTCAGGTCCGTCTTCGCCAACTTCTGGCTGACGGCCTTCAGGCGCTGCATCTCGCCGAGGAACTTCTCGAGGATCGCGCGCTGCTCTTCGACCGGAGCGCCTTCCGCCTGGCCCTCGCGCTCGCGAGGATCGACGAAGATGTCGCGACGGCCGCGCGGACCGCGGTGCTCGTACTTGTCGATGCGGATCGGCTGCATGCGCTTCACGATCTCTTCGCGCAGCTGGTCCTTCTTGTCGTTGTAGTCCGGGATGGTGACTTCCTGGCCCGAGCTATTCGGGTTGTAGGTGTAGGTCTCCATCGTCAGCTTGATCGTGTGGACGGTGTCTCCGTCGCGCAGGATCGGCTCGCGCTCGTTGAGATGAGCGATCGAGTAGTCGGTGATCGCGACGAGGCGCTCGTAGTTCTCGATGCTGTTGATGAACTTCAAGAACTGCCACAGCGTCGCCGTGAGCTCATACTGGTACTCGATGCGCTCGAAGCGCTCGACCTGCTTGTCGTTCTTCCTGGCAGGGCGACCTGGCTGGAAGTTGATCGTCTGGATGCCCGAGCTCTGCTCGAACTGGTAGAGCATCTTGACGAAGTCTTCGAGGCCCTGCTCTTCCGGCAGGATCTTCACGTACTCGCCGAGGTTCTCGCGGAGGATCACCACTTCCTGCTCGGTTGCGGGGATCTTGGCGATCTTCTGCTCGCACGCCGCGATGTCCGTCTTCTTCTGCGCGATGGTCTGCTCGAGTTCTTCGATCAGGCCGCTCGCCCAGTAGACGCCGCCTGCAGCGACGAGGCAGATGCCCAGCGCGACGCCGCCGACAGCCATCATCTTCTGCTTCTCAGTCATCTTGTTGGCCACGGGTCACCTCCGTCACTTGTTGCCGTTGCCGGCGGGCTTGGGGTTGGCGGCGGGCTTCTTCTTGGGGGGCTCCGCGACCATGGGCTTGAACTGCATCTGCAGCTGGAACTCGAACGAGTCCGGCGGCACACGATCCTTGTCCTCGGCGTACTTGCCGCCAGGAGCCGTCTTCGTCGCGACGTCCGCGTAGAACGGCGTGCGCTGGATGTCTTCGTGAAGGTTCGCGACCTTCGACATCTCGGCGCCTTGCACAGCGCCAGGCAACGTCACTGTCGCCGCGCGGTTCTTCTTGTCCGTCTTCACGGTCACGCCTTCGAACCACGCGAGGTGACGCTCGGAGTCGCCGCTGTTGTTGACGACATCCACGACCTCGTCCATGAACTTGGACCAGACGCGGCGCGACTTGCCGATGTCCTGGATCGTCTGCACGCGCATCGCGTAGTCGACGCGGTTGACCTCCAGCTTGTCGTAGTAGGTCGCCTTGGTCTTCTTCTGCGTCAGCTCCGCGGTGACCGCGGTGTCTTGACGCTCGAGATCGCCGAGTTCGCCGAAGTAGACGACGCCGAACCAGCCAATGCTGGCTGCGACGGCGAGAGCCGAGCCGAACGTCGTTGCGAGGACCTTCGGCGGGATTCGATTGCCGCGCCGATACTCAGCCGGCAGCAGATTGATGCGGATCATGTTCTGGGCTCCTTCTGATCAGGCTCCGGCCGCGAGGCCGACCGCGACCGCGATCTGGGGCGCGAACTGGTTGAGGGCTTCGACGTCGACGTTGTCCGACCGGACCTTCAGGCCCTCGATCGGGTTCCACACGCGGGTGCGTTTCTCGAAGATCTTCTCGAGGCTCTCCTCGAGGAACGGCAACAGCGCAGCGCCGCCCGTGAGCAGCACGTCCTGCACTTCGCCGTCGTTCTGGTTCTCGAAGAAGTCGAACGAGAGATTGATCTCGTTGCCGAGGTCCTCGAGCACTTGCGCAACGGCTTCCTGCACGACAGCGATCTGCTCGCCAGGATCGCGCTTCAGTGCCTCGGCTTGAGCGGTCTCAAGCCCGAGTCGGCGCGTGATGGCCTGCGTCATGTCGTCGCCGCCCATCGGCACCTCGCGCGCAAAGCACGTGATGTTGTTGCGGAGGATGTTGATGCTCGCCTTGGTCGCGCCGACGTCGACGAGCGCCACCGTGCGGCCACCTTCGCGAACGCCAGGATTCACGACGTCGGACAGCTCGTATGCATTGCCAAGGGCAAAGCCGTCGATGCCGACGCAGACCGGCTGCAAGCCGATCTCGGTCAGCATGCGCGCATGGTCATCGAGGATCGTGCGCTTGGCTGCGGTCAGCAGCACCTTCGACTCCGTCTTGCCGCCATCGCCGGTGGCCGACGACAGCTTTTGCGCGTCGATCTCCACTTCGCTGACATCGAACGGGATGTACTTGTCGGCCTCGAAACGGACGGCTTGCTGCAAGCGGTCATCCGGCACGTCGACCATGTTGATGTAGCGGAAGATCACGCTCTTCCCGCTCACCGCGGTTGCGACGCGCTTGGTGCGGAAACGACCCGCGCGGAACAACTCCGCGATCGCGTCGTGCCGCGCCTGCTCGTCGGGCACTTCGATCTGGGCATAGCCCGTGATCAGGAAGTCGTACTTGTCCTGGGTGATCTCGACTGCCTTGATGCAGCTCGTTCCGAGGTCAAGACCGACGATGCTCTTTCGCTGCTTCAGCATTGCGTGCCGCGCTCCTTTGCGCGCTCCGTGCGGGGTGGGACCGATCCTTGGTCCCTATCGGCGTTCCCGCGGTCGCGAATTGAGCCCGACCGGGAAGGAGCTCGCGGCGGCGGGAAGCGGCCAGCGCGCACAGGTCGCCTGTGAGCGAGGTCCGGGGCGTCGGATTCCTCGACTGAGCCTGCAGGTCAGTTCGGATCCTGAAGGCCGGATGGGATCCTGAAGATCGGTCGGATCCAGCAGGCAGGTCCGGTTGGCGGGTCCGGTTGGCAGGTCCCGATCCGGGACGCGCGGCCGCTACTCTTCGCCGAAGCCGGCCTGGATCAGCTCAACGAGCGCGCGAACCAACTCGTCCGCGTCTGGCCCATCAGCCTGCAACTCAAGCGTCGCGCCGCGTTCGGCTGCGAGCATCATCATCCCCATGATCGACTTGCCGTCGACCACGTCCGGCTCGCCTTGGCGCCGCACGGAGATCCGGCTGGCGTAGGAGTTCGCCGTCTGCACGAACAAGTGCGCTGGCCGAGCGTGAAGGCCATCGCGATTGCACAGAGCCACTTCCGCTCGGCAGGTCTTCTCAACGTCGCCCATCGTGGTCACGACTTCGGCGAGAGTTCGCGCAACAGGTCGCGGATGGCGGTCTCGTCCTTGGCATCCAGCAGGAAGCGACGGAAGTCCGCGTTGCGCGCGAGCGTCGAGATCCAGCGCAGGCACTGGAGGTGCGCCTCGGGATCCGCGGCTGGCGACACCACGAGGAACATGATCGAGACCGGGCGACCGTCGATCGCTTGCCATTCGATCGGAGTCGAAGTGCGCGCAAGAACGAGCGAGGAAGCCGCGATGTCCGCGTGCTTGATGTGCGGCACAGCGACGCCATTGCCAAGCCCAGTGCTGCCGATCGCTTCGCGTTCGAGCAGCTTCTTGCCGAGCACGGTCGCCGACTTCTTGGCGACGATGCCGGCAGTCTGAGCGGCGAGAAGCAGCTCCTTGAGCGCGGCGTCCTTCGTCGACGCCTTCACGTCCGTGAGGATCGCGGCGGACGAGACGAGCGAGTCGATCATGGCTGCGGGTAGAAGGGCGATGCGGCGCGCGCGCCGAGAACGGCGCTGCGCGGCCTAGTTTCCAGGCAGCGATGCCACCTGGGGGGCAAAGGGTTTACCCACGCAGCGTCTTTCGGACAACTTCCTCGTAGGTCTCCTCGTCCTTGCCCTTCTTGGCGGATTTCGCGGCCTTCTTACGAGCCGGAGCTGCCACAGCGCCCTTTGCGCCCGGGATCTTGTGGTCCGTGCGCTTCTCCTTCTGCTTCTTCAGCTGCTTCTCCATCTTCACGACCAGCGAGTCGACGGTGGCGGAGAAGGTCTCGCCCTGGTCCTTCGCGACCATCGGCTTGCCGCGGCGCATGTGGACGATCAGCTCTACCTCGGGCGATTCGTGCGCGTGGTCCGCGACGAGCTCGATGCGAGCGATGCGGTCGTTGTAGCGCGCCAGCTTCTCCAGCTTCTTCGTCGCGTGCGCCTTCATGCGCTCGGAGATGTGGTCGTGGCGGCCTTTGAACTCGATCGTCAGTTCTTCGTCGTTGGTCATGGGTTCTGGTGCGGCGTATCCGCACGACTAAGAGAGAGCGTCTTCCGGATCCGCGCAAGCAACTGCTGCCGTGAGTGGATCGGGATAAAGCACTCGAAGGAGATAGAGCCCGCAGGCCGGCGCGGTTGGCCCGGCCTCTCTGCGGTCGCAGCTGCGCAAGATCCTGCCGACATCCGATGGAGCCAAGCGGCCCCAACCGACGTCGATGAGCGTGCCCGCAATCGCGCGCACCATGTTGTAGAGGAAGCCGTCGCCCTCGATGACGAGGTCGAAGCCCCACGTGCGCCGCGCAATGCGCAACGCGCGAATCGTGCGGACGGTGCCGCGCTTTCGCTCGTAGCCCGGATTGGTCGCAAACGACGCGAAGTCGTGCTTGCCGACCAGCGCCTTCGCGCCTTCGCGCATCGCGGCGAGGTCGAGCGGGCGCTTGACCCAGTGGTAGTAGCCGCGGCCGACTGCAGGCCGGATGCGACTCGTCACGCAGCGGTATGCGTAGCGCTTGCCCATCGCGCAGAACCGCGCGTGGAACCCATCGGGCGCCAGCCGTGCGGATCGCACGGCAATGTCGTCAGGCAAGTTGCCGTTGAGTGCGGGCACCAACTGGGCCACCGAGAACTCGCGCGGCAACCGAATGTGCGCGCTCTGGCCAAATGCATGGACGCCCGCGTCGGTCCTGCTCGACCCCTCGACCACGACGCGTTCGCCGAAGATCGTCATCAGCGCGTCTTCGAGTCGCTCTTGCACGGTCACCGCGCCGAGTTGGCGCTGCCAACCCGAGTAGTGCGTCCCGTCATAGGCGATCGTCAGCAAGACCGTGGACACGGGCGAGGAGGATAGCGAAGCGAACTCAGCGGCGCACCGCGAACCATGCGAAGGCCGCGAGCCCGCAACCGAGGAAGGCGCCCAGCGCAGCGAGCACTGGCTGTTCCATGCTGGTCCACGCGTAGGCCGCGAGCGACTCGACGACAAGGAACACAGCAGCGGGAATCGCAGCTTCGTGGAACGCGACGTCGGCTTGCGCCGGTGGCGATTCGGGGCGGATGACGTTGTGCGAGTCGAGGCGCGGCAGCGGCGGCGCGACCTCTCGCTTTGGCTGCTGGTCGGGCGTCGGCGCATCGAACGTCGATGGCTGGCTCGGAAGCTCGCTTCGCGCGGGCTTGGCGTGCTGAGCGGCCGCGGGCTGCGTTTGCTCCTTGGGCTGCGCTAGCGCGATCTCATCGGCGAATTGCGGCGGCGGATCCCAACTCGTGTCGCGCCCGGCGTCCGCGGAGCTGCCGCTCGGCTGCGAGAAGAGCAGGTCCTCGACCGCGCCCGTTGCGGGCTCCTTGCCGAGCCGCACTTGCCCAAACGAGAACGGATCGTGTTGGTTCGTGGCCATCAGTCCTTGGCTCCGTGTTGACGGCGGCGGTAGCTGGAGAGGATCCCAAGGTCCTCGCGCAACTTCGCAACCGTGCGGCGTGCGATCTCGATGCCTTGTTCGCGCAAACGCTCGACGAGCGTGTCGTCCGACAGCGGCCGCGACTTGTCTTCCGACTCGACGAGCGAAGCGATGCGCTCGGCGACCGCCGAACGCGCGTGCCCCGCAGAGTCGCGTCCATCGGCGCTGCCGCCGGCGCAGAACTCGCGCAGCGGCATCGTTCCGAACGCAGTCGCAACGTGCTTGCCAGCGATCGCGCGACTGATCGTCGACGCGTGCAGCGACAGTTCGTCTGCGACTTCGGACATGCGCAGCGGCCGCAACGCGGCGCGGCCGCGCTCCAAGAACTCGCGCTGGCGCTCGAACACCGCACGCGTCACGCGCAACAGAGTGCGCTGGCGCTGCGCGATCGCATCGACGAGGTCGCGCGCTTGGCGCACCTGCGAGCGCAATCGTTCGCGCACTTCTTTGTCGACCGAGGCGTCCTTCGACATCTGCGCATAGAGCTCGCTGACCGCGATCTGCGGCAGGCCTTCGTCCGCGAGCGCCACGTGCAACTCGCCATCGACGGTCCAAACGGCGACGTCAGCAACGAGGCCGGGCTCCGCCTGGGACCGCAGAGAGCTGCCCGGCGCCGGCGTCAGTTGCTTCATGCGCTCGACGAGCGCCGCGACATCGTCGACGGACAGCTGCATCGCGCGCGCGACTTCGGGCCACTTGTTGTCCGCGAGCTTCGCGAGGTGCTGCGTCAGCAGTTGCTCGATCGCCGCGTAGTCCGGGTCGCCCTCCGCTTGGATCAACATCGCTTCGACGCCACTGCTGGCGCCGAGGCCGCGCGGATCCATCGTCTTGAGCTCGGCCAACGCGCGCTCCGCGAGTTCCGTCGGCAACGCCGCGGACTTCGCGACTTCCTCAAGCGGCGCTGGCAACAGGCCGCGTTCGTCGAGGTGCTCGGCGATCGAGCCGATGGCATCGCACAAACTCTGCGGCAAGCCGCGCAACGAGGCTTGCATGCGAACCGCGTGGACTAATTCGTCCACTGGCGCAGCCTGGCTCTCAAGCAATGCGCGCTTGCCATCGACGTCTTCGGTGACGGGCCGAACGCCGGGGCTATCCCACTCGTCGGCAGCGCGCGTCGTCGCATCGACGATCTGCGCGCTCAACTCCGCGGTCTCCGCAACGGGCGCGAGTTCCAGCGCCTCGTTGGTCTCCATCTGTTGGGAGACCAACTGCAGCAGGTCCGCCGTTGCGAGCTGCAAGATCTCGATCGATTGCAGCATCTGCGGCAGGAGTCGCTGCTCCATCCGCTGAGAAGTCGTTGCGCGAAGTTCCATCAGCCTTGTCTGCGCATGGTTTCGTCACGCGCGGACAACCGCTTGAGGAAGCAGCCTCAGCGTTGGCCATGCACCAACGCGGGAGTAGAGAAGGTTTCCCTTCAGGTCCTTCGACGCGGCTTCGGACGAGCCTCGGCTGCCGCAGCCAAGGGATCTTCCGGCCAACTGTGCCGCGGATACCGACGCATCAATTCGCGCCGCGCCGTCGGGTAGACGTTCTGCCAGAAGCTCGC
>JBEELK010000065.1:0-8880 GCA_041168165.1 Planctomycetota bacterium | reverse complement strand
CGAGCTCCATCACGCGCACGCTCTTGCCCCACGTCGCCTTCTGCAGCGCCGCGAGTGCGGCGTCGTCGATGTGCGGGGCGACGATCACTTCGAGAAACGTGCCCGTCGCGACGACCTTCTCGGCCATCGCCGCGTCGAACGTGCGGTTGGTCGCGAGGATGCCGCCAAACGCGGACACCGGATCGCCGGCGATCGCCAACTCGACCGCGCGCAGCGACGTGGTCGCCTGCGATGAGCCGCACGGGTTGTTGTGCTTCACCACGACGCACGCGGGCTCGTGGAACTCGAGCACGAGCGCCAACGCCGCGTCGGCGTCGAGGATGTTGTTGTAGCTCAGTTCCTTGCCGCTGCGCTGGCGCGCATTGGCGAGGTTGGGGCCGCGATCGCCAAAGGTGTAGAACGACGCGACCTGATGCGGGTTCTCGCCGTAGCGGAGGTCCTGCAACTTCTCGCCGCCCATGCTGATCTTCTGCGGGAAGAACGGCTCGCCGGGCATCGTGCGACGCTCGCAGTCAAACCACGACGCGATCGCCGCGTCGTAGGCAGCCGTGTGCGAGAACGCCTTCGCCGCGAGCTTGCGCAGCAGATCCTGCGGCAACCGGCCGTTGTTCTCTCGCAGCGCGCGCAGCACCGCGGAGTAGTCCGCCGGATCGACGACGACCGCGACGTGCGCGTGGTTCTTCGCCGCGCTGCGGATCATCGCTGGGCCGCCGATGTCGATGTTCTCGACGACGTCCGCACGCGACACGCCAGCCTTCGACGCTGTCTCACGGAATCGGTAGAGATTGACGCAGAGCAAGTCGATCGGCTCGATGGCGTGCGCCGCCATCGCAGCGACGTGACCCGCGTCGTCGCGGCGACCTAGCAATCCGCCGTGCACCTTCGGATGCAGCGTCTTGATGCGGCCGTCCATCAACTCGGGGAAGCCCGTGTAGTCCGCGACTTCCTGCACCTCGACCTCGGCCTCGACGAGCGCCTTCTTGGTGCCGCCCGTCGACAGCAGTCCGAAGCCCAACTCTGCGAGTCCGCGCGCGAACTCCACCACACCTGCTTTGTCCGTGACCGAGATCAGAGCCCTGCGCATCACTTCTTCTCCGGCGGCTTCTGCTTGAGGTAGGCCTCGATGAACTTGTCGAGGTGCCCGTCGAGAACGCCCTGCACGTCGGACGTCTCGTAGTCGGTGCGCAAGTCCTTGCACATCTGGTAGGGCTGCAGCACGTAGCTGCGGATCTGGTTGCCCCAGCTGATCGAGCCGCGGTCGCCGTAGAACTTGGCGAGCTCCGCTTCGCGCTTGCTCAACTCCAGTTGGTAGAGCTTGCCCTTCAGCGTCTTCATCGCGGACTCGCGATTCTTGTGCTGGCTGCGCTCCGCCTGGCACGCGACGACGATGCCCGTCGGCATGTGCGTGATGCGGATCGCGGACTCGGTCTTGTTGACGTGCTGGCCGCCTGCGCCCGAGCTGCGGTAGGTGTCGACCTTGAGATCTTCCTTTCGGATGTCGATCTCGACGTCGTCATCGAACTCAGGCACCACTTCGACCGACGCAAACGACGTCTGCCGCCTCGCTTGGCCGTCGAACGGCGAGATGCGCACGAGGCGGTGCACGCCTTGCTCGGCCTTGAGTCGGCCATACGCGAACGGCCCCTTCACGCGGATCGTCGCGTTCTTGATGCCAGCCTCTTCGGCCGACTGGAAGTCCATCTCCTCGACCTCGTAGCTGTGGCGCGGCGCCCACTTCACATACATGCGCAGCAGCATCTCAGCCCAGTCGTTGGCGTCGACGCCGCCAGCGCCCGGCTGCAGCGACACGATCGCGTTCCTGGAATCGTGCTCGCCGCCGAGCATGAGCTGGAACTCCAGCGAGTCGATCGCCGCCTGGATCTTCTGCTCCGTGTCGACGAGGTCTGCCTCGACGGATGCAGGGTCATCCTGGCCGAGTTCGACGAGGACGCCGGCGTCCTCGATCAGCTTCTTGATGCGGTCGATGGGCTCCAGCACCCCGACGCAGGCCTTCTTCTGCTCCATCAGCTTCTGGGCCAACTCGTTGTTGTCCCAGAAACCGGGCTGACTCATCTGGTTCTCGATGCGCGCGAGCTCGCGGTGGCGTAGCTCGTAGTCAAAGAGACACCTTGAGCTGGTCTACTCTCAGCTCTGCTCTGCGGATTGCGTGGATGTGGTCCTGGAAGCCCATAGGGCCGAACATTGAACCGTCGCCACGGCGAGTTTCCAGGACGGGTTCCAGCTCGATTCCTCGCGCGCTGTCCGCTCGACGCGCGCATTGGCGCGGAGCAACTCAGGCGAAGCGAAAGAACCTGCGACGGGCACTGCAGGCAAAGGATCGAAGTCGGCGAATCAAGGCCCGTCGCAGGTCAGTGTTCTGCGTGTGCGCCTCGCGGCGCAGGCAGATGATCGGCAGCGGCAGCGGCCGCATTAGCCCTGGGCGGCGCGGTGAAACCCCTTGCGAGGCGTGCGCATGCGCCGCCCTGCGGTCTCACCGACGCATCGCGCACGAGGAGTCATCGAAGAAAAATCTGCGCGCGATCTGCGGCAGCTCCATCGCGCTCCCTGCGACGCAGAGACCGCCCCAACGAGGGACGACGTGAACGCGCAGGTGCTCAACAACGCAACGCGGCGCAGGTGGAGATGCAGCGCGCGTTGCGCCACTTTGGAACCGCCCCGCGCGGCGCATGGATGCCGCGCGGAGCGATGCGCTGCGACCGGAGGTCCGGGAGCGCCCGGCAGGCGAGCCACTTCGCGGCCGCTGCATGAATGCAGCCGCGCAGGCTCGCGCCGCGATCAGACCGACGCCGTGGCGGAGCCGTTCATCGACAGCCGGCGCGCGACGTTGTCCGACGACCGGTAGCTCTTGAGCTTGTTGTAGAGCGTCTTGGTGTCGATGCCGAGGATGCGCGCCGCGCGCGTCTTGTTGCCGCCGGTAGAAGCGAGCACGCGCATGATGTGGCGCTTCTCGACTTCGGCGAGCGGAAGCTTCAGCGCTTCCTCATCGCCGGCGCCGGTGAACAACTTGCGCAGCGCCGACGACGGCTCGACGAGCACGAGGTCCTGTTCGGTGCCTTCGATGCGGCCCCGCAGATCGTCGATCGAATCGCACGTGGTGGTCATGCAACCCCAGCCAGAGGTCGCGTTGAGCAACGACGCCGACTTGGGATCACGGGCGGAGAAAACGAGCAGACGCTTGCCGATTGCCATGGTGTTGTTGTGTGTGCGGCGCTTTGCAACGGACGCCTTGCCGGGTGAGGGGCGTCCGATACGAGGCACTGCAGAAGAATGCCGGTGCGAGACGCACTTCTGCGCTACGCACTTGGTGCCCCACTGCGCGAAAGTGCCATGGCGTTGCCCGTGAGGCGGGCTGCCTGAGCACTGGTTCCGGCGTGTTCTCGCAGTCGAGCACGCGACCTAGTTCGTTCTTACCCCGGCGTTTCCTCCATGCGCACGAGTGCGCACGGCACCGCTCAACGCTGCGTATCGAACGTCTTGTGGCTCAGCGACAGGTGGCCTTTGCCCGATCGCATCACGAGTTCCGTGCGCCCATCACCGCGCTGACCAACCATCGTCGCGCGGAAGCCGTCCTTCTCGATCGGCATGCCGAAGCCATTGGCGAGCTTGCCCGTCTGCGTGCGCGCATCGGCGCGGAACTGCGCCTCGGGGGGAAGGATGCACTGCACGTTGCCCATGCCGGTCACGAGCACGATGCGCTGCTTCGGCTCGCGCACGAACACCTGCATGTCGCCGACGCCGATCTCGACGTCGACGTCGCCGGAGTGGTCATCGAGGATCACGTTGCCGCGGCCAGTGCGCACGATTGCGCCAGCAGTCGTCGCCTTGCAGCGCACGTCGCCGCG
Source organism: Planctomycetota bacterium (assembly GCA_041168165.1). Taxonomy (GTDB): domain Bacteria; phylum Planctomycetota; class UBA1135; order UBA1135; family UBA2386; genus SXPK01. The sequence continues at coordinate 5,017 of JBEELK010000065.1, read as the reverse complement.
GCCGCAGCGAAGGTCCACCGGCGCAGACCGCGTGTCGACCGCGAGGTTGCCGCTGCCCGTCACGGCGAGGGTCACGCCGATGCCATCGGGGATTTCGAGGATCGACTCGATCGCGAGCACACCGATCTGCTCGCCAGCAGGCCGCGACGGGCCGCGGATCACGAGCGTCGACGGGTCCTTCGGGTCCTGTTCTGCGCGCAGTTCGGCGCCGACCGCCTCGAACGCTGCGAGCTGCTCCTTGGTGTCCGCGGCGCGGCGGACCTGCCCGCGGTAGCGAACGGATCCGGGCTCGCCGACGCGAACGTCGAGGCTGCCGTTCTCGATCTCCACGCGGATCCGCGTCGTGCCGGCCGGGATCGGCAACTCGCCCAGCAGCGTCGCCATGGAGCGGTGCTCCATTCCACCGGTGCAGGCGGCGAGGCAAGCGAGGAGAACGAGGGGAAGGCGCCGTGCCATGGGGTGGATCAGGTGCGTTGCGGTCAGGGGTAACCGTCGAGCGGAGGACTGGCGGAGGTAAGGCCGCTGGGGTTCGACGGCAACGGTCGTGGCGACGCGGAGTTTTCGGCCAGAGGTCTCGTCTGCGGTGGCCTACATTCGCCCGGGTCGCGGGACCGATGCCGCTGCAGCGCGCGTCGGGCCGAGGATCATGGCGACTTCCGCGACCTGTCTCCAGCAATGCATTCCCGAGTGGCGCAGCACGAACCCGATCCAGCGACGTTGGTCGCATGGCACCGCGCGCTCGCGGAGCACGCCGACGGCCTGAAGTCCTTCGCGGCGCGCATGCTCGGCGACAGCACGGCGGCCGAGGACGTGGCGCAGGACAGCTTCCTCGCGCTCTACCGCCATCTTGAGCAGGTCCCCGTCGCCGCCTACCGCCCCTGGCTCTACCGCGTGGCACGCAACCTGTGCCTCGACCAACTGCGGCGCCGCAAGTTCAAGCTGAGCCTGTTTGGCGACCTGTCGCGCGACGACGACCAGCCGTTCATCCCGGGCGATGCGGACAACCAACGTCCCGACCAGATCGCCGAGACGCGCGAAGCCAACGAGACGATCGAACGCGCGATCGAACAACTGCCCGCGAAGTTCCGCGAGGCGTTCCTGCTCTGCGAAGTCGAAGGCCTCAGCTACGAGGACGCGTCCGCGATCCTCGGCTGCCCAGTCAAGACGGTGTCGACGCGGCTGTTCCGCGCGCGCCAACGCTTCAAGTCCCTCGTCAGCCGGCTCATCAAGGTGTGAGACGCAACATGCACTGCCGCACCTGCCAACACGAACTCTCTGAATACCTCGACGGCCGCTTGGCCTCTGGTCGTCGCGCGCTCGTGCTCGACCACCTCGCGTCCTGCGAGCCATGCACGAAGTTCTGGGCCGACCTGGAGCGCACGCGCAACGTCGCGTCGCGGCTGTCGCAGCATCGCGTCGGCGCGGACTTCCGCACCCGCCTGTTCGCGCGCATGGAAGCCGGCGAAGGCACGCCGCCCGCGGTGTTCGCGGAGCCCGTCTCGATCGGCGCGCGCGTTCGCTACATGTTTGCCGGTGCCGCCGCCGCAGCCGCAGTGCTCGCGATCGCATCGCTGCTCAAGGATGACAGCGCAGAACGCAAGCGCGACGAAGACGCGATGGTCGTTGCGCAACCAACGATGCAGCCGTCGCCGCGCGCTGCGGTGGAACCCAAGCAGGCGCAGTTCGCGAGCGACCCGCGCGATCCAACCTACGTTGCGTCCGCCGATGCGTCGCCGCTCGCGCCGCGCCGCCAGGATGCGATCCTCACTTCAGTCAAGCCGCTGACGTCGGACCTGCTCGCCGTCGAGACGGCGCGCCAGTTTGAGCAGCGCCACAAGTGGACGTCGCACTGCATCGCGTTGCTCGACAACGGCGTCGCCGACGAGCCGATGGTGCGCAAGATCTGCGACGACGCGGATTCGCTGTCGCGACTTGGCGGCGTGCTCGCGGAGTTGCGCGACGCAAAGCGCCTCAGCTTCGGCGATCCGCAGGTGGACTCGGACTTGCGCGTGTTCGTTACGTTGCTCGACCGCGACCGCCTGCGGCAAGAGGGCCCGAGCCTCGCCAGCGTTCGCGAGTTCGTGGCGCCCGCACTGCGCAAGAGCTTGAGCCTCAGCCGACTCACGACGGCGCTGTCGGTGACGCCGAGCTTCGACCGCGGCGACGAGCAGCAAGAAGTGCAACGCATTGCGCGATCGTGGCCCGAGCTGCTGGACCAGATCTTCTTCGTGCTGCCAACTCCAGACGCCTCGCAGATGAACCCGTTCGAGCTGAGCCGCACGTTCGTGTTCTCCAACGATTGCGGGCCGATCTACGTGGCGCCGATGAGCGAGATCGAAGGGCCGGAGTCGGTGTTCCGCCGGCTGCGCGGCGAAATCCGCGTGCGCATCACGACGGACCAGAATCGCTGAGAAAGGCGATCGCGCGCCATCGCGGGTAGGCTGCTGCCCCGATGAACGCGTTGCTCGCCGCGCTTTTCTCCGCCGCGCTCTCGCTGCCCGCCAATGCTGCGTGGCACGCGGCAACGCCAACGCATGCAGGCGCACAGCAAGCCGCGAAGAACGACGACAAGCCGCTGAAGGCGCTGCTCGCGTGGGTTCGCGCATATCGCGCGGGCAAGGTCGACTTCGAGAGCCAAGAGCAACTTCGCGGCGACGTGATCTCCGAGAAGTTCGGCCTCGCGCCGAAGGGCGAAGCAGAAGCGTTCACCGCCGCGCGCGAACTCGAACTCCTGCTGCGACTCACTGCCGCGCTGCAAACCGCCGAAGCCGCGGAAGCGATCCTCACCGTCGCCGCAGCCGGGCTCGATCACGGCAAGGTCAAGTACAGCGAAGCGATGGCGCCGTCGCGCGTGCGCGCGCTTGGCGAGCGCTACGCTGCGAAGCTGACCGAGGCGCTCGCGGTCGATCGCATGCGCAAGCTCGCTGCAGGCGACGAAGCGGCGGACAAAGCGTTTGGCAGCGGCATCCGCGCGGCCGCGATTCGCGCGCTCGCGGCGCGCAAGGACGTCTCGGCGAAGAAGGTCTGCGAACAACAACTGCGCGCCGCGGAGTTGCCGCTGCGCATCGCCGCAGCAGAAGCGCTCGCGCTCGTCGCCGATCCGAGCAGCGCCGACGCCTTGATCGCTGCGCTCGAAGCCGAGACGCAGTCGCCAGCGCTGATCGCGCTCACCGCCGCGATCCGCGCATGCATCCAAAGTGAGTTGTCGCCCAAGCCCGAGGCCGAGAAGCCCAGCGACGCCGCAAAGCCAGCAGCTTTGCCCGCGACTTCCGGCGCGCTCAAGCGAGCCGCCGACGCCGCAGCGCACGCGATCGGCAAGAGCGATTGGCGCGCGGACATGGAACTCGTGACCTTCGTCTCCGACGCAGGCGCGATGTCTGCGGCGCCGACGCTGATCGCGGTGCTCCAGCGCTTCTACGACCATCCTGAGCAGGTGCAGTCCGGCGCGCTTTCGACGCTGCTGCTCTACCGCGCGCACGAGACGCTCGTGTCGCTGACCGGCGCCGTGTTTGCCGCAAGCGCGCCATCGCAGTGGCGGCAGTTCTGGGAGCAAGAGCAGCAGAAGTTGCTCGCGCAAGAACGGAAGCCGGCCGCGGCGCCAAAGGGCCCCGAGCGCACCGCGTCGTTCTGCGGCATCCCGGCGCAAGGGAGCCGCATCCTGTTCGTCATCGACCTGTCAGGCAGCATGGAGTTTGCGATGAAAGCGCTCGCTGGCGAAGACGCGGCGGACACGCAAGGCGGCGGCACGCGACTCGCATTCGCGAAGCGTCAGATGCACAAGGCGATCGCCGAGATCCCCGCCGCGTCGAAGCTCAACTTCATCACGTTTAACGGCCGCCCCAAGGCGCGCGTGTGGAGCAAGGAGCTCGTCGAGGCCAACGAGAAGAACAAGAAGAAGGCGCTCGAGTTCGTCGACAGTTGGACCGCGACCTATCCGCCGCCCAACCAGCGCGACGGCGGCACCAACATGTGGTCGGGCCTCGAAGAAGCGCTCACCGTCACCACGCAGATCTACGGCGAAGCGCAGGACACCGCGATCGACGAGATCTTCGTCGTCTCCGACGGCGCGCCCAGCGTCGGGGAGATTCTCGATCCAATGGAGATCCTGCGGCTCGTCAACGAAGCGAACCGCTTCACCAAGATCCGCATCAACACGATCTTCATCACGTCGAGCGACGACCGCGATCCGCGCGAACTGACGCTGTCGCCGAGCGAATTGATGCGCAGGATGGCGCAGGAGAACGGCGGCAAGTTCGTCGAGTTCAAGAACTGACAATGGCGCAGGCGTCAGCGCGCCACGCCCCGCAATCACTTCCCCTTCGCCTTCGGCCGCGGCATCACGAGCGCCGCGAGCACCATCAGCGTCCCCACGATGACGAGCGTCCACGCGGCGAGATCGGATTCGCGCAGCACGTTCTCGGGGATGTCCTGCAGCGCGAGTGCCACCTGCACATCGAGCGACTGCAAGTAGACCGTCGCTTCGCCGACGAGGCGCCAGAGGAAGAACGTGCGATCCACTTCGTGGTTGGCGAGGCGGATGAACGCGATCTGGCCGTGCAGCACGAGTCCCGCGCCGAGCAGCACGCCGCCGATCAGGTGGCAGAGCCAGCGCGCGAAGTTGGCGACGAAGCGCTTCATGCGCGGACGCTCCTCGTTTCACGCAGCGAGCGGCAGCGCGTCGCCATCACTGGTCGATCGGGAACGTCTTGCACTCGCGTGCGTCGAACACCGCTTGGAACCGCGGCGCGAGCCGTCGCACGAGGTCTTCGGGCGTCTTGAGCTGCTCGGCAGTGATCTTCGCGGTGACTTCGCATTCGCCCGTTTGCTCGAGGTTGGCCGTGTAGCGCAGCACCTTGCCGGGAAGCCGCAGACGGAACGTCACATCGAGGCCGTCGAGTTGCTGCTTTCGCCGCGCGAAGAAATCGTTGGCGACAGCGTCCGCCTTGTCCTTCATCGCCTCGGCCTTCGCGCGCGCCTCTTCCCACGCCTTCTTGCCTTGCGGGAACAGCGTCACTTC
>JBEELK010000064.1:0-22786 GCA_041168165.1 Planctomycetota bacterium | reverse complement strand
GGCAGCACGGACATCGGCCAAGGCAGCGACTCGGTGCTGTCGTGGATCGTCGGCGAAGTGCTCGGCGTCGATCCGCTCGGCATTCGCGTCGTGACGTCGGACACCGACCTCACGCCGGTCGACCTCGGCAGCTACAGCTCGCGCGTGACCGTGATGACGGGCAACGCGGCGATGCAAGCTGCGGAGCGCGCGCGCGACTACGTGGCGCGCGGCGCCGCGGAACATCTCGGCGTTCCGGCCAATCGATTGGTGTTCGCCGATGCGCGCGTGTTCGACAGCGAGAACCCTGACAAGGGCATCTCGTTCCAAGAAGCGGTGATCGCAGCCGAAGCGCGCTTTGGCACGATCGGCACGGTCGGCAGCTACACGCCGCCGAAGTCGCCCGCGAAGTTCCGCGGCGGCGGCGTCGGCCCTTCGCCGAGCTACAGCTACTCCGCGTGCGTCGTGGAGGTCGAAGTCGATCCGCTCACCGGCATCTATCGCGTGCCCAAGGTTTGGATGGCGCACGACATCGGCCGCGCGCTCAACGCCGCAGTCGCGATGGGGCAGATCGAAGGCTCCGTCTACATGGGCCTCGGCGAGGCGATGATGGAGGAGATGGCCTACCGCGATCGCAGCCATAAGGGCCATCGCGTGTTCGTGCACAAGATCCCGTCGCTGCTCGAGTACAAGAGCCCGAGCACGATGGAGATGCCCGAGGTCGTGACCTACGTCGTCGAGGACCCGGACAAGAACGGCCCGTTCGGCGCCAAGGAAGTCGGCCAAGGCCCGCTGCTGCCGATCATGCCTGCGGTCGCCAACGCGGTGTTCGACGCCGTCTCAGTGCGCGTCGACGAGAACCCGATCACGTTCGAGAAGGTCTTCGCTGCGATGCAGGCGAAGAAGGAAGGCAAGGACGCGCGATTTGGCCCGAGCCAAGGGCCGGATGGCGTGCCGCAGATGGACTTCGGCGATTCGCTGAAGATCAAGACGCCGTGGCAGGGCGGCGACGGCACTGCGTGGAACGAACCCAAGCGCGACAAGAAGGCCGCCAAGTAGGAGGACGAAAGCGATGCTGCGACTTCCCACGTTTTCCTACCACCGCCCCAAGACCGCGGCCGAAGCAGTGCGCCTCAAGAAGGAGCACGGCAAGGACGCGATGTTCGTCGCGGGTGGCACGGACCTCTATCCCAACATGAAGCGCCGGCACCAGACGCCGACGCACGTGATCTCGCTGCAGGACGTTCCTGGCCTCACGACCGTCGAGGTCTTGGGCGATGGTTCGGTCGCGATCGGCGCGATGTGCCGCCTCTCGGAGTTGGAGCGCCACGCGCACCTGCTCGCGCACTATCCCGCGTTCACGCACGCAGTGAAGGAGATCAGCACGCCGCTCCTGCGCAACATGGGCACAATCGGCGGCAACTTGCTGCTCGACACGCGCTGCACCTACTACGACCAGAGCCACGAGTGGCGCGAGTCGATCGACTTCTGCATGAAGAAGGACGGCGCGATTTGCTGGGTTGCTCCCGGCAGTCCGCGGTGCTGGGCCGTGCAGAGCAGCGACACGGTGCCACTGGTGTGCGCGATGGAAGCCAAGGTCGAACTCGTGTCGCCCGAAGGCACGCGCACCATCGTCGCAGGCGATCTGTATCGCGATGACGGCATCCAGTACCTGACCAAGAAGCCTGAAGAACTGCTGACGCGGCTGATCCTGCCGGCGCCCGCTGGCTTCAAGGCGAGCTACCTCAAGCTGCGTCGCCGCGACACGTTTGACTTCCCGGTGCTCGGCGTCGGCGCATGCGTGTGGACGGACGCGAACGGCGTGGTCACGAAGGCCAACATCCGACTCGGCGGCGCGGGTTCGTATGCGATCCCTGCAGTCGAGTCCGAGAAGGCGCTCGTCGGCAGCAAGCTGACGGACGAGTCGATCGCAGTTGCCGGCGAGAAGGCGATGAAGCCGGCGCGCACGATGGACAACACCGATCTCGACGTCTACTGGCGTCGCAAGGTCGCGCCGGTGTTCGTTGCTCGCGCGATCGCTGCATGCAAGTGATGCGCTGCGTCCCGCTTTTGTCGTTGGCGATCGTGCTCGCGGCGTGCTCCGCGCCGCAGCGTGCGCTCGGCGATGGCGCGTGGGTCGACCTGACGCACGACTTCGACGCGGACGCGGTCTACTGGCCGACGGCGCCGGGCTTCGAACTCGTCGTCGACGCGAAGGGCATGACCGAAGGCGGGTGGTGGTACGAGTCCAACACGATCCGCACCTCGGAGCACGGCGGCACGCACCTCGATGCGCCCGTGCACTTCGCGAAGGGCAACTGGACCACGGACCAGAGTCCCGTCGAACGGCTGGTCGGGCCCGCATGCGTGATCGACGTCACGGCGCAGTGCGCTTTGGATCGCGACTACGAAGTCCGCGTCGAGGACTTGGTCGCGTTCGAAGGCGAACACGGCGCGATTCCGGCGGGCGCGATCGTGCTGCTGCGCACCGGCTTCGGCAGCTTCTGGCCCGACCGCGAGCGCTACATGGGCACTGCGGAACGCGGCATGGAAGCGACGCTGAAGTTGCGCTTCCCCGGCCTGTCGCCGCGCGCGGCGAAGGAGCTCGCTGCACGCGGCGTTCGCGCGGTTGGCATCGACACGCCGAGCATCGACCACGGCAAGTCGCGCATGTTCTTCGCGCACCGCGAGCTCTACGCGCACAACGTCCCCGCGTTTGAGAACGTCGCGAACCTGCACTTGCTGCCGCCGACTGGCGCGTTCGTCATCGCGCTGCCGATGAAGATCCGCGGCGGCAGCGGCGGCCCGTTGCGCATCGTCGCGCAACTGCCGCGCTGATCTGCTGCGCCTTACGTGTAGGTGTAGGTCGTGTTGACCGTGCAGCCGCCGGGCGTCGTGACGACGACCGGCGCGACGCCGGGCGATCCCGCTGGCGTGCGCACGAGCACCGAGGTCGCGGATGCGGATTGCACCGTCGCGGCCGCGCCGCCGATCGTGACCGTCGTGCCGGGCGCGAAGCCTTGGCCTGAGATCAGGAACAGTTGACCGCCAGCCGACGTGCCGACGGAGAGCGCGGTCGACGTCACGATCGGGTTGGGGTTGAGCCCGGAGTTGACGCCTTGGCCATCGACGTTCTGCACGCGCAGTTGCGAGCCGCATGGCACGCCCGCGGGATAGGAGAACGAGATCTGCGTCGGACCTTGTTGCAGGATCGGCGTCGGCACGCCGTTCACGAGCAACGTGGCCCCGTTCTGGAAGCCCGTGCCCGTGATCAACACCGTCTGTCCCGGTTGCGCGCTGAGTGGCGCGACCGACGCAACCGTCGGCGCGGGCGCATTGCGGAACTCGAGGTCAATCGCGTTGGTGACGCCGAGCGTGAACGGGCTCGCGTTGGTCGCGATCACGCCTTGCAGCGTGATATCGAGCACGAACGGAATCGCGCCGACGGGAAGCTGCAGCGAATACGGCGTGGGGCCTGCGGGCAGATACGGATTGGGCGACGTGAATGCGTCCGCGAGGATCAGCGTGCCGAGGCCAAAGGGCGCCACTTCCATGCACATCGGCCCAAACGGCGACAGCGCCGCGGGGCTCGACGGATTGGGGAACAGCGAGCCGAGCAGGATCCATGGCGCGCCGTTGCCGTATGGCGACGGCGACAGCATGTCGATCGAGAACGACTGGTAGGTCGGCAGCGTGAGCGTGCGCAACGGGCCGCCGCTCTGGCCATTGATGCGCAGCACGTCCGCGCCGGGTGCGCCCGCGTAGCACGCGTCGACGAGCGACGTGCTCGTCCACGACCACGACAGGATCTCGACGAGTTCGGTCAGCGAGCCAGCGCCCGTCGTTGCGCAGAAGCCGAGGAACGCAGTGCCCGACGCGAGCGTCGGCGCTGGCGCCGCGGTGCCGTTGGCGTAGAGGCCGCCCGTCAGCAGGCTGTAAGCGCGCGTGATCGACGGAGTCGCGGCGTTGTCGACGTAGACCTCGATCGTGCCGGGCACGTAGCGAACGCGCAGCGTGTGCACTTGCGCGTTGGACAGGTTCTGCGTCGGAGTTGCGCGCGCGATCGAATACTGCTCGTTCTCGTTGTTGCCGAGGCTTCCGCGCGTGTGGATCGTCAGTTCGTTGGCGCTCGTGTCGCCCAAGAACGCGTCGAGGTAGGTGTCGAGCTCGATCGCGATCGAGTTGCGAATGCCGACCGCAGTGTTGGCGCCGGTCCCGTAGCCCATGCCCCAGACCGTGCCGCCCGTCGTCGCGATGCCGCTTTGATCATCGTGGATCACGAGCGCCATGCCTTCGGCCTTCGTGCCGACGGTTGGCGGCGTGATGCGGAACGTGAACGTCGTATCGAAGCCCGCGACGACCGGCATCGCCGTGCGATGCCACGCCCAACCGGTCTGGTTGCTCGCGTTCGCAGTGAGCCGCAGCGCCGTGCCGCTCTGCGCGGCGTTGCCGAGCAAGTTGAGCGAAGCGATGTTGGAGAAGTCGGTGTAGGTGAAGGTCTGCGCGGACAGCGAGGCCGCGAGCGTGACAGCGGTGAGGAACGTGCGGTGCATCCAGTTGGGTCGCAAAGGGACGCGGGATGCTACTCGCGATCCCAGTCCTCTGCGCGCCGACCGCGTGCGCAGTCGGGCCGCCAACTTCGCTGCTGCGCCTCTGCATTGCGGCGCACCGACGCGGCCGCCGTGTCTCAGATCACGGCCGCCGCAGCGTGAGCGCGCTCGGATTGGCCGCGCGCCACGCGCCGTTCGTGGGATCAAACGGGAACAACTGCGTCACGATCGGCAGGCCCGAGAGGAACGGATCGTTGGGCACGTTCCACGACTGCGTCGATGGCGGCGTCGGCGTGAACACCAAGAACGTGAAGTGCTCCTGCAACGGATCAAACGCGATGCGGCCAACGGGCGTGTTGGTCGGCGACCACGCGAACGCCATCGCGAGCAAGCTGATGCCGGTCTCGGTCACGCTGGCTTGGATGCCGCCGCCGAGTTGCGCGTTGCCGGAGAGGCGCAGTGGGGCGGTGGGGTCACCGATCGAAGTGAGCGCGCCGCGCGGAGCGTCGAAGCCAGCCCACGATGCGGTGACGGCTCCTGCCAAACCCCATTCGTGCACGAAGTCATACGCGTGCACGTTGCTGCCAAACGTGCTCAGGCCGGGGCCCGAGGGGATGCCGTAGCTGCCGCACGGCGGTCGCGGCGGTTGCGCGCCGCCGCCGTTGCCGTCGCTGGTGCGCACGCGGATCAGGAACGTGTCGTTCGTGATCGCGTCGATCGCGAATCCGCCAATCGGCGAGGCTTGCGTGTATGGCGTAGGCAAGCAGCCAAAGCAGTTGTCGGGATGGCTGTAGAGCCATGCGCCCGATGCCGCGCGCAGCGTCGAGTCCTCGATGACGAGTCGCTGGGCGCGCACTCGCAAGCAACCGCCGGCATTGCCCCACGCCGTTCCATCGGGACACGCGCCGTCTTGCGGCTGGTCTCGTTGCGTGAACGAGCAGTCGCGAATCCACACGCTGCCGACCGCGAGGTCGATGAGTACGCCGACGCGCCAACCGTTGAAGTCGAGCATCGTCACGCCGTCGAATCGCACTTCGCCTTGCTGCGGCGATGCGGTGCGCATCGCGAACGATCCCGAGCCCATCGTCGAGACGTCGATCGAGAGGTTCGAGAATTCGAGTGCGGATCCCGCCGGCAGGGCCGTGATCGAGAACAGCGGCACTGGCACCCCGAAGGAGGGGTTAATGAAGCTGATCGTGCGCATGGGGCCCGGCGCCGATTCGATGCGCAGAGCCTTGTCGATCGGGATCGTCGCGAGGATCGTCTGGTCCTGCGCGATCAGCACGCGATCCCCCGGTGCTGCGGCGCTGATCGCTGCTTGCAGCGTCGCATAGCTGCCCGGCTGCGATCCGCCGACGATGCGATCGGTCTGCGCGCGCACGGAGGACATCGCCGCGCATGCTGCGGCAATCGCGATGGGGAGGCGGGTGAAGTTCGCACTCATGGGCTCGGGCTCCTTCTTGGTTCCTGTGCGCCATCAAACCAGCGCGCGCACCCTCTTCCAAGTGGGCCCTTTGCCCCGTGCCGAACTCCCGACTCAGCCGTCGAGGTAGCTCTTCACGATCGCGCTCGCGCGTTCCATCGTGACCGGGCCGCCGCCTGCTCGCAGGTCTTCGGCAGTGCGCAAGAACACCGCCATCGCCGCTGCCATCAGGTCGCCCATGCGCGTCTGCACGAACGCACGAATGCGTTCGACATCGTCGGTCGTCGCCGCGTCGCCGTCGTCGCCTGCGCCGAGCGCCACGCCGCACACTTCGACGAAGCGCTGCGAGATCCACTCGCGATCGCGGATGCGCTGCGGCTCCGCCATCATCCACGCGCACACGCCGCCGAGGATCTTGCGATCGGTGGCGGCGAGCGGTTGCAGCATCGCGCGAACGGACTCGACGGTGGGCGGGCCCTGCATGCGCGTTGCCCTCAGCTCGCGCGGCTCTTCGTCGCGCGTTCGATCCACTTCGTGGCGAGCACGCGCAGGTCGAGGCTCTGCTTGCCGTCGTCGGCGAAGTGGTCGCGCTCGATCGCTGCGATGTCGTCGTCGATCGCCGCGTGCGCCGAAGCTTCGACTGCGCCGTCCTTGCGAATTTGCAGCAGCAAGCCGATCGCCGTGAACGCGGTCAGCGGCTCTGGCATGCGCAGTCCCTCTGCCGCGATCGTCGCGACGGGCTTCTTGCGCATGAATGCGACGGCGAGCAGCGCGATCACCGCTGCGCCTGCGAGCCACCACGGCCACATCGCGCGCGGCTTGCCGTAGTTCGCCATCAGCTCCACCGTGGGCTCCGCCGCGACGAGGTCCGCGTCGGCGTAGCGTTGCCGCACAAGCTGGAGGCCATCGCGCGCTGCGGTCGGGAACGCGAACGACGTCGGTTGCTCAGGAAGGCCGTCCTTGGCCTTCAGGTTGATGGTCCACGTGCGCTCGCCAATGACGACGTCGTTGGCGCCATCCGGATCAAAGCGCGTGACCATCGGGCCGCTGTCGTCGATCGCGTCGAGGACGAAGTCCTTCGGCTGCAGCGTCACGAGTTCTTCGAGGCGCGGCGGCAGGCCGCGCGATTGCGCTTTCACTTCGAGTACGAGCTTGCCGTCCTTCGCTTGCCGCTCGTCGAGGATCTGCGTGACCTCGATCTTCTCCGCGGGGCGCGCCGGTCCGTGCTCGGCCTTCGCATCGATCGCGATCACGTCGGTCTCGATCGGCAGCACGACGTAGCCCGAGGTGTCGAGGAAGTCGAGGTCGAGGCGCAGCTGCGGCACGCGGTCGATCTGCGGGCCGCGCGGCTTCAGCATCACGTAAGCGTACGGCGTCACGCGCCAGCCGTATTGCTCCGTCGCGCGCGAGTGCACGCCTTCCTCCTGGAACGTGATCGAGAGCACTTCGAAGTGCTCCTTCAACGTCTCCGTCGCCGCTTCCGCGAACTTGTTGCGGTAGTTCTCGGTGGGGCGGCCGTAGTTGTACGAATACGAGATGTCGTTCTGGTTGCGCAGGTAGCGACCAAAGCCGCCGGACTCGCGTTCGATGTCCGTCGTGTGGCGCAGTTCGACGAGCAGGCCAAACGCATCGCCGTGGCCGACCTGCGTGCTGCCGTCGATGCGCGCGACCAAGTCGATCTCGCTCGCGAGGTCGGCGTAGTAGTCGTAGAGCTTCTTGACCTCGCTGGCCTGCTTGTTGTCGCCGACGATCTCGATGCCCGCCTTCGCGTAGCGCATCTTGACCGCCGGGTTGAGGTTGCCCATGCGCGCAAACAGCATGCTCGCGAAGCGATCGCGGTGGCTCTGGCCGACTTCGCCTTCCATCGCGTCGAGCTTCTGCTTGATGCGATCCAATTGCGCCTGCGACTGGATGTGCTCGTGGCTGATGTTCTGCGCATCGCTCGCGCCGAGTGCTGCATAGAACCAGTGCTCGAACGGCTCGCAGCTCTGCTCTTCCTTCGGCAGGTTCTTCGCGGCCAACGCGTAGCTATCGGCGGCCTTTTCGAAGTCCGCGAACGCAGCCATGCGCTGCTCGGTGAACTTCACTTCGTTGCCGATCGTGCGGCGGTAGTCGATCTCGTCGTGCTGCAGCGCAGCGCGCACGAGCAGCAAGGCCCAGTGGTCCTTGTGCTTCTCGAGGCCGCCGTCGAGCACGCTGCGCGCGACTTCGTAGCCGCGCTGCACCTCGGCCTCGATGTCCTTCTGCTTGCGGCGCGTCTTGTTCTTCTCTTGCACCGCCGGCTGGCGCCACACGGTCTGCAAGTTGGCGCGCATCTGCTGCGCGAGCGTCGCGAGCGTGCGCGGCTCGAGTTCGCCGAGCGAGCCGAAGACCTTCTCGATCGACTCCTTGCGGTAGACCTCGGCGGCGCTGTGGCACGTCGTGAACGCTTGCGCGAGCAACTTCTCGTCGACGCCAGTGATCGGCAGCTTCTTGAGGTCCGCGACCCACTTGCCCAAGTCTTCGATGTTGCGTGCTTGCTTGCTGCGCGTGAGCGGGATGCCGTCCGCGCGCTGCTCGTAGCCGTAGAAGTAGTAGTTGTTGCGGCCCTGGTTCGGATCGTGATTGCGCGTCCACACGCGCAAGAACTCGTCCGCCAATTCGTTTGCTTGCGTTGGATGCGTCTTCGCGAGCTCGGCGATGAAGGGGAACGCCTTCGCTTCCTCTTGCACCTTGAGCCACAGCTGCGCGGTCAGCATCGCGAACTTGGGCTGCATGCCCTTCTCGAGCTGCTCGACCCAGCCCTTGCTCGGCGTCAGGTCAAGGATCGCTGCGGCTGCGATCGCTTGGCCGTTGTTCTGCTGCTGGTCTTCGACATAGAAGAAGTTGCCGAAGCGGTCGCGACGCATCGACGGGCCGTAGCCGACGGATTGGTCGAACTGCAGCGTCGCTTGGACTTCGCGCAGCCAGTTGTCCGCGAGCAGCGACAGTTGCGTGCGCCACTCCGCTGCGCGCTCCGGAGCCGCCTTGAGCAGCGCGGTCACCGCGTTCTGCTGCAACTGCAGCGTCATCTGGCGGAACTGCGGCTTGTCGGCTTGCGCAATCGCGGCTTCGGCAGCGGCGACGCCGATCGACATCAGGATGTCCATGCCGCGCTTCACGTCGCGCGTGAAGCTCTCTCCGAGCCACTTCTCGCCGAATGCGCGTTCGAGTCGCGGCGCGAGGCCGACGGCGGTGCGCAGCGCGATCTCCTTCTGCTTCTGGTCGACGTCGTCTTGCGCAAACAACGACTGCAGCGCGGCCCAAGCCTGTTCGAGCAGCGCGGCCTTGCCTTCCTCTTCGTGGCGCGCGACGAGGCTCTGCGCAACGAGGTTGAGGCCTTCGAAGTCCGCCGCGTCGAGCGCAGCGGTCGCATCGGGCAAGAACTCAGCGGCCGCGATCTGTTGGCTTGCACCGAACAGCAGCTTGACCGCTTCGCGCCGCGACAACGGCTTGCCTTCGCCGTTCTCGCTTGAGTTCGCGCGCAGCTCTTCGAGCATCGGCTCGAGCAGCAGGCCGCGCGCCATCGCTTGCGACAACACGGAGCCGAGCGGCGCGAAGTCCTCGTCGACCTTCTTGAGCGGCGCCGCGGCGCACAGGCCGATCACGTCGGCGAACGCGAAGAACGGCTTGTTGTTCTGGTCCTGCGGCGGCTGGCCGAGCGCGGTGAGCATGTGCTTCCACGCGGCCTTCTTCTCGTCGTCGGACTCAAGGCTCGCGAGGAACGTCTTCACCGCTTGCCAGTCGCTGAGCGTGACCGCGCGCGCCCACTGCACCAGCGCCTTGTCGAACGGATCGGGGCCGGGCTTGGTGGGGTCCGGTGCGGCGGTTGCGACCACGGGCGTCGCTGCGGCTGTGGCCGCGTTGCCCGCGTTCGTTGCGGGCCCATCTGTCGTCGATGGCGCAGCAGGTTGGGCAGGCTGCGCGGCCGCGCTGGGCGCGCCGCCGGCGACGGCGATCGGCTGGCCGGTGATGACGACCGCGCTGCTCGTTGGGAGCGAGGTCCGGACCGCGCTCAGCTTCATGACGGTGACCGACGCGCTGCCGCGCGCGACCATCGCGGGCTCGCCGCTTTGCGCGGGGCCCTCTGCTTGCGCCGTCTCTTGCCCTGCGGCTCCGGGCGGCGGCGTCTCGCCGTTGACCACGCCCTTCTCTGGCGGCGAGTTCCACGTGCGCAAGATCGTGGTGGGGCGGCGGTCGAAGACGACGGTTTGGATCTTCTGGATCCGCTCCTGCTTCTTTGCCTCTTGCTCCTGCTTCTTCTGTTCCTGCTCCGCTGCGGCCGCCGCAGCTTGTGCCGCAGGATCCTGCTCGCTTGCCGCTCCCGTTGCCGCGGCGTTGGGGTTCTGGTTCTGCGTCGCAGGCGTTGGCGCTTGGTCTTGCTGCGCTGCGAGCGCTGCGCACAGCGAAGCCGCGAGCAGCGGCCGGAAGTTCGAGAACAGAGTCGTTGCCTTAGTCGTCATCGCGAAGTGTGCATGCTGCCTTGGGGTTTCTGCTGCGCAACGGCGCACGCGCGGCGCGGGCGCGATTCCTGTGCAGAACGCTCGGCGTAGAAACGAAGCCGGCGGCCGAAGCCGCCGGAGTCTTGTAGATCGCAGGCTGTCAGCCGACTGGGGTCACGACCCCGAACCGTCGACCGGCGGCCCCGAGCTCGCGCTGCGCGCGTCGCTCGGCTTTTGACCCTGCTTGCCCTTGCCCTTGTTCTTGGAGCCGCGACCGCGGCCCTGTCCGCAACCCTCTCATTGAGAGGGCAGCGGCAATCCTTGTAAGTCCTCGAGTTCGAGGCGTTCCAAGCGGATCGCAGCTTCGAGGTCCTGCTTCTCCGTGGCGTTGTCCGTCGACTCCGCGAGCAGGCGGTAGTTCTGGCGCGCGGCTTCGATCTGCGGCTCCCATTCGGCGCGCGTCTTGCCTTCGAGGCGCAACAGCCACGTCATGTAGAACTGCGAGTTCGCAAGTGCGCGGCGGCCTTCGGCCTTCAGTTGCGAAGGTGCGCTCGCATCGCCATCGAGCTCATCGACGAGCGACTCGAGGTCGCGCGCCGCGGAGGGCAACTCTTGCGCGTTCATCTGCGCCTTCGCGCGTTCGAGCCGCAGCACGCGGCTGACGTCCGAGTGTCCCTCGGGCAGCTTGGCGATCGCTTGGCCGTATTGCTCGACCGCGAAGGCCCAATCCTCGTCCGCGACTGCGGACTCCGCCGTCGCGACGATGCGCGCGACGTCGTCGAGCACGAGCCGATCCTGGCCCGGCCCGTAGTGGTACGCGACGCCCGCAACGGGCAGCGCCATCCACGAGAGCAACAAGAAGGTGCGCATGAAGTGTCCTCGGCCGCGAACCCGCGGCGCAGGGTCGCAGACACTAGCAGATGTCGGCGCGAGAAGGGCAGCGCCGTGACCTGGAGGCACTTTTCCATTCGCCGTCAGTCAGCCGCCGAACTGGTCCCAGTAGGCGTCGGCGCCGAGTTCGCGCAGGCGTTGGGGATCGCCGTAGCCATAGAGGCATGCCACCGTGCGCATCGACAGCGCCTTCGCCGCGAGCAGGTCCGGTTCGCCGTCGCCGACCATCGTCCCTGGGATGGCATCGCCCTCGTGCGGCAGAGAGAGCCTGCGGATCGCCTCGCGCAGCGGCGCGGGGTGGGGCTTCTTGTGCGGCGTCGTGTCGCCGCCGACGACGACCGGGAACAGGTCCGACAGGCCGAGATGGCGCACGACGACGACCGCAAACCGTTCGGGCTTGTTGGTCACGATCGCGAGCGGGTGCCCTTCGTCGCGGAGTCGCGTCACGAACTCGAGGACGCCGGGATACAGGCGCGCGCCCTCGGTGCACTGCACGTCGTGATGCGCGACGTATGCCTGCAGCAACGTGTCCCAACGCGCGTCGTCTTCGCCGTAGCTGAGTTCTGGCAACGCGCGGCGCAGCAGGGTCGCGGCACCGCGGCCGATGCACCTGCGCACCGTCTCGATCGGGACCGGTGGCAGGCCTGCAAGCACGCGCACGTGGTTGGTGGACGCGGCGATGTCGCCGATGGTGTCGGCGAGCGTGCCGTCGAGATCAAAGAGGAACGGCGGCGGGGGCGGCACTCGCTCCCTATACTCCCGCGCTCCTATGAAGTCGCTGCTGCGGATGTTGCTCCTCGCGATCCTCCTGCTCGGAGCTTCGTGCTCTTCCTACGAGTGGCGCGAGTATCGCAGCGGCCCGACGACTCAGGCCGAGGTCTACGACGCGATCGACTACCTCGCGCGCACCGATGGCTTCGGTCCCAGCACTGAATGCGATCGTGGCCTGGCGATCTGGGTGTCGCGGTGGCGCGTGCAGCAGATCGGGCTCGGCAGGCCGGGCCGCCTCAAGTTGCGCGTCGAGATCCTGCTCGAGGAGAGCGATCCCAAGGAGGGCTTCTTCGTGCGCTATCGCATCGAGCGGCAGACCGTCGAGGATCTCGGCAAGTCGCTCGAGCCCGAGGAGGACGACTGGGAGGACGACGGCCAGGACACGGAGCGCGAGGCGCTCTTTGGCGAACGCCTCCGCCGCAAGCTGTCGAACGTCACGTTCGACACCAAGAAGACCGAACTGCCGGACATCCGTTCGGGACGCTGAGTCGCCCATGGCATCGGCGATGGAGAT
Organism: Planctomycetota bacterium; assembly: GCA_041168165.1. Taxonomy (GTDB): domain Bacteria; phylum Planctomycetota; class UBA1135; order UBA1135; family UBA2386; genus SXPK01. Next base: position 10,198 of record JBEELK010000064.1, on the reverse strand, counting down.
TCGCGCGACTGCGCGACGGATCGCGCGGTGGACTTCCGCTTGCCTTCTCGTCCGCCGCATTTCGATTCAGGGTTTCATCCCGTTGCGATCGGACGACGCCGTGAACAGATGGAACTGCGAGGCAGCGACAGTCGGGAGGGCCGCATGAACCCCGAGATGTCGGTCCTCATCGTCAACTACAACACGTGGCACGACTGCGCGTCGGCGATCCGTTCGCTGCGGCAGAACCCGCCGCGCCACAGCGACGGCAGCGCGATGCCGTACGAAGTGATCGTGGTCGACAACAAGTCGCCCAACCAGGATCCGCACGGCATCCACCTCGTGCGCGAAGCGTTGGCCGCAGTCGCTGCCGACCACAAGGACCCGCAGTGCGGGCAACTCGTCATGCACGACGAGAACGCGGGCTACAGCAAGGGCGTCAACCTTTGCTACCGCAAGAGCCGCGGGCGCTGGATCCTCGTCAGCAACCCGGACCTGCTGTTCCCGAAGGGCTGCATCAATCATCTGCTGCGCTACATGGAGACGCACCCCGAGTGCGGCTGCGCGGTGCCCAAGGGCTATTGGGACGAAGAGTTCCTCGGCAAGCTGCCGCCCAACACGTTGCCGACGATGTGGGATCTGCTCGCCGGATCCATCGCCGAGTTCTGCCGGCCGCTGCGTCGCGCGTATGGCCGCAAGCTCATTCGCAGTTGGCTGCGCGTGTGGGAGACCGAAGAGCCGATCGCGCTGCCGATGATGTCGGGCTGCTTGTTCCTCGTCGATCGCGACTACTTCGCGTCGATCGGCCTGATGGATGAGCGCTATCCGCTCTACTACGAGGACGCCGACCTCTCGCGCATGATCAACCGCTCGGGCAAGAAGCTCGTGCAGGTGCCCGACGCGAAGCTCGTCCATTTCGTGAACCGCTCGGGGCAGACCGACTTCACGACGATGATGACGCGGCACGACATCAGCCGCGATCTGTACTTCCACAAGTGGTACGGCGCGTTCGGCCGCTTCGTGCACAAGAAGATCAACCAGCTGCTGCGCTCGCCTTGGGGGCAGAAGCGCTTGCGCATTCCGCCGGACTCGCCGTTCGTCGATCTCGGCGCAACGGACCAGCCGCCGGTGCTGAAGTTCCGCAAGACGGAGAAGTACCTGCTGCTCGTCTCGCTCGACGCGCGCTTCCACTTGAGCGGCGGCCTGATCGGCTCTGGCGATCACTGGACGCCGAGCGCGGGCGTGTACTCCAACTTCGCCCCGACGGTGTACTGGTGCCGCGTGTTCGACATCGCAGGCGGCAAGCTCGAAGAGCTCGGCACGTGGCGCTACCACTGCATGCGCAACCAAAACCCGGCGCCGCAGCCAGCGCCTCCCGTTCCTGCAGCCACGAAGTGATCTGCGCATGAGCGATCCCGTGCTCTCAGTCGTGATCCTGAGCTGGAACACGAAGGCGCTCACGCTGGCGTGCCTTGCGGCATTGTTTGCGGAGAAGCCCAAGCACGCGCGCGAAGTGATCGTCGTCGACAACGGCAGCCACGATGGATCGGCCGACGCGATCGCGGCCGCGTATCCGCACGTGCTGCTGATCCGCAACGCGGAGAACCGGCTCTACTCGGCGGGCAACAACCAAGGCGCGTTCGCGGCGAAGGGCGAGTTCGTCTGCACGCTCAACTCCGACACCGAGGCGCGGCCCGGCGCGCTCGACGCGCTGGTCGACTTCTTGCGCGCAAACCCCGACTACGGCGCCGTTGCGCCGAAGCTCGTCGATCCCGATGGCTCCGTGCAGCGCGCGTGCCAGCGCTTCCCGACGCTCCTGTCCGCGCTTTGCTTCGACTCGTGGTGGGGCAAGTGGTGGCCGGGGAGTTGGATCCAGCGCCGCTACTTGATGGAGGACTTCGACCACCTCTCGTCGCGCGACGTGCCGCAGCCGCCGGGCGCCGTGTTCTGCATGCGACGCGACGAGTACGTGCGCATGGGCGGGCTCGATGAGCAACTGTCGCTGTACTACAACGACGTCGACCTCAGCAAGCGACTGTGGAAGGCGGGGCGCAAGGTGCGCTACTTCGTCGATGCCGTCGTCATGCACCATCGCGGCGCGTCGACGAAGAGCTTCGCCAAGATGCTCGTCGTCTGGCACAAGAACCGCCTCGCGTACTACCAAAAGCACTACGGCGTGCTCGGCGAGAAGTGGGTCCGCTTCGTGATCCGCTTGCGCATCGCTGAGGAGCGCATCGCGATCCAGAAGCGGTGCAAGGGCGACCCGCAGCGCATGGCAGCAGAGAACGCGTTCTTGGAGCAGGCGCAGAAGGAGCTGTGGGCTCGATGAAGGTCGCGCTGCTGTCGTCGAACTTCCCGCCCGAGATCCATGCCGGCACCGAGATGGTGGTGGTGGCGCTCGGCCACGCGCTGCGTCGTCGCGGGCATGACGTCGTCGTGTTGACGTCGAGCGAGAAGGTGCACTCGGGCCAAGACCTTCGCGTCGAGGACTACGAAGGCATGCGCGTGTTGCGCGTGTTCAAGAAGCTCGATGAGTGGGACCAGAACAACCTCGATCGCGCGCGGCTCGTCGGCATCGCGGCAAAGGCGCTCGCGGACGAGAAGCCCGATGTGCTGCACGTGCACTCGTTCTCGCAGTTCGGCTCGGGCGTCGCGCAACAAGCGCGCACGCAACGCATCGCGACCGTGATGACGTTCCATGACGTATGGGTCACGTGCCCGCGCTTCTTCCGCACGCCGCCCGAAGGCCACGGCATCGTGTGCCCGACCGGTGGCGAGCGCGAAGTGTGCGTCGGTTGCTGCAACCTCGAATTGCGCCATCCCGACCTCGCGGTGGTGCGCGCCGCAGTGAACGGCCGCTTTGCGAGCATCCAGCGCGAAGTCGCGGCCGCGCAGGTTCTCACCGCGCCGACGGCGACCGCGGCGCGCACCGTGCGCGAGTGTTTGCCGACGCAACGCGCGGTCGAAGTGATCGCGCATGGATTGCTGCGGCCGCTGCCCGTGAGCGAGCGCGCAGCGCCGCCGCGCCAAGACGAACGGTTGCGCATCGGCACCTACGGCAACCTCGTCGAACCAAAGGGCGTGCTCGAACTCGTGCGCGCGGTCGCCGACCTCGATTGCGAGTTGCACATGTCGGGCGCGTTCCTCGATCCCAAGTTCGAGGCGGTCGTGCGCGCGGAGTGCAGCAAGCTCGGCGTCGATCTGCGTTACCACGGCGCCTACACGCAGCACGCCGTGCATCCTGCGCTGCGGTTGCACCTCGCGGTGTTCCCTTCGAAGTGCCACGAGACCTATGGGCTCGTTGTCGATGAAGCACTCGCGCGCGGCGTTCCCGTCGTCGTGTCCGACAGCGGCGCGCTCGTCGAACGCGCGGCGCGAGGCGGCGCGGTGGTCACGCCGATCGCGGCGTTGCGCGAAGCGGTGCACGGAGTCGCGCGCGATCGCAGCGTGCTCGAACGCTTGCGCTGCGCAATCCCAGCGGACCTCGGCTCGATCGACGAAGCCGCCGATCGCTACGCGGCGCTCTACCACTCCGCGATGGAGCAGCGATGAACCATCTCTTTTGCCCCTTGCTCGACAAGAACGCGCTGCGCGGCCCCGTGCTCGCGCTCGCGGCGCATCCCGACGATGAAGTGATCGGCGCTGGCGCGATGCTCGCGCACCATGCGCAGCAGGGCCACGCAGTCACGGTCGTGCACGCGACTGACGGCGCGCAAGGCGATCCCGACGGCGCCACGAACGACATCGTGCGCACGCGGCGCAACGAAGGCGCGGAAGCGCTGCGTCGACTCGGCATCGGCGAGCCGGAGCGTTGGGACTTGCCCGACGGCGCGTTGCCCGAGCATCTCGCAGCACTGGAGCAGCGCGTGCGCGATGCGTTCCTGCGCGTGCAGCCAAAGACGCTCTACTCGTTCTGGTTCGGCGAGGCGCACCGCGATCACCGCGCGATGGCGTTTGCGGCGATGCGCGCTGCGGACGCGCTGCCCGCGGATTGCCGCTGCCTGTTGTTCGGCGTGAACTACTTCCCCGCGGCGAGCGCGTTGTTCGACACGTCGACGCTGTGGCCCAAGAAGCGCCACGCGCTCGAGGCATACGCGAGCCAGAACGTCTACTTCGACATCCCGGGCCTCGGCGACCATCGCGACCGCACGGCTATGATCAACGTCAACGTCGCGGGCGTCACGCACTGCGAGATGTTCGCGGACCTCAAGCCAGCGCAACTCGCGCGCGCGCACGAACTGTGGGCGCCGCTGCACCGACTCTTGCTCGAAGGCGGATCATGACCAAGAAGCCGACCGTCAGCCTCGTCATCTCCGTTTGGAACCGGAAGGGCGACTTGCGCGACAACCTGCGCGCGATCGAAGCGCAGACCGTGCAGCCCGACGAAGTCATCGTCGTCGACAACTGCAGCAAGGACGGCACGCCCGAGATGGTGCGCGCCGAGTTCCCGCGCGTGAAGTTGATCTGCATGCCGCACTCGGCATACGGCGCGTGCGAGACGTTCAACGTCGGCTTCGCGAGCGCTGGCGGCGAGTTCGTCGGCATCCTCGATGACGACGTCGTGCTCGGCCCGCGCTTCGTCGAGGACATGCTCGCGAAGTTTGCGACCGAGCCCGAGACCACGGCGATCCTGTCGCCCAAGGTGATCGAGCCCGAGATGCCGGACTGGTACAAGGACTCGCCCGCGGTCAACACGGAGCGCTACCTCGCGACGTTCCGCGGCTGCGGCTCGATGGCGCGTCACGCGGCGATCAAGAAGGCGGGCTACTACGACATCCGCTTCTTCATCTTCGGCAACGAGCGAGACCTCACGACGCGACTCCTGAACCAGGGCTATCGCGCGAAGACCGTGCCGAGCATCGAGGTGTTCCACAAGGCGCCGTTCGGCATGCGCCACGGCAAGCGCAGCCTCTACTACCACGTCCGCAACTTCTGGCTCTACGCCTACAAGTACGCGCCGTGGAGCATGGTGCTGGGGTTCCCGTTCGCGTTCGTCTTCAAGAAGCTCGGTGGCACCAAGAAGGGCAAGGGCGGCGAGATCGCGGACGCAGTCGGCACGATCGGCTTGTTCGAGAACATCCGCTCCGTGAAGTGGGGCTTCTGGATCTGCGTGAAGGCCTCGCTCGCGTCGCTATGGCACTTGCCGTACTGCATCAAGCATCGGCAGGTGTGCAAGCATGAGGACTTCGAGCTGCCACTGAAGTGAGCGCGGCGGTCGCGAGTGACGCGCAGCGATCCTCGTTACGAAAAAATGTCGCTGCCCCGTCGCGTGTTGAGTCCATGCGCGAGGGGCTGACGACGCCTTGTGCCGTGTGCCTTGGAGCGGATCTTCGCGGAATGTTCGGGGCTGACTCTGCGCCGCCTACGCACATTTCGTCGCTGCAGAAGCGTGATTCGTTTCCCCCGCTGTGCGTCATTACCCATGGCGAGACGGTCGCTGCCGGCTCGCTGAGGTTGTTCTGAAGCCGGGATGCCAGACCCGTCGTGGCGCAAGCCATGTCGACGATGGCGCTCGATGGATGGAGACAAGAGATGTGCAAGGGAGGGTGATCGCCTCATGGAAGGCGATCACCCGTTTTCTCGCGTGGGAACGGGTGCTGAGCGATGCGCGTGCGAGCCGCGGTTCGCACGAGTGCACTTCGCAGTGCTGCATCGACGGTCGGCCTGCGTAGGATCCTCGCCCCCGTGATCTCCGCGATCGTCGTCAACTGGAACGGCAAGGACTACTTGGCCGCGTGCCTATCGGCGCTGCAGGCCCAGGATCCGCCGCCGGACGAGATCCTCGTGGTCGACAACCACAGCGACGACGGCTCGCGGGAATTCGTCCAGGCGCAGTTCCCTGCCGTTCGCGTCGTCGACACGGGCTCCAACGAGGGCCCCTGCCGCGCGCGCAACGTCGGCGTCGCCGCGGCGCGCCACGACCATTGCTTGCTGGTCGACAACGATGTCGTGCTGCAGCCGGGGGCATTGCGCGCGATGCGAGCAGAGCTCGACGCCGACCCTCGCGCGGCGATGGTCCAGGCTCGTTCGCTGTGCGCCGACGAGCCGGATCGCGTGCACTATGACAGCGCCGACCTGCACTTCTTGGGCACGCTCGTGCTGCACAACTGGTATCGCAAGCTCGACGCATCGCCGTGGCCGGACAGCCCGGTGGGCGCCGCGATCGCGCTGTGCGTGCTCGTCAAGAAGAAGCCGTATCTCGACGCGGGCGGGTTCGACCAGAACCTCTTCATCCTCTACGAGGACAATCAGCTGTCGTACAAGCTGCGCATGCGAGGCCACACGGTTCGGCTCGCGCGCGGCGCGCTGTGCCTGCATCGCGGCGGCACGTCCGGGTTGTCCGTGCGCGGCGCCAATGCGGACTACTCGGGACGGCGCACGTTCTTGCACAGCCGCAACCGCTGGTACGTGCTGCTCACGTGCATGCGCTGGCGAACGCTCGCGCTGACGCTGCCAGCGCAGTTGCTCTACGGCGCGGTCTATGCCGGCTTCGGTCATGCTCGCGGCCATGTGCGGGATTGGTGGGGCGGCAAGGTTGAGTTGGTCAAGCTCGTGCCGGTGGCGTTGCGCGCGCGCAAGCTCGCGCAGCAAGGGCGCACAGTGCCCGATCGCGACTTGCTCGTGTGCGCGCCGATGACGCTCAATCCGGGGCTCGCCGAATCGGGCGGCAAGGGCGCGCTGCGCCGCGCGCTCGATCGCACGTTTGCGATCTGGTGGGGATGCGTTCGGAGGCTCTGTGGCTGACGTCGCCGCGCTGCTGCTCAACTGGCAGCAACCTCAACTCACCGAGCAGTGTCTCTCCGACCTCGCGGACGCGGGCCTCGGCGACGCGATCGTGATCGTGATCGACAACGGCTCTCGCGACGACTCGGCGCAACGGCTGCGCGCCGCGGTCAAGCGAGCGAATGCGCGCGGTCTCCGCGCCGAATTGTTGGAACTGAACGACAACACCGGCTTCACCGGCGGCATGAACGCAGGCTTTGCGCGCGCGAGCGAACTGGGCTGCGAGTTCTCGCTCGTGCTCAACAACGACCTGCGCCTCGGCAAGGGCTTCTTGCAACCGCTCGTGGATTCGATGCGCGCCGACTCGCGCATCGGCGCGATCACGCCGACCGTCGTCTATCCCGATGGCCTCGTGTGGGCGCAGGGCGGGCGGCTCGCGTTCGGGCCCAATGCTCTGCAACTGTGCAGCCATGGCGAGCGGCCGGCTCCGATCGACGAAGGCCCCAAGGAAGTCGACTTCGCGCCGGGCGCGTGCGTGCTGTTCCGCACCGAGGATGTCGTTGCGCTCGGTGGTTTCGACGATCGCTACTTCATGTATTGGGAAGACGTCGAACTGAGCCGCAGGTTGGCGAAGCAGGGCAAGCGCATCGTGTGGCTGCCGTGGGTTCGCGTGACGCACTTAGGCGGTGCGTCGGCCGGCGGCGGTCGCTCGCAGTTGCGCAAGTTCCTGATGGCGAAGAACTCGGTGCGCTATCTGCGCGAGCACGGCACGTGGCGCATGTGGGCGTCGGTGTTGTTGATCGACGTGCTGACGCTGCCGTTCTTGCTCGTGTTGCGGACGAAGTCGTTCGCGGCGAAGGCGCGCGGTCTCTGGGCTGGGTTCCGCGGCGAGGCGTCGACGGCACAAGACGTCGCGCGCTGGCGCAGCGCGTCCAACTGAGCGTCGCGTTCGCTGCGGCCCTTCAGTCGCGGCCTTCGAGCCACTCCGCGACGATGCGGCGGCGATCGCCGTCCACCGCGGCCGCAATGCGTGTGCGCATGCGATCGAGCGCTTCGCGTTCTGCTCGATCGATCAGCAAGTCCTCGCTGCGCGTTCTCGTTTGCTTTGGGCACGGCAACGCGTCGTCCGCGAGCGTGTCGAATGCCACCGCTGCGTTGCCCTTGTTGCGAAACATCGACGCTGCTTCGCGTTCGATCGGCAGGTCGCCAACGGAGCTCATGGTGAACACTGTCGTCAGCGAGCCGCCGCCGTCGAGTTGGCGCGCCGCGGCGAACGCGCGCTTTTGTCGCAGCAGCGCGTGCGTCGCAATGTCGTGCGGGCCAAGGCGACCTGGCCGCGGCTTCTCGCGTTGGCCAGCGCGCGCGAGCGCATCCATCGAGTCCATCAGGACGACGCTGCGCGCTCCACACTCGGCGCGGCGTTCGGCTGCGGCGAGCGCGAGCTCGGCGGTTTGGAGTTGGCGCGACGGCGCTTCGTCATAGGTAGCAATGACGATGTCGTCTGCAGCGAGCAGCGAGCGCGCGCGGTCGACTGCGAGCGGTTCTGCGTCGAGCAAGCACAGCGTGATCGCGACGTTGTTGTCCGCGTCGCGGATCGCTTTGCCGATGCGTGCGAGCAGCTGCGCGCGCGCCGTTTGCTCAGGCGCCCACACGAGAACGCGATGGCCGTGCGCCCATGGCGATAGCCGAGCGGTCATGCGCAGCGCGAGATCCTCCATCGCGGGCGCAAGGCGCAACGGTCGCGTTGGCAGCACCGGCGCTTGTTGCTCGAACGGGATGCGCGACTGTCGATCGCGCAAGCGCAGTCCGTCGACATGCTCGACGCGCAGCAGCGACGCGAATTGCTCGCCTTCGCGCGGCGGCCGCAGCGGCCCTTCGACGAAGGAGCCGTTGCGCAGCCCGAGGTGCGCGAGTTGGCCGCCGCTGACATAGACGTCGTCTGCGCCCGCTGCGTAGTTCGCGCGTTGCGAGCGCAAGAATCCGAATCCATCCGGCGAGACGTCGAGGATCCCGCTCGCGAGCCCGACGCCTACTCGGCGCGCGCGCGCGAACAGCAGCGCGGCGCGCAGTTGGTCGGGCGATGCGTCTGGTGGGGTGTTCAGCGATTCGATCGCCGTCGCGTGCCGCAGCTCTTCCACGGACTTGCGCTGCAACGTCGCCGCGCATGCGCCGAGTTCGCGCGCTCGCTCATAGAGCGCATCTCGATCGGGGTCGGGCAACGCGTCGAGTCGCAGCGACGACCATTCTTTTGATTCGCGCGAACTGCTCACGATCCTGCCGCCAATCCCAGCAGCAACTCGGCCACTTGCTGCCGCATCGCCGCAATCGATCCGTCATTGTCGACCGTGAAGTCAGCGCGCGCGCGCTTCTCATCGAGGCTCGCCTGCGCACGTTCGCGGCGATCGAGTTCGCCATCGGCCCAGCCGCGACTTGCAGCGCGGGCCCGCCGCGTCGCTTCGCTGGCGTGGACGAACACCACGCGGTCGCACTGATCGACGAGGCCCCGTTCGAGCAACAGCGGCACATCGAGCAGGACCGAATCGCCGCGTGCCTTCGCCGCCGCGATCGCGTCGAGGATCGCCTGCCGCACCGGCGGGTGGGTGAGCGCCTCCAGCCGAGCGCGCGCGGATGCGTCGGAAAAAACCCGCGCGGCCACGGCTTGGCGGTCGAGCGTCCCGTCGGCTGCGATGACCTCGCTGCCGAGGTCCTTGGCGATCGCCGCCACGACGTCGGTTCGGGCCGTCACTTCCCGAGCGATCTTGTCGGCGTCGATGTGCACCAGACCGTGCGCCGAAAATGCCGCCGCGACCGCCGACTTCCCGGCCGCGATTCCGCCCGCGATGCCGAGCACGATCGGCCTTTGCGGCCGGAACAGCGTGGGGGATTCAGGGGGATTCGCGGGCGCGCCGGGCACCGGTGCATCCTCGCCCCCCCGGTGGCATCGACGCAAGCGCGTGCGCAGCCTGCTTGACCTTCGCTCCGCGAGGTTCCAGAATCCGCCGCCCTCGCACCGACCGGATCTGGTCCCCGCTGCGGAATGTCCGCAGCGAGACTGGGTTCGGGCAAGGACCTGCCCGGTCCCCTCGTCGCGAGGCAATGTGGATCCGCCGTACCCTCTGCGGCGCATCCAAGACCTCCCACTCCCACGCCCTGGTCTGCCGTTCTATGCGAGCGGCGGACATCCGACAGACCCCACTGGAGCCTCGGCCAATGCAATCCCGTCAGAACGGCGCCGCCCACGTCCCGATCATGTTCTTCCTGATCCTGCTCGTGATGTTCTTTGGCGCTCTGGCGTTCGCGTACGTCAGCGCGGACGAGAGCACGAACTTGCGCACGGACAACGCGACGCTGCGCGCGTCGGTCAAGGCGATGAAGGGCAAGGAGCTGCTGCTCTCGCACTACATCGAAGACCTGGGCAACGTTCTGCAGCTGCCCGGCAAGTACACGGGCCGCCCCGAGGTCGCCGCTGAGGTTTACGAGAACACCTCGCTCGACG
>JBEELK010000063.1:0-7237 GCA_041168165.1 Planctomycetota bacterium | reverse complement strand
CGTTTGGCTATCGCGAAGGCGAACCCACGCTTTGCGACGTCACGTTCGAAGCGAAGCCCGGACAGACGATCGCAATCGTCGGCCCCACCGGAGCCGGCAAGTCGACGATCCTCTCGCTCGTCTCGCGGCTGCGCGATCCGCGCTCGGGCCACGTCCGCATCGGCGGTATCGACGCGAAGCAGTGGGACACACACGCGCTGCGTCGCCGCGTCGGCGTCGTCGCGCAGGACCTCTTCTTGTTCACCGGAAGCGTGCTCGACAACGTGCGACTGTTTGACCGCACGATCAGCGAGGAGCGCGCAATGGCTGCGCTCGACCTCGTCGGCGCTGGCGACTTCGTTCGTTCGCTCGACAAGGGATTGCATGCGCCCGTCGAAGAGCGCGGCGGCACGTTCTCGCAGGGCCAACGGCAACTGCTCGCGTTCGCGCGCGCGCTCGTGACCGACCCGAGCGTGCTGGTGCTCGACGAAGCGACAGCGAGCATCGACAGCGCGTCCGAGGCCCGGCTCCAACGTGCGCTGCAGATCGCGCTCCAAGATCGCACCGCGCTCGTCGTCGCGCATCGACTGTCGACCGTGCAGCACGCCGATCAGATCCTCGTCGTCGAGAAGGGCCGCATCGTCGAGCGCGGAACGCATCGCGAGCTGGTGCAGAAAAACGGCGTCTACGCGGGCATGCTGCGCGCATGCAGCCACGCCGCGAGTTGACCCAAGGTCGCAGCGCCGCCCCCAATGGCGCGGCACTGTGTCGCGCGGCCCGCTATCAAGTGGCTCTGTGCGCCTTCGCGCTCGCGCTCACCTCGTGCGCGTCGCCGAGCTACGGCCCGCAGCGAACGGAGTTGCCGCAGGATGGCGCGGCCGTGCTGCCATGCCGCCAATCGCGCGGCACGTTCTTCTTGTTCGCGGAGTTCCCGGGCCAGCGCGGACGCCACGCGTTCTTGTTCGACACCGGCACGGACCGCACGTTGCTCGACCTTCCGTTCGCGCATGCGCTGGGCTTGAAGGCGCTCGACGAGGAGCCCGTGATGACCGCGACCGGCGATGCGGTGCCCGGCGCGCTGCTCGAGCGCATTCCGACGATGCGTCTCGGCGAAGCGTCGTTTCACGACGTCGACTGCGTCGGCCTCGACTTGTCCAACCTGCGCGAAGAAGGCGGCCTGCCGATCGTCGGCATCATCGGCTGCGACCTGTTTCGTCAGTGCTTGCTCGAGATCGACTACCGCAGCCGCTCGCTGCGCGCGTTGCCGCGCAACGCAGCGCCGACCGTGCCTTGGTTTGCGTTCGAAGAGCGCTCGCCCTTCGTCGACGCGAGCTTTGCGGGCACCAACGTGCGCGTGCTCGTCGACACCGGCTTCTTGCAGACCGTCGCGTTGCCGCCTGGCAGCGCGGTGCCGTTCGTCGAACCGCCGCGGCCCTATGGCGAGATCGCGTCGATCTCGGGCACCGAGCCCAAGGAAGTCGCGCGCCTCGATGGCACGCTGCGCATCGGCGACCTGTCGTGGCGCGATCCGCAGATCCTGCTCGTGCCCGGCTGCCCCAAGATCGGCACGCGACTCCTGCGCGACTCGCTGATCCACCTCGACGCGAGCGGCGGCAAGATCTGGATCCAACGCTCGCGCTGAGAGCGCGACTCAGATCACTTCGCCGAAGTCGCCGACGCAGCAGAACGCGCATCGCGCGCAGCGAGCCACAAACACAGCGTCGTCGTCGCCGCGAGCGCCCAGAACATCGCGTCCATCGCGCGCACGAAGGCCGCGGGATCCTCCGCGACAGGCCGCGCGCCGCAGAACCACGCGACCGCGGCGTTGGCGATCAGCATCCCGCTGACCATGCCGATCGCGCGCGCCATCGCGCCGAGCGACGAGCCGAGGCCCGATTGCTCGCGCGGCAGGCTCGCCATGATGCGCGCCATGTTGGGCGTGCTGAACAGGCCAAAGCCCGTTCCCTGCAGTCCAAGCACGACGAACGCGGCTATGAGCCCGCCGCCATGCGCAAGCGACAAGCCCGCGAACGAACTCGCGGCGATGCACGCGACGCCATACGCCGCCATGCGCGACAACCCGATGCGATGGCATGAGCGTCCTGCGAACACCGCGACCATCGCCATCAGCATGCTCGCCGACGCGATCGCGAGCCCCGCAGTGTTGGCGTGCGTTTGGAGCACGACCTGTAAGAACACACTGAGCACGAACGTCACGCAGAACGCGTTGCCGTAGAGCACGAGTTGCACCAGCAACGCGCGGCGCAGCGCGCCGTTTGCTCGCAGCGCCGCGAGGTCGAGCAGCGGCCGCGCAAGAGTCGCCTGCATGCGCACGAATGCCGCGATCAGCACCACGACGCCCGCAAGCCACAAGAAGCCTTCGACGCCGTGCTGCAGTCGCGAACTCGCGATCGCTGCGCACGCGACCGCGCTCGCGACCACGATCGCGGACGGCCAGTGCACCGCTCCGCGCGGACTCTTCCACGTCCACGGCAGCCGCCGCGCCACGACGATGCTTGCCATCGTCAGCAACGCTGCGCCAAACCAGAACACCGCGCGCCAACCCGACCACTGCACGAACGCGCCCGCGCACATCGGGCCGAGCGACAGCCCGGCGTAGGTCGATCCGATCGCCGCGCCGAACGCGCGCGCGCGACGTTCTGGCGGCACGAGGTCCGCGAGCACCGCGAGTCCCGTCGCCGACACGGTCGCCGACGCGATGCCTTGCAGCACGCGCAGCAGCAACACGAGTTCGATCGAGCCCGCGAGCGCGAGCAACACCGACAATGCCGCAAACGCGACGAGGCCAAACAGGTAGACCGCGCGCTTGTCGCTCGCGTCGGCCGCGCGGCCGATCGGCAGCAGCGACGCCGTGCTCGCGCACAAGAACAACGTCTCGACGAGCGACAACTGCACCGCCGACGCAGCGAGCTCTCGCCCCATCGCCGGCAATGCGACCGCGACGCCCGAGAACAAGAACGGCGGCGCGAACTGCGAGGCGAGGATCGCCGTCTCGACGGCGCGCTGGTGTTTGTTGGGCTCGTTCACGCGTGGTGTCGCATCGTGCAGCTTGGGTGAGCAAAACACGACGGCCTCGCGCGCCGCATGCCGCAGCGAGCGAGGCCGTCGTGGAGAGGCGCGCACGCGAGCCGATGCGGCCCGCGCGCACAGCGACTCACTTCATCGCGACGCCTTCCGGCAGCTTGCCGGTCAGCGCCTTCAAGAACGCGACGATCGAGTCGACGTCCTCTTGCGACAGATCCTTGTTGAGCTGGATCGCCGCCATGTTCTTCACCGCTTCCTCGAGCGTCGCGATCTTGCCGTCGTGGTAGTAGGGCGCGGTCTTCTCGACGTTGAGCAGCGACGGCACCTTGAAGACATACTTGTCGGCTTCGCTGCCCGTGACCTTCATGCGGCCGGTGTCCTCGGTCGCATACGGACGCACGAGGCCGAGCTTTTGGAACAGCGCGCCGCCGAGCAACCGCGACGTGTGGCACTGCGTGCAGCCCACTTCGATGAACTTGGCGAGGCCGATCTTCTGGTCCGTCGTCAGCGCGCCCGCGTTGCCGTCGAGCAGGTCATCAAATGCCGACTTCGTCACGAGCGTGCGCTCAAACGCGCCGATCGCGTTGTTGAAGTTGGCGACGCTGACCGAGCCTTCGCCCGGGAACGCCTTTTGGAACGCCGCGACAAGGTCCGGCTTGGCGTTGAGCTTGGCGAGCAGTTCCTTGTCATCCGCGAGGCCGTGCTCGGCCGGGCTGAGCACCTGCAGGATCGCTTGGTCTTCGACCGACTCCGCGCGGCCGTCCCAGAACTGCGCGGCGTTGCGGAACGCGTTGAGCGTCGTCGGCGCGTTGCGATCGCCGTTCTTGCCGTCGCTGCCCGGCGAGGTCGCCTTGCCGTCCTGGCCGTAGTTGTTGAGGTCGTGGCACGACGCGCACGAGACGTTGCCGTTCTTGGACAGCGACGCGTCGTGGTAGAGAGCCTTGCCAAGCGCGACCATGTCCGGGGTGCTCGCGACATCGGCCTTGGGGGCCGTCGGCTCGTTGCCGAAGTAGGCCGTGACCGCCGTCATGTCGATCTTTGGCGGCAGCTTGGGCTTCTTGAGTGCTGGGACCGCGGGCTTCTGCGCGGGCTCCTGGGCCGCGGGCTGCTTGGCGGCAGGTTGCGGTGCGGACTGCTGGGTCGCGGGCTGCGTCGGCGCGGTCTGATCGCCGCCGCATGCGGTGAACGCGAACAGCGACGTCGCGACCGCAAGAATCGGAAGGGTCTTAGTCATCGTCCTAGCTTCGCATCGCCGGCCGATCTGGCCAAGCTTGCGGTTGCCCGCAGGATTCGCAATCCTGGCGCGCATGGTTGCACTCGTGCTGGCGAGCACTTCCCCCTATCGCAAGGCGCTGCTCGAACGGCTCTCTGTGCCCTTCGAATGCGTTGCACCGGGCGTCGACGAGCAGGCAGCGAGGGGCAGCGAGACCAGCCCCATCGCCGTGGCCCGCGCGCTGGCGCTCGCGAAGGCCAAAGCGGTCGCGGCAAGTCGCAAGGACGCCGTCGTGATTGGCTCCGATCAGGTCTGCGCGCTCGGCGACGAGATCCTCGGCAAGCCCGGCTCGCGCGACGCGGCGATCGCGCAGTTGATGCGGCTCCAGGGCAACGACCACATGCTGCTGACGGCGGTCGCGGTCGTGCGCGGGGACGAGGTGAAGGAGTTTGTCGACGTCACCACGCTGCGCATGCGGGAACTGACGCGGAGGGAGGTCGAGGTGTATGTCGACCGCGATCAGCCGTTCGATTGCGCGGGCAGCTACAAGTTTGAATGCGGCGGCGTGGCGTTGTTTGACAGGGTCGAAGGCGAGGACCACACGGCGATTGTTGGGTTGCCGATGGTCAAGCTGTGCGGGGTGTTGCGGGGGTTTGGGGTGGGGTGTGAAGCCGACCGTTGAGGCAAGGTCAGCTGCGGGTACCGATTGAGTTGAGAGTTGGGTCAGGGAACGAGGATCGGAGCCAGAACGACGCGGAAGCCGACGCCCAGGTAGCCCGTCCAAACAGGGTTTCCTGGATATCGAACAGACGAACGACACAGGTCTGCTCCGTTCTCCCAACTGCCACCGCGAATCAAGCGGTTGGCGCCGACGGTGACATAAGGGTCGGACGCCGCAGAAGCAGAGTAGTTTGCCGAACCATCCCAGGAGTCCAGACACCACTCCCAGTTGTTTCCATGCATGTCGCACAAACCCCATGCATTCGGCGCATAACTGCCGACTAATGTGGTCTGGTTGGGAGCGCACCCTAGGAAGTTGGCGAGTCCACAGAGCAGACTCACACCAGTGTTCCACTCCGTAGCAGTCCCCGCTCGACAGCAGTACTCCCACTCTCCCTCGGTTGGCAGACGATACTGATAACCAGCCGGAATTCGTCCAGCAGCAGACTCGGTAGCCGTAAGGGATGCGCAGTAGGCCATCGCGCCATTCCACGTCACACGCTCGACGGGCCGCTGCGCACCGGAGAAGTAAGATGGGTTACTGCCCACTACAGCCTGATACTCGGCCTGAGTCACCTCATACTTGCCCATCCAGAACGGGCGGGTGATCGTGACCGAGTGGACCGGTTGCTCGACTGCCGAACCTGCCGTAGAGCCCATCTGGAACGCGCCCGATTCAATGCGGACCATGTTCAGGGACGAACTCGGAACCAAAATCGGGGCCAAGACAACCCGAAAGCCTAGGAGGTTGTTGGTGTTTGTCGGAGCACTGACCACTCGATACGCAGATCGACACTCGTCCTCCTGGCTCCCAAAGCTGCCTCCTCGCATCACTCTGTAGGACCCAATGGGTCCTAGAGGATCAGAGACACCTGCATTTGGATAGCTCGCCGAAATATCGAACGCGTCGAGACACCACTCCCAAACGTTACCGTGAGTGTCGAACAGGCCCCATGAGTTGGGCAGGTAGCTGCCGACAGCAGATGTAAAGCCTGGACCGCATGGGTTGAAATTAGCATGACTACACGAAAGGCTGGTTCCCGTACTCCACTCCGTCGTCGTACCCGCGCGGCAGCAATACTCCCACTCAGCCTCAGTCGGCAAGCGATACTGATATCCTGGCGGAACGCGACCTGCAGCGAACTCAACAGCATTCAAGCTTGCACAGTATGCCATAGCAGCATCCCAAGAGGGCACAAACTCGACGGGATGACGCGATGCATTAGGCCAGCTAGCACCTTGTTGGTTAGATGGATTGCTACCAACAACCGCCTGATACTCCGCCTGCGTAACCTCGTACCGCCCCACCCAGAATGGACGCGTGATCGCTACGGAATGCACAGGGCGCTCATTGAAAGCGCCAAGCATAGACCCCATCTGAAACGTCCCAGCCGGAACAGGGACCATGTTCAAGGAGGAATTCGGTGCCGCAGGACCAACATAGATCAGATCGGTCTTCGTCTCGGAGCTTGTAAAGCCCTGCTTCGCCACCACCAACCGCACCGAGTATCGCCCAGCTACCGCATACGTATGCGTCGGATTCTGCGCCGTCGAATCCACCACCCCGTCATTGTCAAAATCCCACTGCCAGCTCGTCGGCCCGTCCGTCGAAGTATCCGTGAACTGCACGACCAGCGGCGCCTGCCCAACGGTCGGCGTCGCCGTGAAGCTCGCGACGGGCGGCACGACGGGCGCGATCGACACTTCTGCGTCGTTGTTGGCCCAATACAGCGTGTTGGTGAAGAAGTTGAAGTCGAGCGTCTGCACGTCGAACGGAAGGCCGACGAGGAAGTTGTCGGGCGGGATCGCGACGTTGAGCACATTGGCGCCCGACGCGTCGAGCAGGCCGCTCGGCTGCAGGTAGATATTGAACAGGTCGACGCGCGACACGCCGATCGACGCAATGCCGGGGATCGGCACCGCATAGCTGCCGAGCTGACGCGCCGTCAGCAGGTGGAAGTAGAAGTGGCCGGCCGCGGCATTTGGGTAATCGAAGCGGAACGCAGCCATGCCGCCGACCTGCGGCTGGGTCACGACGGACATCGTGCGACTGCACGGACTGCCGAGTTGCCACGTGTCGGCCTTGAAGCCTGCGGTATCGCGGCCGCCAAACAACACGGTCTGCCCACGCTGCGCATCGAACGCCGACGCCGCGCCATGGCGAGCCGAAGGCGATGTGCCAGAAAGCTGCGTCCACGACGTTCCATCCCACGCCCACGAGTCGCCGTAGTTGTTGGCAAACGCCGTGTCCGCGCCGCCGTGCAACACCGCGCGGCCGCA
>JBEELK010000062.1:0-6999 GCA_041168165.1 Planctomycetota bacterium | reverse complement strand
GGTGAACAGCGTCAGCGAGGTGCCGGCCTGCTCGAAGAACGTCCAGAACATCATGTGGAAGAACCACAGCCCGAGCAGCACGAACATCTTCTCGCGCTGCTGCTTCTCCTCGCGAAGCGCCGTCACGAACAAGCTGCCGAGCACGACGAGGATCGCGACGACGAGCAGCGTCTTGACCGCCTTGTCCTCGCTGAGCAGCAAGTAGACGCCGGGCACGCACGCGAATGCGCCGATCAGCACCTTGGTCAGGTTGCCCGAGAACTTCGCGGGGTTCGGCGGCTCACCGTGGCCGTCGAGGCGATGCTTACCGAGGCCGAACGTGACGAGCCCGAGCAGCATGCCGACGCCGGCGATGCCGAAGCCGATCGTCCAGTCCTTGGTCTGCGCGAAGTAGCCGCACACCATCGTCGACAAGAAGGCACCGACGTTGATGCCGATGTAGAAGATCGTGAAGCCAGCGTCGCGGCGCGAGTCGCCAGGCGGATAGAGGCGGCCGACGAGCGTCGAGATGTTGGGCTTGAACAGGCCGTTGCCGACGACCATGAACGCCATGCCCGCGTAGAAGAAGAACTCCTTCTGCACGACGAGCGTGAACTGGCCGATCGCCATGAGCAGCCCGCCCATGAGGATCGCCCAGCGATAGCCGAGCAACCGGTCCGCGATCAGGCCGCCGAAGATCGGCGTCAGGTAGATCAGCGCGTTGTAGCTGCCGTAGACGGACGTCGCTTGCGCGTCCGAATACTTGAAGACCTCGCTGATCATGTAGAGCGTGAGCAGCGAGCGCATGCCGTAGAAGCAGAAGCGCTCCCACATCTCGGCAAAGAACAGCATGTAGAGGCCGGGCGGATGGCCCGAGCCCGAACGCGAAGAGACGGCGTCGTTCAAGCGAAGCTCCTGCGAAGGAAACGAGAGGGACGCACAGGCTACCGAACGGCCCCGTGCAGGCTCCACCGCAAAGAACCGACGCAGCGCGGGTTCCTTGCGACGCCGCGTCGCCTCACGCCTCGATCAGAACGAGCGGCATGCGCCGCTGCGTCGCGACAGAGACCGCGCGCCACAGCGCCGCGTAGCCGCGTTGCGCCGAAGCGATTAGCGGCCCGCCAGCCGGGGCTTCGATCGCATCCCACGTTGCGAACTGCTCCTCGTCGGCCTGGAACGTGCGCGCGTTGAGCCAGCGCAGTTGGTCCTTGAGCACCGAAAGCGAGCCGAGTTCGGTCGCCTCCCCGTCGGGCAACGCGATGCGCGCCGTGAACTCGAAGTCCTGCGGAAACCACATGCGCGCCGCCAACAGGTGCGCGTACTTGCTGCGCCCAAACTTCTGGTCCGCCGCTTCGCGCCAGTCGCGGTCGAGTTCGATCAGCGCAGGCGCGGTGTCGGGCAGGTCGAGGTCGCTCTTCTCGGCGTAGAACGCAAACAGCCGCAGCGCGATCCAACCGCTATCGCCGAGATCGAACTGCTCCGCAGGCTCGCTCGGGTCCTCGCGCCAGGCAAACTGCGGCACGAGCTGCTTGTCGAACGCGGACTGCAAGTCGCGACGCCAATCCTCGACGCCTTGCGCGAACGTGACGGGCTCGCCGCGATCGCCGGCGAAGAAGCGGCACAACGGGCCAACGAATGCGCGCGCCATCGTGTGCGCCTCAGGCCTCGGCCTTGGGATCGCGTTCCATGAGGGCCTTCACCGCTTGCTGCGGCGGGAGGCCAAACCACAGCACGCGGCTCACCGCGTCCGCGATCGGCATCTCGACCTGCATCGCGTGCGCGCGCTCCGCGACGACGCGCGACGTCCACACGCCCTCCGCGACCTTCGGCGACGCGGCAAGCGCTTGCTGCACGGTCTCGCCCTTGCCGATGCGCTCGCCGAACGCGCGGTTGCGGCCGTGGCGGCTGAACGCGGTGACCGCGAGGTCGCCGACGCCCGCGAGCCCATAGAACGTCCGCTCGTCCGCGCCGCAGGCTTTGCCAAAGCGCGTCATCTCGACGATGCCGCGCGACAAGATCGCGGCCTTGGTGTTGTCGCCGCACCCGAGTCCGTCTGCGATGCCCGCGGCGAGCGCCATCACGTTCTTGAGCGCACCGCACAACTCGACGCCGATCACGTCGGCGTTGCGGTAGATGCGGAACGTCGGCGTCGACAGAGCTGCCTGCAGCTCGTGCAGCGCGCGCGGATCGTGGCCCGCCAACACCACCGTCGTCGGCATCGCGCGCACGACTTCTTCGGCGTGGCTCGGCCCGCTCAGCACGTAGACGCGTTCGCCATTGCCCGCGACTTGCGCGATCACTTCGCTCGGTCGCAACCCAGTGCTCTGCTCGAGCCCCTTCGCCAACGACACCAACGGCAGCGACTGCGCCAGCGCGCCGCTCGCAGCCATCGGGGACAGCGCGGACCGCACATGCTGCGTCGGCACCGCGACGAGCGCGCAACCTGCAGAGCGCAACGCAGCGCTCGCGTCCGTCGTCACCAACACCGAGTCCGGCACCGTGACGCCTTCGAGATAGCGCTCGTTGTGGCGCGTCTTCGCGATGCGCTCCGTGTTGGCCACATCGTGGCCCCACATCGCGACCTCGCGACCTGCGCGCGCAAGCGTGACCGCCAGCGCCGTGCCAAACCCGCCGCAACCGAGGACCGCAACCTTCATCGCGCGCGCTCCTGGTTGCCGTTCGCCTTCTGCGCGCGGTGCTTTGCCAAGTTGCTGCGATGCGTCCAGAACAGGAACCCTGCGATCAGAAAGCACAGGAACGTGATCGGGTGCCGCACGCCAAACGCGTCGTCGGGATGCAATCCGACCGCCGACGCCGCGAGCGCCAAGCCGAGCGCGAGGCTGCCGAAGAACACCTGCCCCGTCAGCGCGCGCACGACGAAGAACACGCCGATCGAGATCGCCGCGACTTGCCAATCGAGCGCGAGCAGCACGCCGGTCGCGGTCGCGACGCCCTTGCCGCCCTTCCAGCCGAGGAACGGGCAGAACACGTGGCCCAAGATCGCGGAGAGGCCGAGCAAGGCACCTTCAAACTCCGCGTAGCCGCCGAGCAGCGACGGCCCAAAGAACGCAGGCACGAAGCCCTTGCCCGCGTCGAGCAAGTAGATGCCGAGGAACGCGAGCAGGCGGCCTCGCTTGCTGTCGAACGCGCGGCTCGCGTTGGTCGCGCCGACGTTGCCCGACCCGATCGTGCGCAGGTCCTTGCCCTTGCACAACCGCACGACGAGCAGCGCCCACGGCACGGCGCCGAACAGGAAGGCAGCAAGGCAGTAGGCCGCGAGCAGCATGGGGCGAACAGGCTATGCAGTGGCCGCGGCCCAACCAACTCTCGACTTCGCGCAGCACGCACCTACCGTGCCGCCGCATGGCGGTACGCATCGGCATCGACACTGGCGGCACGTTCACCGACGTCGTTCGGCAGGACCGCGGCCGCGTCACGGTGCACAAGCTGCCGTCGACTCCTGACGATCCCGGTCGCGCGGTGCTGCAGGGCATCGCCGAGGTGCGGAAACGGCCTGACGAGGCGGTCGACGTCGTGCACGGCACGACGGTTGGCCTCAACGCCGTGCTCGAGGGCAAGCTGCCCAAGACCGCGTTCGTGACCAACCGCGGCTTCGTCGACCTGATCGAGATCGGCCGCCAAGAACGCAGCGAGCTGTATGCGCTGGAGCCAGACCGCAAGACGCCGCCGGCGCCGCGCGAACTGCGCATCGAAGCCAACTGCCGCCGCGCCGCGGATGGCACTGCGATCGAGCCGCTCACGCCGCGCGAGATCGCGCGCATCGTGCGCGAACTGAAGAAGCGGAAGCCCGAGGCGATCGCGATCGGCCTGCTGCATTCCCCCACCGCGCCGCAAGACGAACGCGCGATCGCGCGCGCGATCCGCAGCACGATGCCCGAAGTCCGAGTCACGTGCAGCGCCGAGCTGTGGCCCGCACTCGGCGAGTACGAGCGCTTCTCCGCCGCGATCCTCAACGCCGCGACCGCGCCGCTCGTCAGCGCCTACACGGAGCGCATCCAAAGCCAGATCGGCAACGGCACGCTGCGGTTGTTCCGTTCGAGCACGGGCATCCTGCCTGCGAACGAAGCGCGCGCATTCCCGGCGCGGGCGATGTTCTCGGGCCCCGCGGGCGGCGTGCTCGCGACGCAACGACTCTGCGAAGCGATCGGCATCGAGCGCGCCGCCGCGTTTGACATGGGCGGCACGTCGACCGACGTGTGCCTCGTCGAGGATGGCCGCATCCAGACCGACCAGGGCCAGATCGCGGGCTTGCCGCTGCCGCTGCCCACCGTCGATGTGCACACCGTTGGCTGCGGCGGCGGCAGCATCGCCTACTGCGACCGCGGCGGCGCGTTGCGCGTTGGCCCGGAGAGCGCAGGCGCGGACCCGGGGCCTGCGTGCTACGGCAAGGGTGATGAGCCCACGGTCACCGATGCGCACGTGGCGCTCGGGCACCTCGGAGCGTCAACGCTGCTCGACGGCGGGTTCACGATCGACCCAAGCCGCAGCGTGCGGGCCATCGAACGGCTGGCGAAGAAGCTGTCGCTCTCGGTCCGCCGCGCCGCAGACGGCATCCTTGCCGTCGCCGACGCGTCGATGGCGCGCGCGCTGCTTCGCATCACCGGCGAACGGGCCGTGGACCCCGCGACCGCCCCGCTCGTCTGCTACGGCGGCGCAGGCGGGCTCCATGCCGCGCGACTCTGCGCGCAACTCGGCATGCCCGAGGCACTCGCGCCGATGCACCCAGGCGCGTTCTCCGCGCTGGGATTGGCGCTCGCCGGGGACTCGGCGGAAGTGGTCGAAGCCGCCCTGCAACCGTGGTCGCAGGCCAACGAGCGGCAGTGGCGCGCGCGCGGAGCGCAACTGCGCAAGCTCGCGGAGGGGCAACTCGACGCCAAGCACAGCGCGGACGGCAAGCAGGGCGCGGCTACGAGCCGAGCCAACTTCGTGTTGCGCTATCGCGGCCAAGGCCAGGGGCTGGCGATCGAAGCGACGAGGGAGCCGCTGCCGCGCGCGTTCGAGCAAGCCCACGAACAGCGGTTTGGCTTCGTTCAGCCGGGCACGGCAATCGAGTTGGTCCGCATCACGGCGCGGGCTGAGCGGCGGGGCAAACCGTTGCCGGCATCGCTTCCCGCCGCAGCCGGCTCGCGCACCCCGTCGCCACAACTGCGCAAGTCGCCGATCGGCGGCGCGCCCATCCGCTGGCTTCGCCGCGACGAGCTGCCGATTGGCGCCACGATCTTTGGGCCATGCGTGATCGAAGAGGCCACCGCGGCAACGCTCCTTCCCAACGGCTGGTCTGCCCGGATCGAGCCGTTTGCGATTCGAATGCGCAAATCGGCGCGTTGACGAACTGCGATTTGCGAGCTAGTGTTCTGCGCGCCTGAGACAGAGGAAGACGAGAGGGCTCACCACCTCGCGACCTCGATAGAGACCGAATACCGCCAGACCCGGCGCAAGCTTGGAATGGCAATCGCACCCTGCCGGGGGTTGTCCGCCACGGACGTAAAAACTTGACTCTCCTTCTTCCCCTTTTCCCGAAGTTTCACCCCCGGTTTTCTTTCGCTCGCGCGGCCTGAACGCAGCAGTTGTCTAAGCACCAACCGCTGGCAGAAATGATGCCGCTGGCGATGTATGCGAGATCAGCAGCGGACAAATCGCGTCCGCCATCTGCATCAGCGCGGCGGCTGAGATAGCTCGCGCGACGCAGAGTCAAGCAATTGCGCAACCGACGCCAGTTGCGGATCGAGTTGGCGCGCGCGGCGCCAGTCCTCCACCGCAACCTCGATCGCGCCTCGACCGTAGTGCACGAGGCCGCGCTGCAGCAGCAGGCGCGCAAGGCGCCCGCAGACGCGCGCGTCCGATGGCCACTGCCGATGGAGCGCGAACATCTCGGTCAGGACCGAGTCGAGTTGTCCGCGCTGCAGCCGCGCCTCGAGCCGGGCGAGTTGCGCGCCAACGGGATCCGCTGCGCGCGGCGCATTGAGTTCGCCCTCCGCCATCGGCACCGGCGAAATCGCGGCGCTGGAATCCGCGTCCGCGCGCGTCGCATCGACCGCGACCGCTTGCGGCTGCGCGTCGATGGCTTTTGCGTCGCGCGCAATCGACGTCGAATCCGCGTCGTTCCTAGCCGCCGCGCGACGCGACTCCGTCGCGATCAACAACTGACGCGTGCGCTCGTCTTCGGGCCACGCGCGCTGCGCTTCAAGAAACGCGGCGATGGCATCGTCACAGCGCCACTCCGCGCGCAATCGAAGCCCCTGCAGCGTCAGTTCCTGGTGCCGCCGCAACCGTTGCTCCAGCGCCGCGGCCTGCAAGCGAGCCTGCGCGTAGCGAGGATCCCTGGGCTCGACTTCGTCGAACGCGCACAACGCGAGCGTCAGGTCGCCGCGCTCGCGCGCAGCCTCCGCGCGCAAGAACGGATCGCCGATCTCCGCGGCGCTGCGCTGCGGCATTCGGCATGCGCCGACGCTGGCCGCTAGCGAGAGCGACAACGCGAGCAGCGTTCTCACGCGCGATCCTCCGGCGGCAGTTCTTCGAGCATCACTTCGAGCTCCGCGCCGAGGTCGTAATCGAGGCCATCTTCGCGATCGTTCTGCGCCGCGTTCGGCAAGCTGCCTGCTGGCAGGATCATCACAGCCTTCGCATCCGCACTATCGCTCTCCGCAGCCTTCGCCTCGATCGGCAGCGCGCTCACGCAATCCGCGAACAGGTCGAACAGCCACGGGTCGTAGGCCTCGCCGCGCTCCTCGGTCATGCGACGCAGCGCAGCCTCGCGCGACAGCGGCGACGGATCGCCACATGTCGTCCAGAGGTCGAATGCACTCGCGATCGCGAGGATGCGCGAGCCGAGCGGAATGCGGTCGTTGCGCAGCCCTTCCGGCAAGCCACAGCCATCGTGTCGCTCGGACTGATGCCGAACGATGAGCGCAACAGGGCGCAAGCTCGGCAAGCACTCAAGGCGCTCCGCGGCGAGCGCAGGATGGCTGCGCACCAGAGCCTGCTCTTCTTGCGTCAGGT
>JBEELK010000061.1:0-2629 GCA_041168165.1 Planctomycetota bacterium | reverse complement strand
TCGATCGCAGCGCGCAGCAACGATTCTCGGCGAGGATCGCGGTGCGCGACGACGACGCGCATCGACGGGTCTGCCGCATGGATCTTCGCGGCGACCGCGAGCATCCCCGCAAGGTTGGCTTCGATCTCCGAGCGGCGCGATCCTGGCAGCAAGCACAGCGTGCGCGTGGAACGCGCTTCTTGCAGCATCGCCTCGTCGACTGGCGCAGCTTCGATCTGGTCGAGCAGCGGATGTCCGATGTAACGCGCGGGCACTTCGAACTGGCGGAAGAACGCGGTCTCGAACGGCAGGATCGTCAGCGTCGCGTCGACGGCGCGGCGGTAGCGGCGCATGCGCCACGGGCCCCAAGCCCAATACTGCGGCGCCACGTAGTGCAGCACCGGAACGCGCGCGCGCTTGCACGCCTTCGCCATCACGAGATGGAGCCCGGGATAGTCGACGAGCACGACGAGGTCCGGCGGTTCGTCGCGCAGCATGCGCAAGAACGTCGCATACGCGCGAACGACGAACGGCAACTGCTTGAGCACCGCGACGACGCCCATCACGGCGTGCTCCGCGAGCGGATAGCGCACGTCGGCGCCGGCCTTCTGCAGCATCGGGCCGCCGAATGCGACGACGTCGGCGTCGCGTTGGATCGCTGCGCACAACCGCGCGGCATGCGCATCGCCGCTCGCTTCGCCCGCGGACAAGAACACGCGCGGACGTCCGCTGCCTTTGCGAATTCGACCCGACTCGATCGCGCGCTCGACGAGGCGCGCTGCGACATCGTCGTCATCGCGGTGGTTGGGATCGCCATGCGCGGACGCAGCTAGCGCTTGCTGCGCGAGCCGCCGCCAGCGTCGCCGCATCGGCAAGTAGGCGAGCAGTCGCAACGGTGTGCCGAGCGTTCGCAAGGCCTCGCGAAGGATCGTCAGCGCGACGAGCAGCGGGATCACGTCACAGCTCCAGGTCGCGCAGCGAACGCCATGACAAGAAGTAGAACAGCGCCGCGGCGAGCAAGAGCCACAGCGACGGCGCTGTGCCGTGCCACGGCAGGAACATCTCGGGCAACTTCAAGTTGCCGGCGAGGATCGGCCCGTAGCAGTCGAAATCCGACAGTCGGAACAGGCTGTAGGCGCGCAGGCGTGGAATCAGGTAGATGCCGATCTGCGCCACGACCACGCCGCCGACCCAGAATGCGACATGCGCTTGCACGCGACAGCGCGCAGAGACAAACGTCGTGAAGGCGAGGATCGCGAGCACGAACAGGCTGCCGTGCAGGTTGGCGAGTTGCAGCGGCCAGAACGGCAACTCCATGTCGATGCTGCGGCTCAACAAGATCGCCGACGTGTTGACGACGAAGATCGGCACGAGCACGCACAGCACGGTGGGCCAGCTCTTCTGCCACAGCACCTGGCCGCGGGACACGGGACGAGAGAGCAAGAACTCCAGCGTCTGCGTCTCGCGTTCGCGCGCGAACAACGCGGTGCCGAGCAGCACGCTCGCCGCGATGCCCAGCAGGTTCACGCTGCGGAAGAACAGCATCACCGCGATCCAGTTGCGGTACGCGATGTCTTCGCTGCGGTCGGTCACGCCGACGCCGATGCGCTTTAGGAAGTCGAAGCCCGGGTTCTTCAGCAGCGTCGATCCCTTCAAGTCGCCGTAGATGTCGGGCCACAGCCAGATCACCGGCGCGGCGAGCGCGAAGAGCAACGCCGTGTAGACGAGCGCCATCACGCGAATCTCGCGGAACGTCTTCTGCGCGATCATGCGAGGGAGCCCTCGCCACGCTGGGTCGACGCGTGCAAGAACAGCAGGCCGTAGAGGTCTTCGAGCCGCTCCGTGCCGATTTCGGCCGCGAGTAGTGCGGCGTCGGGGATCGCGCGCAGCAGCGCGCGTGGATCGCCGTCGCAGTCGATCACGAGCGAGCCATCGCCGAGGCGTTGCGTCACGCGGGTAGACGGCGGCAACTGCGCGCCATCGGCGAGTCGAAGGCGCACGCGCCGCGAGAGCCTTGCTCGCGCGTCCGCGACTTCGCTCGCCGCGATGAAGGAGCCCTTGCGCAAGAAGGCGAGCCGCGACGCCAGCGCGCTCAGTTCTTCGAGATGGTGAGAGCTGAGCACGATCGTCTTTTGTTGGTCGCGCATCGCGACCAGGACCGCGCGCAACTCCATGCGCATCGTCGCGTCGAGCGCGCGATCGGGCTCGTCGAGCAGATACAGTTCGGCTTCGACGCTGAGCGCCGCGAGCACCGCGAGCTTCTGCTTCATGCCGGCGCTGTAGCTGCGCACACGCGCATGCAGCGGCAACGCGAACAACTCGGCGAGCCGGCGTTCGCGCGCCGCATCCGATGCCGCGTGGAACGACTGCGCGAACTGCAGGAACTGCGCGCCGGTCATCTCCTGGTAGACCGAGGTCTCGCCCGGCAGGTAGGAGCAACGCTGACGGATCTCCAGCGAGCGCTTGGTCGGGTCGAGCCCGAACACGCGGCAGGTTCCGCTCGTGCGTTGGTGCAGGCCAGTCAGGATGCGCAGCAGCGTCGACTTGCCGGCGCCATTGGGCCCGACGAGGCCGAGGAACTCGCCGCGCGCGACCTCGAGGTCCACGGAGCGCAGGACGTCGACGTCGCCAAAGCGCTTGCCGACTGCTT
>JBEELK010000060.1:0-5875 GCA_041168165.1 Planctomycetota bacterium | reverse complement strand
CGATCTCGGGCATCCCGGAGATGGTGCGCGACCGGGAGACTGGGTTCCTCTGCGCGCCCGCAGACAGCGCTAGCCTCGCGGAAGCGCTGCTGCTCGCGCTGCAAGACCGTGGCGCCGCGCGTGCCGTGGCCGCTGCTGCGCGCGACTTCGTGCACGCGACTCTCAATGTCCGCGCGACGTCCGCCCAACTGCTCGCGAGGATCGAAGCATGAGCCCGCTGCTGCGCGTTGCGCTGCTGCTTGCGTTTCCGTTCGTGTGGCTGGGCGCTGCGCTGTTCGCTGCGATCCTCGTTGCGATCGACCTCGTGTGTTGGCCCTTCGTGCTGCTGTTGCGGCGCGCTCCCGCCGACGACCCGCCGCGTTCGCGTAATGCGTCCATCGTCGTCCTCAACTGGAACGGCATCGGCTACCTGCGCGAGTTGCTGCCATCGCTTCGCGTCGCGGTCGCGAACTGCCCAGGCGACCACGAAGTGATCGTCGTCGACAACGGCAGCGACGATGGGTCCGCGGAGTTTGTTGCGAAGGAGCACGCGTGGACGAAGATCGTGCGCGTTCCCGAGAACCGCTTCTTCATCCGCGGCAACCGCGCCGGCGTCGAGGTCGCGACGCGCGACGTGCTCGTGTTCCTCAACAACGACATGCGCGTCGAAGCGGGCTTCCTCGTGGAGTTGCTGAAGCCGTTTGGCGACGGCGACGTGTTCGCGGTCAGTTCGCGCATCGAGATGCAAGGTCACCGCGCGGAGACGGGGCTTGCTCGCTGCTTCGTTCGACGCGGCGAGCTACGACTGTTGCAAGCGCCGGGCGTCGCCGGCGACGCGCGTGCGCCGATGTGGGCAGGCGGCGGCAGCAGCGCATTCGATCGCCGCAAGTACGACGCGATCGGCGGCTTCGAGGACCTCTACGAGCCGTGCTACGTCGAAGACGTCAGCCTGTCGTGGCAGGCGTGGCGACGAGGATGGCGTTGCCTGTACGCGCACGACAGCGTGGTGCATCACGCGCACCGCGGCACGTCGAGCAGGGTGTTCTCGCGCGCTCGGCTCGAGCGTCTCAACTGGCGCAACACCGAGTTGTTCTTCGTGCGCGGCGTCACGGACCCGTTGCTCGTGCTCACACACGGCATCTGGTTTGGTTGGAACCTTCGCAAGCGCGCGCGAATGCTCTCGCTGTCCATCGCCGATGGCGTGCTCGCCAGCCTTGCTGTGCTGCCACGGCTGCCCATGGCATTGGTCGCTCGTCAGTCGTCGCGGCGGTTCTATCGCCGTTCCGTCCAGAGCGTGCTGCGCGTGGTCACGGAGCCGCAGAACGCGCCGAACTGAGCGCGAATTCGCAGGCTTTGCGCAGGGCTGCCACCGCGGCATCGCGCGAGTAGTGCGCGTGCACGAGCGCTCGCGCGCGTTGGACATATGCGTTGCGGTGTTCGCCGAGCAGGTCGCGCAGCGCGGCGACTCCTTGCTCCGGCGTGTCGAACTGACGGAAGTGAACGCGATCCTTCGCTGCTAGGCCCTCTGCTCCGATTGCGGTGCTCGCGACCGGCAGCCCGAGTGAGAACGCTTCGAGGATCTTGAGTCGCGTGCCGCCGCCGCTGCGGAGCGGGATGTAGGCCGCGTGGCTCGCCGCGTAGTGGGGCTCGAGGTCCGAGACTCGGCCGAGGAACTCGACGCCCTCGCGCTGGAGCCGCTGCGTCTTGCCCCTGCTGTCTTCGCCGACCACGCGCACGCGAACGCCAGGGAACGCCGCGCGCAATGCGGGCAGGTGCCGTTCGACCAGCTCGGTGACCGCCTCGAGGTTGGGCGGGTAGTCGAGGCGGCCAACGAATAGCAATTGCAACGGGCCATCTGCAGTTCGCGCCGCGATTGGCTGCGCGTGGATCTCCACGGCGTTAGGAACGGTGACGACGTTCGCGTCCTTGCAGATCGACATCGCGAGCGCTCGATCGGAGTCAGAGACCGCGATGCTGATCGCAGCCGACTTCAAGTAGCGAGCCTCGACTCGCGCGGTTTGCCTAGCCTCGATGCGGCGTGTCCACTCGGCCTGCAGCGACTGCGGCTGCGCGGGAGGTCGAGCCAGGATCGCCGACTCGACGTTGTGCATGTGGAACAGCAGTGGACGCGTGCGCTGTGGCACCAGCGGCAACGCATGCGCTCCATCTGCGACGACGAGGTCGAAGCGATAGGTGGCGAGCAGGCTCGATGCCTTTGCAACGGCTGCCGGAGTCCAGCGCCGCGCCAGCATCTCGGACTCGCCGCGGAACCAACGAGTGAGCTTGCCCAACTTGCCGGCGCTCCCGTCCGCTCGTCCTTCCAGTTCGTGCGCAGTCAGGTCGAGGGCCAGCGCCAGATACTGCGCGTCCGCTCGGTCCTGTTCGCGCACGACGGGCGCTGCGAGATGGAGTTCTCCCAGCCCGCGCAACGCGTCCAAGAGGAGTCGCGTGCGGATGCTGCCTCCATGCGTCACCGGGTGGGGGACGTATGGCGAGATACAGAGAATCTTCGGCATGAGGGGGGAGCCGACGCCGCATGCGGCTTACGGCGCGGTGGCGCGCGTTTGCCGCAGAACGTCTCAGAATGCTACCCGATGCCGCGTTCGAGGCGTTTGCCGAGCCAGCGGTAGAAGAGCCCCTTGAAGCCCTTTGGCTTCGAACCTGCCTTGGCGCCGAGGAATTGGCCCCAGCACTGCCACTTCACGTACTCCTCGGTCCACTTCAGCGCGTCTGCCTCTTCTTGCGGCGGCAGCTTCAAGCTGCGCACGTAGTCGAGATGTTCCTTCGTGCCGTGCAGCAGCGCGCCTTGCAGCGCTTCCCGCGTTGGGATGCCGACGAGCCCGAAGAGGCCGACGAGGTTGCGGTGGTCGCAGAACGTGCGCTTGCCTTCGGACCACGCGGTCCGGTCGTGGCTGTGCATCACGCATGCGCCGCCTTGGTGTGCGAGCGCAAGGCCCGATGCGATCACGCGCTTGCCAAACCAGACATCCTCGCCGAAGCGACGCGGACCGAGCTTGAAGTCGTGCCACGCGGTGCGGCGGATCGCCGAAGCGACGTTGTCGAACGCGCTCAGCATCAGTTGCTCGAACGGCGGGAGGTCTTCGAGCTTCTGGCCCGGAGCCAACTTCTTCGTCGTCACTCCGTCGCCCCAGCCGGGCCATCCGAGGATGCGCCGCTTCATCACCGGTTGGCACTTCTCGCGCGGGATCTGGCGGCACCACACGCCGGCCACCTGCGGATCTGCAAATGGCGCGATCATCTTTGCGAGCCAGTCCGAGCCCTGCGGCGTCGCATCCTGGACCATCAGCACGATGACATCGCCGGTTGTACGACTGATGCCGAGGTCGCGCGTGCTGCCGTGGTCAAACGTGCGTTTGTCGATCGAGTCGACGCGGAAGCCTGCGCGAAGCAGTCGATCGACGGTGCCATCGGAGGATCCGCTATCGATCGCGAACTTCTCGTGGAACGTGACTCCTTGCAGGGAGCCGATGCCAGCGAGCACGTCGTCGAGCAACGTGCCTGCGTTGTAGGTGGGAATGACGAGAGAGATGCGCACGCGCAGATGTTGCCGCATCGGACCTACAAGGAACAAGCGAGTCGGCGAGCGCCTTGATCAGTTTCTAATCGTCCTTTCCCAGCCTGCACTCCGTCAGATGTAGCAAGCCTGTGGCATACTGGCTTGCCCCTCCCTTGAGCGCTCCTCTAGGGATCGCTCGAACCCGCCCCCTTCGAGCATGTGGCGGCTCGTCCGCCGCAGGACTCGATGAACTCTCCAACCAACCGAGCCAACGCAAACCACCAGGTGGATGGGGCAACCGTCTTCCTGCTCGTGGGCAGCCAGCGGAGTGGCACGAACTTCCTGCGCGAGTTGATCGGCACCAACCCGGGCGCCGTCGTGCATGGCGAGGTGCTGTATCCCTACCCGCTGCCGAACTGCTACCACAACTTCGTGCGCACGATGGTGACGCGGCAGGTCCCGCCGCTGCACTACGAGGACGGCATCGGGCTCCTCGACGAATACATGGTGTTCCTGCGCGAGGACTGCAAGCGCAGCTACCCGTCGAAGGCCGGCCTGGTCAGGGCGCTGGGCCTCGACGTGAAGTACAACCAGCTTCGCTACATCACGCCGGTGCACTACGACCTGCATCTCCGCCCGCTGCTGCTGGAGTACTGCGGGCGCAGCGGCGTGCCGATTTTGCACCTCGTGCGCACGAACGTGCTGCATCAGGCTTTGTCGATGGCGCTCGCCGAGGCGCGGAACGTCTATCACAACTACGACGGCGTGCGCGCGGCTTCACCCATCGCAGTGGAGGCGCAGCGCGTCCTGCAATGCGCACGGTGGGTCGAGTCCGAGGCTGCAGTGTTCCGCGACATGACACGCGACCTTCGCGTGCTGGAGATTTCCTACGAGCGCCTGATCGCCGCGTGCGCGCGAGTCTCTCCTGGCGCCAAGCTCGGTGCGTCGGCCCGCGTGATGGGCGAGGTCGCGAGCTTCTTGGGCGTCGAAAACGACTTTGAGCACCCCGCGAGCATCAAGAAGGTCGTCGATCGGCCCTATCAGGAGTTGCTGACCAACTACGCAGATGTCGTTGCCGCCGTTCGCGGCTCCGAGTTCGAGCCATTCTTGGACTCCATCTGAATCCGCGAGAGCTACGTGGAACCGAGCACGTGTCTCATGGGCCTGCTTGTGAGTTCCGATGGACTCGGCGCAAGCATCCCATCGCTGCGTTCCCACTCACATCGGCCATCAACAGGCCTTCCTATCGAGCCGCCGCCTGCGACAGTCACCGCAGGTTGAAGGCTGCTCTGCACGACATCCCCTGCTAGCAAATCCCGAAACTCATCCCGCGCTTTGCGAGGCCAAGCAGCAGCCTGCATCATGCGCGTATACTGCCCTGCTCGCAGATCTGGCATTCCTGTCGATTGCGTGCGGCTGGCTGATCCAAGCGCGCTGACATGTCTGCCCAACCAGAAGATCCAGCTGACTTCGCAATCGCTGCGGACGCGTTGGCGTTGGCGCGTCGCCGTATCGGCCTCGAGCCGATGCCATCCGGTCCAGATTGGACGGCGTGTCCTGCCCCTAGGGTCGGCGCCGTGGTCGACGCCGATGGATCGGTCCGTGCTTGCGAATACGGAGGCGCTGCCATGGGCTCGCTGTCCGAGCACGCCGTGGCCGAAGTTCGAGACGGCGCTGAGTTCGCGAACCTGCGCGCATCGCTCGCTGCCGGGCGACTGCCCGCGTCGCACTGTGCCTCCTGCATCGGGTCGTGTGCGTCCGGCTTTCTCGCGGATGCGCCGATGGTGCGGGACTACGGCGCGCTCGCGGTCTTCCCAAACGACGCTGGCTTGAAGGGCGTCGTCTTCCGTTTGCCTGCGCCAGGCGCCGCTTGGTCTGCGGCCGCCCGCAGAGCGTTGACGGTCGAGTCCAAAGGTTTGACCTCCATCACGATCGAGGGCGTAGAGCCGCTCGCCGCAGCCAGCTGGCGAGACGCAGTGGCCGCGTTGCGCAGTGGCTCGCACATTCCGCCCGTTTCCTTGCGGCTCTTCCGCATCGGGGACTCGGCGCAAGCGTCGTTGGCGTTGGAAGGCCTGCCGATCGCAGACCTCGAGATCGACCTGTCGCACGGCGACATCGCAGAACTGGAAGCCGCGAGGCGCCTCGCGAGTTCGCTGGGAGCGCCGCTTCGTGCCCGCTTCGCGCTCACGCCCGCGAAGTGGTTCCACTTCGAGGCCGTTGCGCACGCGTGCTCTGCGTCGCCGGTCACTCCGCTCGCTCTCGGCATCCAAGCCCGCAGCTCCGAGATCCCGCTCTCGCGCGTGTCGATCGAAGACCTCGGGATCGTGCGCGCCGCGATCAACAGTTGCTGGGACCGCTTCTCGGGCTCTGCGCGCCCTT
>JBEELK010000059.1:0-3010 GCA_041168165.1 Planctomycetota bacterium | reverse complement strand
CCGAAAAAGGTGCATCCGCCATTTGGCGGAGTTCTCAGCTATCCAAGCGCCTTCGGCGAGACCTACGGCATCGTCCTATGACCACTCTCTCTGTCGACCGTTCCCTGACTATGGGTGACGCAGGTCCCGGAGATCTGCAACGCCTGCAACTTCTCAAGGCAGAATTGGATGCGTTGCACCGGTCGCAAGCCGTGATCGAGTTTGAGCTCGACGGCACGATTCGGACCGCCAATGAGAACTTCCTGCAGGCACTCGGGTACCGCCTTGAGGAGATTGTGGGCAAACATCACTCGATGTTTGTGCCTCCGCAGCAGCGAGGCACCGATGCCTATCGGGAGTTCTGGGTCAATCTCCAGAGCGGAGTGTTCCAGTCCGGTGAGTTTCATCGAGTCGGCAAGGGTGGCAAGGACGTGTGGATCCACGCGAGCTACAACCCCATCCGCGATGCCAATGGGCGACCCTGCAAGGTCGTGAAGTTTGCGAGCGACATTACGGAGGCAAAGCTGCGCTCCGCAGATAGCCAGGGCCAGCTCGATGCGATCGGAAAGTCCATGGCTGTCATCGAGTTCTCCCTGGATGGCAAGATTCGCCATGCGAATGAGAACTTCCTGAAGACGCT
This sequence comes from Planctomycetota bacterium, assembly GCA_041168165.1. Lineage (GTDB taxonomy): Bacteria > Planctomycetota > UBA1135 > UBA1135 > UBA2386 > SXPK01. Next base: position 2,391 of record JBEELK010000059.1, on the reverse strand, counting down.
TGGCTATCGACTTGAGGAGGTGGTCGGCAAGCACCACTCCATGTTTGTCGAACCGGCGGATCGCAGCAGCGAGGCGTATCGGCAGTTCTGGATCGATCTTGGTTCAGGCAAGTTCCAGGCGGGAGAATTCAAGCGCATTGGCAAGGGCGGCACGGTCATTTGGATCCAGGCGAGCTACAACCCGATTTTCGATCCGTCTGGCAAGCCCTTCAAAGTCGTCAAGTTTGCGAGCGATGTGACGGAGCAAGTGAACGCTCGACGCAAGAATGCGCAGATCGTCGAGAGCGTTCGTGCAGCGGCGATCCGGCTCTCGACGTCGTCGTCGGATCTATCCACCGTCACCAAGCAGATTGCATTGGACGCAGACGATTCGAGCGGCCAGGTGCGCAGCGTCGCTGCCGCGGCCGAGCAGGTGTCGCGCAACAACCAGAGCGTGGCGACGTCGATCGATGAAATGGGGGCCAGCATCAAGTCGATATCTGCCAGCACGACGCAGGCGGCAAAGGTCGCGACGCAAGCTGTCGACCTGTCCTCCAAGACCAACGAGACGGTCACCAAGCTCGGCCATTCGAGCACCGAAATCGGTCGGGTCATCAAGACGATCACGGCGATCGCTCAGCAAACTAACCTGCTAGCGCTCAATGCGACGATTGAGTCTGCTCGCGCTGGAGAACTGGGAAAGGGCTTTGCGGTGGTTGCCAACGAGGTGAAGCAACTGGCGAAACTCAGTGCCCAGGCAAGCGAGGACATTGCCCGTCGAATCGAGTCCATCCAAGGCGATACCACTTCGGCCATCGCGGCCATTGCCGAAATCAGCCGTGTGATCGACGACATCAACATGATCCAGACCACGGTGGCAAGCGCCGTCGAGGAGCAGACTGCGGTCACCTCAGAGATTGGCCGCAACATCGCGGAGTCGGTGCGGGGTGGCGAAGAGATTGCTCGCAGCATCACGGCCGTCGCCAAGTCGGCGGAGAGCACCGCTCATGGAGTTCAGTCGGCGCAGCGCTCCGTAGGGGATCTGGCCAAGATGGCGAGCGAGCTCGACTTGCTCGTGAAGGGCTAGCCGGGTCTAGCAGCGCCCCGGCTGCCGCTGCCGACCCCGACAGTCGATGGCGGCATCGGCGGGCATGCCGCAACGGTTTGGGTGACCGAGGGCGGTAGCCCGTCCCGCGACGAACTCCAACGGCGGCCCCGCGAACGGTCGGCGGACTCCTGGGGTCGTTCGCCCGACGGCTTGCGCAGTCGGCGAATTCGGAGAATCCTGAGCACGCTGCGCGTAACCGCGCCGCCAACTCACAACCCATGCCCTCACCGCACGAGGAAAGCCCCGTTCCGGCAGCCGCCAACTGGGAGGCGTTCTACGCCAACTACCGCAAGCCCGGCTACGTCCGCGGGTTTGAGATCACGACCAAGCTCGGCGCGGGCATGTTCGGCCTCGTCTACAAGGCGACGCGGCAGTCGATCGGCAAGGACTACGCGATCAAGTTCCTCAAGGTCGACGACGGCGAAGTGCGGCGCGCCGTCTTGCAGGAGCTGGAGCAGGTGCGGCACTTCGCGCAGGTCGACCACCCCAACCTCGTGGCGATCGAGGACCGCGGCGAAGTCGACGGCATCCCGTATGTGGTGATGAACTTCGCGGGCTCGGAGACGCTGCGGGATCGACTGCCGGGCGACGCTGCGTCGCGCAGCGAGTTGCTCAATCTCCTGATGCAGGCGTTCCGCGGCGTCGCGGCGCTACACGAGCGCAGCCTCGTGCACTTCGACCTCAAGCCCGCCAATGTGTTCCTAAAGGGCGGCGTTGCGCGCGTCGGCGACTATGGGCTCTCCAAGCTCGTCACGCACAGCCAGCGGAGCATGTCGATGGGGCGCGGCACGCCCTACTACATGGCGCCGGAGATGCTGAAGCGAAAGGGCGATCACCGCAGCGACATCTATTCGCTCGGCGTGATGCTCTATGAAGCCCTCTGCGGCGACGTGCCGTTCAAGGGCGACAGCGAGTGGGAAGTGCTGAAGAAGCACGAGACGGCGCCGATCTCGTTCCCGCCGCATGTCGACGCGCGCTACTGCGAAGTGGTGCGTCGCTGCATGCAGAAGAACCCCGACCATCGCTACCAATCCGTCGCGGAGTTGCTCGTAGATCTCGGCGCTCCGATTGGCGCCGGCGCGGCCTCGGTCGCAGCCGTGCGTGGCGTGGAGCCTGTGGTCACGCCTTTGCCCATCGCGCCTGCTGCGTCAACGGCACCGGTCCCGCCGCCACTGCCGGGCGAGTCTCTGCGACGCGACCCGCCGGCTCCGATGCCGATGAAGAAGCGCTCGTCGTCGGCGCCGCAATGGATCGCGCTGGGCTTCTTTGTGGTGATTGCGATCGGCCTGATGTCGTTGCGCGAC
>JBEELK010000058.1:0-3809 GCA_041168165.1 Planctomycetota bacterium | reverse complement strand
CCAACCGCCGCTCCCGCACCGCGCGCCACACCAGCTGCGGCCAGTTCGAATACATGAACGGCCGCTCGACCAGCGGGAACAGGCACAGGCACGCGAGCGTGACCGCGCATGCGAACGGCAGCGCAACCAGCAGCACATTGCGCTCGAACGCCGTCGTTGTGAACGGCGCGAGGAACCGTCCGAACAGCGATACGCATAGGAAGTGGAACAGGTAGATCGTGTAGCACGCGCCGCCGATGGCGCTGATGAGCGGGATCGAAAGCACCGCGCGCACGATGCGCGAACGAAACGCGCCGAGCGTCATCATGAAGAGTCCCGCGAGCAGCAGCGCGATTCCCCACGGCGTTTCTTCAAGCACGCGATACGACGCGATCACGCTCAGCAGTCCCGCGAACCATCCGATGTCCCATGCGAAATGGGAAACGCGGGTTTCGCTGCGCACTTCGCGCATCGTCCAAATGTCGGCCACCAGAATCCCCACCAGAAAAAACGCGATCTCGCTTCCGAGCCACGAGCCGTGTTGCAGCGGGCCGAGCAGCGGCGTTGGCTCGAGTCCGGCCAGCCGCGCCTGCGCCGCCAACATCGCCGTCGCGCCGATCAGCGCCACCAAGATCGCGCGGCGCATTGCCGTTGGCCGGACCGAGAAGATCGCCGCCGCGATGAACGGCGCCAGCAGATAGAACTGCACCTCGATCTCGAGGCTCCACGAAATGAAGAACGCCCACGGCGCGTCGGCGAAGATCGCTCGGTGCATGTACACCAGCCCCGCGAGGTATTCGCCGATGTGCGCGTTCTGCGGCGCAATGGCGAGCGTGCCCAAGTAGAACGCCGCCAGCGCGATCACATACGGCGGCTCGATGCGGGTGAGACGCTTGAGAAAGAAGCGCGACAAGCTCGGCGCGCGGCCGCCCGCAGCCACGCCTAGCAGCCGCGCGCGCGCGAAGGGCAGCACGACCACAAAGCCGGAGATCACGAAGAACAGTTGCACGCCGAGAAAGCCGTTGGCCACGATCCAACCGAGCGGCGAACGAAAGACTGCGCCGTCGCCGGTGATCATTGACACCTGACCCGCCGCGCCCTTCAGATAGATCGAGAGCGTCGCGTGGAACAGCACCACGGGCAGAATCGCCACCGCGCGCAGGCCGTCGAGTTCGCCGAGCACCGCCCCGCCCGAGGTCACGCGGCGCAGGAGATGGAAGGGAAAGCGTTGGAACATCGGGCCTCGCAAGGAGCCCGTCTATCGGCAGGAAAGCGGCCGCCCCTTTGAGAGGGCGGCCGCGATCGAATATTGAAGAGTGCAACGCGTGTCGGTTTAGCGACCGCCCTGCATGTAAATCGCCATGTCGGTCGTGTCGACCCAGCCGTCCCGGTTGAAGTCGGCCTTGGTCATGTTGCCAAGTCCGCGTCGGCGCAGTTCGCGCACCGAGATGCGCGAGATCGGCTGGCCCGGAGCGTCGAATGCACCACAGGTATCGCCACTGAGCAGGAAGCGCAGGGAGATGAAGGTGAAGTCGCCGTTGCTGACCGCCAAGTCAGAGTTGAAGTTCGAGCGGCCACGGCGGGTCGGATCGGCGCCACGGTCACCGAGGAAATTGCCGAAGTCGAGGATGTCGATCAGATCGTCATCGTTCGAATCGCCCTGCGTGAGCACAACCGACGCCGCGTAGCGCACGCCAACCACCGATGCCGAAGCCGCGTTCGAAACCGAGTGCAAGATGTCCTTGGCCAGGAGGCACGGGATCGACCCGACCACAGGAACCTGGATACCTGTAACGGCGCCCACGCCCGCAACAGTCACGACCTCGTGCAGTTGGCTGGTCGCGCCGATCTTGATGCGCACGGTGCGCGTGGAATTTTGCGAGATCGAGCCGAAGAGGTTGACCGTGAGATCGAGCAGCTGATAGTCGCTGACGGTCACGGTGCGGGTGATCGAAGTGACCTGATTGACCGCGTCGGTCGTGGTCCAATTGATCGTGGTCGCACCGACAGGGAACATCCCGCTGGCCGGCCACGACGATGCCGTCGAGGCGTTGGGATAGGTCACGAGCGTCACCAACGGCAACGCGCTGCCACAGAAGTCGGTCGCAACCACCGTCGGCGCCGCAACGAACGCTCCGAGCACGGTGCCCGCATCAGAAGCGCCAGAGAAGTTCGCGGGGGTTCCCGAAATCGCTGGTGCTTGCGCGAGCAGCGAGATCGAACCGAGCGCTGAAACCTGCGGAACCATCGGCACCGTGGTGGTGGTGGTCAGGCTGCTCGCCAAACCGCCGACCGTACCGAAGGTCACGAGGCTGCTCGTGGCGCAGAAGCCCGCGCCCGCACGCACATTGAACACGAGGTCGGCGAGACCCACCGCGGCGGTGTTCGCCGGATTGGCCTAAGGAACCTGCACATTGAAGCGCAGCGTGCCTGGGACGCTGTTGTTGTCGATGGCCTGCGTACCCGCGAGCGAGAACGCGCTGCCCGCGACTGGCGCGGCCGACACGAGCTCGAGACGCGAAGAGTCGAAGACGATGGAGAGATCAGCAGCGCGCAAGCCCGTGCCCGACACGCCCATGTTCACACGCACCAGCACCTGCTCGCCAGCGGCGTAGTAAGTCTGATCGGCCGCGAGAGTGAGCGCGGCGATTTGGCCGTAGCAATCAGGATTGCCGTCGACGTTGGCATCGGTGTCGGGAGTGCCGCAACCGCATCCGCCTGGGGCAAGCTTGTTGGCATCGTTCGTGCAGGTGTCACCAGCGACGGTGACATATCCCGCAGCCTGCGTGCAACTGAGCGTTGCGGTGCTGGCATCGCCCGCGCCGTCACCGTCGGTGTCGGCGTAGTAAGTCGTACGATCAATCGCGTCGCTCTCGAGGTTCGACCCGTCGCAGTTGTTGTCCACGCCATTGTTGGCGCAGTTCTCAACGGCACCTGGATAGACGGCCGCCGACGCGTCGTTGCAGTCGGTGTGATCGAGGACCGATCCAACGACCGCAACGCAGCTCTGTTGAGCAACGGCCACCGAGCTGCCGAAGTTGTCGGCATCAAAGTCGACGAAGTAGGCGACGCTATCGATGGCTTCGGCGTCCGAGTTGGCCTCGCCGTTGCAGTTGTTGTCCACGCCATCGTTGGCGCAATTCTCTACGGCGCCCGGGTAAACGGCCGCGTTGGTGTCGTTGCAGTCAGTCAAGAGAGAGGCAGCTGTGCGGTAGCCGGTCACGCTGTCGCAGAAGCGGCTGGCGGACGCGACGGTGTAGGTGTCGTTGTCGATGTCGGCGTAGAAGTCGGTCTTGCCCGCGTCGGCAGCAGTCGCGTCGGCGTTGTCGGCGAGGTTGTTGCAGTTCTCATCGACATTCGATGCGTCGCAGATTTCCGTCGCGCCTGGGTTGATCGCAGCATCGTTGTCGTTGCAGTCGATCGAAGCAGAGACCGATGCGATGTAACCAACCACGATGTCGCAGTAGCGCGTGGCCGGGGCGAGGGTGTAGGTGTCGTTGTCGGCATCGGCGTAGAAGTTGCTCTTGCCCAAGTCAGCAGCGCCGGAGTCGGCGTTGTCGGCGAGGTTGTTGCAGTTCTCGTCGGTGTTGGCTAGGTCGCAGATTTCCGTCGCGCCTGGGTTGATCGCAGCGACCGAGTCGTTGCAGTCGATCGAAGCGGAGACGGATGCGAGGTAGCCACTCACGATGTCGCAGTAGCGCGTGGCCGAGGCGACGGTGTAGGTGTCGCTGTCCGCATCGGCGTAGAAGTTGCTCTTGCCCGCGTCAGCAGCGCCGGAGTCGGCGTTGTCGGCGAGGCTGTTGCAGTTCTCGTCCGTGTTGGCCAGGTCG
>JBEELK010000057.1:0-22173 GCA_041168165.1 Planctomycetota bacterium | reverse complement strand
TCGTTGAACGCAAGCACGGCGCGTTGCTCGTCCGAGCAGTCCGGCATCGATTGCGCGCGGCGATAGTGCGCGGCCGCATCGACGTAGTCGCCGCGCAAGCTCTTCGCGAAGCCTTCGAACTCTGCGAGCACGGCGCTCGCTTGGTCACAACGCAGCGCAAGCGCGATGTCGCGCTCTGCTGCCACGAGCAGTTGCTCGCGCGCAGGCACGGGGTTGCCGTCCTTGTCCGTCGCGGGGATCGAATTCGCGAGCCGCAGGTTGGCGTTGATCTGCGACAACAACTGCCCGAACTCGGGCACGGGCTCCGAGAGGAACCCGAGCCACACGAGCGCGCACGCAGCGGGGACGGCTGCGCCGTAGAGCGCCGCACGGCGCATGCCTTTCCCGAGTGCCATGCGTTCCTCAGCCGCCCGCGAGCTTTTCTTGCAGCTTGAAGATCGGCAAGAAGACGGCCAGCACGATGCCGCCGACGATCACGCCCATCACGGCGATCATGATCGGCTCGATCATCGAGGTCAGGCCCTTCACCTCGGCCTCGACTTGCTGATCGTAGAACTCGGCAATCTTCTCGAGCAGCGCATCGAGAGCGCCCGACCGCTCGCCGATCGACATCATCTTGACGACCATCGGTGGGAACACGTCGGACTTCATGAACGGATCCGACAGGCTGTCGCCGTTGCGCACGCTGTCGCGCGCCGAGTCGACGATCGCGGAGATCACGCGGTTGCCCGCGGTCTGCGACACGATCTCCATCGCGCCGAGGATCGGCACGCCGCTCTTCACGAGCGTCGAGAACGTGCGCGCGAAGCGCGACAGCGCGACCTTCTTGAACAGCACGCCGAACACCGGGAGCTTCAGCACGAACGCGTCCTTCAAGTATTCGCCGCGGTCCGTTTGCACGGCGAGCTTGAGCCCGACGAACGCGCATGCCATCGCGCCGAACACGGCGTACCAGTAGTCCTTCATGAAGAAGGCGATGTCCATGATCACGACCGTCAAGGTGGGCAGCTTGACTTCGAGCGAGTCAAACACCGGCTTGAACGACGGCACGATGCCGATCATCAAGAAGCTCGCGATGCCGAACACGAGCACGAGGGAGATGACAGGGTATGTCATCGCCGACTTGATCTCGGAACGCAGATGCGCGGCCGCTTCGAGGTAATCTGCGAGGCGCGACAAGATCACGTCGAGCTGACCCGACACCTCGCCGGCGCGGATCATGCTCACATAGATGTGGCTGAAAACCTTCTTGTGCTGCTCCATCGCCTTGCTGAGGTCCGAGCCCGAGCGAATGTCCTCGACCACCTTGTCGAGACAGAACGCAAAGCCCGGCGACTCCGCTTGATCCGCGAGGATCTCCAGCGCTTCGAGCATCGGAATGCCTGCGCTGAGCATCGTGGAGAGCTGGCGAGTGAATACTTCGAGCTCACCCTTCTTGACCGAGGACTTCTTGGCGAGCGTGCGGCTCATCTTGCCCGACTTGGGCTTCTTGCCGCCGAAGAGGCCGCCACCGCCGCCGCTCTTCTGGATGTCAAGCGGAGTCAGGTTTCGACGACGCAGGTCTGCGACGACGTCATTCTGGGTCTCGGCAGACATCGATCCCTTGACCGTCTTGCCGGTCTGGTCGCGGGCTTCGAATTTGAACGTGCTGGCCATGTTCCCCTCGTCCTTCTCGCTAGTTCCGTGTGGTTCGGTCGGTTCCTGCGTCGGCATCGCCGACGCAGCGGCGTCAGTCGGCCATCGTCACGGCTTCGACTTCCTGCAAACTCGTCTTGCCGCGCGATGCGTTGAGCAGCCCGCAGCGGCGCAGCGTCAGCATTCCCTCTGACAGCGCCTGCTTCTTGATGTCGGCGAGGTGCGCGCGTTCGACGACCATGCGTCGGATCGGCTCCGACATACGCATCGTCTCGAGGATCGCGAACCGGCCCTTGTAGCCGTTGTTGCAACGCGGGCATCCGGCGGGCTCATAGAGCTCCATCGGCTGCGTGAGGTCCTGCTCGAGGAAGCCGAGCCTGAGCAGCGCATCCTTGGGCAGGTCGACCTTCTTCTTGCAGTGCGGACACAGTTTGCGACCCAGTCGCTGCGCTGCGATCAGCTGCGTGCTGCTCGCAACCATGAACGGATCCATGCCCATGTCCACCATGCGCGTGATAGTCGACGGCGCGTCGTTGGTGTGCAGCGTGCTGAGCACGAGGTGGCCCGTGAGCGCGGCCTTGACCGCGATCTCGAGCGTCTCGTGGTCGCGGATTTCGCCGAGCAACACGACGTCCGGGTCCTGACGCAGAATCGAACGCAGCGCCGCGGCGAACGTGAGCCCGCCCTTCGGATTGACCGGCACCTGATTGATGCCTTCGAGCGTGTATTCGACCGGGTCTTCGACGGTGACGAGGTTGATGTCCGGCGACGCGATATGGCGCACCGCGGAGTACAACGTCGTCGACTTGCCGGAGCCCGTGGGTCCCGTCACGAGGATCATCCCGTAGGGCTGCGCGCAGGCCCACAGGTAGTCCTCCATGGAGCGCGGCTCGAAGCCGAGCGACTTCATGTCGAGCGCAAGGTTGCTCGAGTCGAGCACGCGCATGACGGTCTTCTCGCCCCACACCACCGGTAGCACCGAGATACGGAAGTCGATGGCCTTGTTGCCGACGCGCATCTGGCACTTGCCGTCCTGCGGCTTGCGCTTCTCGGCGATGTCCATCTTCGCCATGATCTTGATGCGCGAAGTGATGTTGTTCTGCATGCGCTTGGGCAGTTCCATCACCTCGGCGAGGGAACCATCCTTGCGGTAGCGAACGATCACGCGCTTCTCGAACGGCTCGATGTGGATATCGCTCGCGCCCTGATTGCAGGCGTCGAGGATGATCTTGTTCACGAGCTTCACGACCGGCGACTCTTCGTCGCTGATCGCCGACATGTCGGCCGAGTCTTCTTCGCCGCCGGCGTCCTTGAGCTCGAGGTCCGCATCGTCGAACGACTGCAGGATCTCGCCGACCGAGTCGCTGTCCTGTTGGTACGCGCGAGCGAGGATCTTCTCGATCTCTTCCGCGGTGCTCACGACAGGGCGCAGTTGGCAGCCCGTGATGATGCGGATGTCGTCGAGCTTGAGAATGTCGAACGGGTTCGCGATCGCGACCGTGATGATGTTGCCGATCCGGTCGATCGGGAAGATGCCGTAGTCCTTCGCGACGTCGCGCGGCACGGCCTCGATCACTTCCTTGTTGACCGTCAGCTTGCCGAGGTCGATCGGCGGGATGTTGGCCGCCTTCGCGATCAGGGCGATCAGCTCCTGCTCGGTCGCGATCCCCTTCTTGACGAGCACCTCGGTGAACGGACGGCGCTGCGATGCGGCCTCGGCGAGCAACGTGTCGCCGGTGGCCGCGTCGAGCTTGCCGACCTTCTCGAGGATGCCGCGGAGCTTCTTGCCGAACTGGTTCATCGGATCGGCCGGCGCGTGGTGGTCGCGGAAGCGTTAGCGGTGCGCTCCATGAGGCGCGCGAAGTCCGCCTCGTCTTGGCAGTGTTCGATAGCCGCCTCGTAGGTGATCGTGCCCGCGCGGTAGAGCTCGAACAGCGACTGGTTCATCGTCCTCATCCCCAGCGCGCCGCCGGTTTGGATGATCGACATGATCTGGTGCGCCTTGTTGTCGCGGATCAACGCGCGGATCGCGGGGTTGACCATCAGGACCTCCGCCGCGAGCGCGCGGCCCTTGCCGGTCGCCTTCGGGACCAGTTGTTGGCACACGACAGCCTGCAGCGTGAACGACAGCATCGTGCGGATCTGCTGCTGTTGGTGCGCAGGGAACACGTCGACGATGCGGTTGACGGTCTGCGTCACGTCGGACGTGTGCAACGTCGCGAACGTGAGGTGGCCGGTCTCGGCGAGCGTGAGCGCCGCTTCGATCGTCTCCAGGTCGCGCATTTCGCCGACGAGCACGACGTCCGGGTCCTGACGCAGCACCGACTTGAGCGCCTTGCCGAAGCCATGCGTGTCGCCGCCGACTTCGCGCTGATTCACGAGGCAGTTCTTGTTGCGATGGAGGAACTCGATCGGGTCCTCGATCGTGACGATGTGCTCTTGGCGCGTCTCGTTGATGTAGTTCACCATCGAAGCGAGCGTCGTCGACTTGCCGGAGCCCGTCGTTCCTGTGCACAGCACGAGGCCGCGAGGCATTTTGCAAATCGTCTCGCACACCTTGCGCGGCAGGCCGATCGCCTCGAAGTCGTAGACCTCGTAAGGAATCACGCGCAGCACCGCAGCCATCGTTCCGCGTTGGATGAACGCGTTGGTGCGGAAGCGGCCCATGTTGGCCACGCCGAAGGAGAAGTCGAGTTCGAGGTTCTTCTCGAACTTCGCGACCTGATCCGGGCCGAGCACCGAGTAGATCAGCTTCTTCGTGGTCTCGGGCGAGAGCGGCTCGTACTCCGTGTCCACAAGGCTGCCGTCGATGCGGATCTTGGGCGGAGAACCGACCGAGAGATGCAAGTCCGAACCGCCGCGCTGCACCATCGTGGTGAGCAGATCTTCCATCGACACCATCGCGCTGATCCTCCGTGCTGTGGGTCCGGGTTCGGACCTCGTCAGCCGGGTATCGGCCGCGGATGGGTGCGGGATTGAGCCCGAACGGCAACGCGCGACCCCGAGCCTCCCCTGCCGACGGCACTTTGGGGGCGGCGACGGCGGCCAGCGCCGTCGGATTCTTCGACAGTTGCTCGCCTAGTCCCTGCGGCGAACTACAGCGGCGACTTGCCCATCGCGACCAACGCGCGCAGCGAGTTGGCGACGCGGATATCGACCTTCCGCAGCTCGGCGGTCGGCACCAGCAGCAGCCGACCCGTTGCAGGGTTGGGCGTGCCGGGCACGAACAGGATCGTGCGTTCGACGCCGTCGATCACCGTGACGCCGGTGATAAGGCCGAGTTGGTCGCCGCCGCCGGACTCGACGAGCGCCACGCCTTGGAAGAACCGCTCGCGTGAAGTGTCGTAGCCGAGCACTTCCTTGATGCTCTGGTACATCGTCCCGAGCAGCGGCAGGCGCTCCGCGAGTCGGTCGACCGTGCGCCACAACCACCGCCCCAAGAACGTCGTCACGAACAACCCGATGCCGTAGACGACCGCCGCGGCGACGAGGATGCCAAGGCCAGGGAAGTAGAACGGCTGCTGCGCGAGCCACGAGCCGGCAAGCGAACCCTCGGTCCAGACGACGAGCGCTACGGAGCCGACGATCGGGAGGAGCGCGACTGCGCCTGCGGCCATGCAGCGCGCCATGTGTTGCAGAGGCGATCTCATGCCTCGCTTCTTACGGCCTTTTCTGATCCGCCGCACCGGCATTGGTGCGCTGGAACGGCATCTGGCGGACGCGATGCAAAGCGGCCACCATGTCGCGCGTGAACCTGCTGCTGCTAGATCCCGCCGAAGTCGCTAGCGACGGCACAGCCGTCTTGCGGGATCGCCGCGCCGAACACCTGCGCACCGTGCTGCAAGTGACCCCGGGCCGCACGCTACAAGCCGGGTTCGTCGATGGGCCGATCGGCAACGCGGAAGTGCTCGAAGTGTGCGCCGAAGAAGTCCGCGTGCGCGCGACCTGCACCGACGCGCCGCCGATTGCGCACGACGCGCTGCTGCTCGCGATCCCGCGCCCCAAGGTGCTGCTGCGCATGCTGGAGATCGCCGCGATGCTCGGCTTCGCCGAAATCGTGTTGTTCCGCAGTTGGCGCGTCGACAAGAGCCACCTCGCGAGCCAAGCGATGGACGCAGAACTGCAGCGACACCACCTGCGGCTTGGTCTCGAGCAAGCGCGCCGCACGACGATGCCGCGAGTCCGCACGTTCTTGCGGTTCCGCCCGTTCGTCGAAGACGAGTTGCCGTCGCTCGCGTTGCCAGAGGCGCGGTTCTGCGCACACCCGTTCGCCGAGACCTCCACATCCGAAGTTGCGTTGTCGCGCAGTGCACCCGTCGCGGTGGCACTCGGCCCCGAAGGCGGCCTGCTGCCGTACGAAGTCGACCATCTTGCGCGCTGTGGCTTCTTGCCGGTGCGCATGTCGCAACATCCGCTGCGCACGGAGTCCGCGTTGGCGGCGATCCACGCGCAACTCGACCTGCTGCGCAATCAAGCGCGCTGAGAGCTAACCGTGCATGCGCGCGCTCTCACGTTCGGGATCTCGGGCTGCGGCGACGCCATGGCGGCGATGCTCGCGCGGGTTCGTCAGCATGCGCACTGCGTTCCGCACGCGATTCACGACGAGGATGCCGCGGCCGCTGCATCGTTTGCCGAAGCAAATGGACTGCGCACGTGCGCCTCGTTCGATGCGTTGCTGCAGACCGGCGTCGACTTCGTAGTGCTCGCGGGCGATCCATGCGACCGCCTCGCGCAGGTCGAAGCTGCCGCCGCGCAAGGGGCGCACTGTTTGGTCATCGCGCCGATGGCGCTCGATGGCGCGACTGCGGCTGCGATGCTGCGCGCATGCGACGCAGCGGGCGTGAAGCTCGGCGTCGCGGTCGAAGAGCAGAACGAGCCCGTGATGGAGCAACTGCGCCGCATGGTCGCGGACGACTGGCTCGGCGCACCCGTTCTCGCACAGGCGATCGCGGCCGACGACACTTCGTTGCGCAATCCGCCGCGCGAGGATCATTGGCTGCGGGACCGAGTGCGCGCCCATGGCTCTGCGCTCGCAAGCTTTGCCGCTCCGCCACTGCACCTTGCGATCTGGATGTGCGAACGCGCGCCGCTCGCGGCGTCTGCGATGGGCACCGAGGGATTGCTGTCCTTGCCGCACGAGAACGCGACGGCGACCGTGGCGCTGCGCGGCGGCGCACTGTGCTCGTTCTCGTCGAGCCACTCGACGAGCGGCCAGAGCTTCTCGCTGCACGGCACCGATGGCGCGCTGCGCGTCTCTCCCGATCGCATCTGGCTCAAGGGACGAAAGGCCTTCCACGGCGACTCGTTTGCGTATCCAGAGGCGTTTGCCGAACTCACGTTGCCGCGACGCGACGCGCGCGACCCGCTCGCCGCACACTTCGAACTGTGCGGCAGGTTCGCGCGGTGGATCGACGATCGCGACGACTTCCCGTGCCCCGGCGAGCAAGCCGCGCTCGACATGCGCGCGATCGACGCGATGCTGCGCTCCCTGCGCACGGGTCGCGTCGAGAACGTGAACTCGTGAGCCCAAGAACCATGAAGGTCGCGCTCTACGTCACGTGCCTCGTCGACCAGATCGAGCCCAACGTCGGCCGCGCGTCGGTCGCGTTGCTGCGGCGCGCTGGCTGCGAAGTCGTGTTCGATGACGAGCAGACGTGCTGCGGCCAACCTGCGTGCAACAGCGGCTACCCGTCGCAAGCCGCGCCACTCGCGAAGCGAGTGATCGAACAGTTCGAACGCAGCGGCGCGGACGCGCTCGTGCTGCCGTCGGGATCGTGCGCAGCGCAGATCCGCCACTACGGATCGCTGTTCGCCTCCGACGCGCAGTGGCGCGAACGCGCGCTCGCGCTGTCGATGCGCACGTTCGAACTGAGTTGGTTCCTCGCGCATCGCGCGCCGCTCACGAACTCCACGAGCGCATTCCAAGGCTCCGTCGCGTGGCATGACTCGTGTCACGGACTTCGCGACCTCGGGCTCGGCAAAGAAGGCCGCTTGCTGCTGTCGCTCGTGAAGGGCCTGCGCCTCGTCGAGTTGCCCAACGCCGACGACTGCTGCGGCTTTGGCGGCACGTTCGCGGTCAAGCATCCCGAGCTTTCCGTCGCGATCGCCGATCGCAAGATCGAGGAGATCGCGCGTTCGGGCGTCGATGTCATCACCGGCGGCGACACGAGTTGCCTCATGCACCTCGGCACGCGCCTTTCGGCGATCGGCTCCAAGGTGCGCGCCGTGCACTTCGCGGAGTTGCTCGCGGGAGAGGAGAACTCGCGATGAGCGGCGAACACCTGCCGATGGATCGCTTCGCGGACAACGCGAAGGCTGCGCTGCAGAACCCCGTGCAACGGCAGGCTCTGCACAAAGCAGCGGGCTTGTTCCGCGAGCGCCGCACCGGAGCGTTGCAGCGCGCGGACGGCTTCCAGAACTGGCGCGATGATGCGCGCGCGATCAAGGATCACACGCTGCTCCACCTCGATCGCTACCTCGTGCAGTTCGAGCAGAACGCGACCGCGCGCGGAACCGTCGTGCACTGGGCCTGCGATGGCGCCGAGGCGGCTCGCATCGTCATCGAGTTGTGCAAGAAGCACTCCGCATCGCTCGCGGTGAAGAGCAAGAGCATGACGACCGAGGAGATCTCACTGAACGACGCGATGCAGAAGGAAGGCATCGGCGCGGTCGAGACAGATCTCGGCGAGTGGATCCTGCAGCTCGCGGGCGAGACGCCGTTCCACATCGTCGTGCCGGCGATCCACAAGACGCGCGCGCAGGTCGGCGAGATCCTGCACGGCGCGACGGGCGTCGATGCCGCGGCGTCCGCCGAGGACCTGACCAAAGCGGCGCGCAAGGCGCTGCGCGCGGAGTTCTTGAAGGCTGGCGTCGGCATCAGCGGCGCCAACTTCGCGATCGCGGAGACCGGCTCGATCCTGATCCTCGAGAACGAAGGCAACGCGCGGCTGTGCACCACACTGCCACCGGTCCACATCGCCATCGTCGGCATCGAGAAGGCGATCCCGCGGCTGTCGGACTTGCCGGTGTTCTTGCGGCTGTTGCCGCGATCCGGCACGGGGCAAGACCTCACGACGTACCAATCGCTGCTGACGGGTCCTCGACCCGATGCGATCGGCGAAGGCCCGCGCGAACTGCACGTGATCCTGATGGACAACGGCCGCGCGCGCATGCTGCGCGAAGAGGTCACGCGCCAATCGCTCGCGTGCATCCGTTGCGGTGCCTGCCTCAACGCGTGCCCGGTCTATCAACAAGTCGGCGGGCACGCGTACGGCTCGGTCTACCCGGGCCCCATCGGCGCCGTGATCACGCCGCAACTGCAAGACCTGCATGCCGCGCGCGAACTGCCGTTCGCGAGTTCGCTGTGCGGAGCGTGCCGCGACGTGTGCCCGGTCAAGATCGACATCCCCGAGTTGTTGCTGCACCTGCGCAAGAACATCAAGGAAGGCGATGCGGAGCACAGGCCCGCTGCGCGATCGCGCTTCGAAGCGCTCGCGTTTTCGGCATGGGCGTTCTGCATGCGCGGCAAGCGTCGCTACGCGTTCGTCACTTCGGTCGCGCGCATCGCAGACCGATTGCTCGGGCCGCTGCTGCGCAAGCTGCCGCCGATGTCGTCTTGGACGAAGGGCCGCACCGCGCCGCGCCTTGCGCAGAAGTCGTTCCGCGCGAGTTGGAAGGAGGGCATGTGACCTCGTCGCGCGACCGCATCCTCGGACAGATCCAAGACGCGCTCGGCAAGCGCGGCCCGACGCCGACGCCGCCTTCCGCGTCGCGGCGCGAGCCTGCGCCGGACTTGCTTGCGCGCTTTGTCGAACGGCTGACGGCCGTTGCCGGTCGATGCGTTTGCCCGGACCACGAGCGCGATGTCGCAGCGACGATCGAGCGCGAGTTGCGCAATGCGAATGCGCGCACGATCGCGTTTGGCGGCGGCGCCGAGATGGACGCGCTGCGACAGCAACTCGCGGCGCGCGGCTTCTCGACGATCGCAAGCGATTCGCCGACCGACGAGATCGCAGAGGCGGACGCAGGCATCACGGAAGCGCAATGGGGCGTGGCCGAGACCGGCACGATCGCGCTCGACGATCGCGCGATGCGCGCACGCCGCGCGTCGCTGCTGCCGCGGTTGCACATCGCCGTGCTCGACTCGCGACGCATGGTCGCCACGCTGGACGACCTGTTTGCCGCGGCACATCACGGCGGGCTCGTTCCGCACGCGCTGACGCTGATCACCGGCCCGTCGCGCACCGCCGACATCGAATTGCAGCTCGTCATCGGCGTGCACGGCCCCGGCGAACTCTGCGTCGTGCTGCGCTGACGCATCGAATCGCCCGCGCGTTCCCCTCGCATCGCGGCCGACCGGAAACTCCGGTTGCGAGAATCCCTGCGTCAACGCGAAGATCAAGCACCCACCGACCGTCGATGCCGACCATGCGCCGCAGCAAAGCCCTCCTGATCGCCGCCACGCTGCTGTGCGCAGCCTTGGCCACGATGTGGGCATGGTCGTCGCGCGGCAAAGACGGTCCGCCCATCGCACCGCCGCAGCCGACGACGACGGAGAAGAACAACGCCGAAAGCGCCGCCGAGCAGAGTCGCCCCGAGCCCGAGCGGACCGAACGGCAGCCCGCGAGCAGTCCGCGCGAACGCGTGGAACCCATTCGCGCCGAGTCCACCGCCGCGCAAGGCGTGCGCGGCCGCATCGTCGACGAGCGCGGCGCGCCGATCGTGGGAGCCAAGGTCGCGTTGCTCGACAGCGCCAGCAACGACCCGCTCGGCAAGTTCCTCGCCGCGGCGCAGCAGATCCCCAACCTCGCGCTGTCTGCATCGCAGACCGACGATGCGGGGACGTTCTTGCTCGGCCTCGTGACCCCCACCGAGCGCAAGCTACAGCTGTGCGCCGTCGCCGATGGCTACGCGGCGGATGTGCACGGCGACCTCGCCGTCGCTGCAGCGCAGTGGGTCGACCTCGGCGACCTCACGCTTTCGCGCGGCTGCACGATCTCCGGCCGCGTCACCGTGGCGGGCACGGACTTGCCGGCGCCGCAGGCCATCGTGTCGCTCGCCTCTGGCAATCCGTTCGTCGATGCTGGCCCATCGCACATGGACGACGTGCGCGCGCGCCGGACGGCCGCTGTCGGCAGCGACGGTTGCTACGAGATCCGCAACGCGCCGCAGAAGGGCATGTTCCGCGTGCTCGCCGAGGCTCCTGGGTTTGGCCGGCAAGTGCGCGACGAGATCGATCTCGATGGCCGCACGTCGGTGGTCGTCGACTTCGCGTTGCCGCGCGGACTCTCGATCGAAGGCCGCCTTGACCCTGCGGGCCTTTCGCTCGGCGCAGTGCAGATCACGGTGTATCCCAAGGCTGCAGAGCCGCCGTTCCGCGGCGCGGTCCGCAGCGATGGATCCTTCTCGGTGCAAGGGCTGCGCGAAGGTCCGCACCTCGTGCAGGTCGCGGCCGATGGCTTCCAACCGGTCGAACGCGACGATGTGGCCGCGGGCACGCGCGACCTCGTCATCGCGCTCGCGCCGCGCGGTCGCGCCGCAGTGCGCGTGCTCGACGCGCGCGGGCAAGTCCTGCGCCAGTTCCGGCTCGCGGTGCGTCGCTGGTTCGACGCCAACGGCGGCCAGATCGGCATGGTCCGCGACGCGCCAGACCGCGTCGTCAAGATCGACCCGCCGGCGGAGTTCGCGTTCCTCGACGGGCTCGAGGACGGCGACTTCGTGTTCCAGATCGAGGCCGAAGGCCACGTGGCGACGCTGTCGCCGCCGGTGCGCATCGACGCGGCGACTCGCTACGCGGAGGTCACGGCGCAACTGCATCGCGGCGCCGCGCTGACCGGCATGGTCACCGACGTGCTGGGCCGCCCGATCGCCGGCGCGCGCATCGCAACCCAGCCCAATGGCGCGGCGGAGGACAACCCCGTGTGGCGCATGCTGGCCGCGATGACCCCCGACCGGATCACGCGCCACGAGACGACCACGGCGGCGGACGGGTCCTTCACGCTGCGGCCGCTGGCCCACGCGCGCTACCAGATCGCAATCGATCACCCAGAACACTGCCGCTCCGTGCGAACGGGCATCGCGATTACGGAGGATCGAACCGAGACCCTCGCTCCGGTGCGGCTGATCCGCGGCTGCGCGATCGCCGGTCGCGCCCTTGCCGTCGGCAAACCCGCGCAACAAGTGCAGGTCGTGCTGACCCCGCTGCTAGCCGACCCGGAGACCGGCGCGCCAATCGCTCCGACACGCGAAGGTTCTGCGGACGAAACTTCCGTGGCGCGCGTCGAAGCCGTGTCGGGCCAGGACGGTCGGTTCGTCCTGCCTCGGCGCGTCCCGCCTGGCGTCTATGAACTTCGCGGCGTCTCGCTGCTGGGGTCGGACCCCGGTGCAGATGCTTTCGCAAAGATCCTGCAGATGAAGAAGTCCACCGTCCGCGTCGAGATCGGCCCCGACCAAGAGTCGGCCGAGTTCGACGTGCGCCTCGACGGCTGAACCACCGACGCATCCTGATTCCTCACCCCACCGCCCTGAGGTTGCCTTGAACGCTGCCAAGTTGTTGCTGCCCGTCCTGCTCGTCGTCGGCGTTGGAGCCGGCGTCTACTTCGCAATGAGCGGAGGCGAAGCGGACCTGCCGAGCGCCCCGCCGACGATCGAAACCAAGGAACCTGAGGAAGCGCAGCAGCAGCCGGAAGCTCCGGCCGTGGCCGACAAGCCAGTGGCGAGGACCGAGGCGCAGGATCCGCAGCGCGTCGAGATCAAGGTCGCATCCTCCGCCAACGCCGACGCGCCGCAGGGCGTGCGCGGCCGCGTGGTTCACCCCGGCGGCGCGCCGGCACCAGAATCCGACGTCTACTTGCTGAAGAGCTCGACGTCCGACCCGCTGAGCCTCTACCTCGCGCATCGCCGCGGCCAGAAGACCGAGCCGGTCGCGCACGTGCGCACGGACGCCGAAGGCCGCTTTGCGATCGGCATCCAGAAGGCGGGCGAGAGCTTTGACCTCCGCGTCGTCAGCGAGGAGCACCCTGAGATCCAGCACAAGTCGATCAAGGTCCGCAGCGAGGACTGGTACGACACCGGCGACCTCGAGTTCACGGTCGGCAGCATCGTTCAGGGCCGCGTGCTCGACGAAACGGGCAAGTTCGGCATCGGCGACGCGCGCGTCTACCTGACGATCCCCGGCATGACCCACCAGATGCTGCCGACGCCTGGGCGCGAGCGCGGCATCATGACGGTCACCGACAACAGCGGTTTCTTCCGCTATGCGAACGCGCCGCGAGACGGCGTGATCAACCTCGGTGCGGAATCCACCGACTACGCGTTCCAAGAACTGCAGAACCAGCAGATCAAGTCGGGCGCGCCCAACGACTTCACGATCGAACTGTCGCGCGGCCAACCGATCTCCGGCGTCGTCGTCGACCAGCAAGGCAAGCCGATCGTGGGCGCAGCAGTGCTGGCTTCGGCGCAGAGCGCGAAGATGCCGCAGACCGGCCAGACGACCACGGGAACGGATGGCAAGTTCACGCTGCCGATCCTGCGCGCCGGTCCCTACCAGCTCGCGGTGTCCGCGACCAACTACGAAGACGCGCTGGAGAAGCCCGTGTTCGCAGGCGCCGAAGACGTCCGCATCGTGCTGGAGCAGCGCGGCCGCGCGAAGCTGCGCGTGTTCAGCGCCAAGGGTCAGCCGATCAAGAACTACACCGTCGGCCTGAAGCGCTACTTCGCGAACAACCCCGGCAGCATCGGCAAGGTGCAGGAGTTCCGCGACGTGCGCGTCACGCCCGGCGATTACGAGGGTGACTACGCGATCATCCGCAACGTGCCTGCTGGCGAGTTCGTGTTCCAGATCATGGAGAACGACCACGCCAAGACTCTGACCTCGAACTTCTCGATGGCAGCCGACAAGGAGCCGCCGGTCGTCGAAGTCACGCTGACGCTCGGCGGCATGATCACCGGCCGCGTCGTCGACGACGCGGGCGCGCCAGTCGCGGGCGCCACAGTGGTCACGGACATGAACGGAGGCGTCGCGATCGACACCGGCTTCTTCGAGATGTTCCGCAACTTCCTTCCGGACAAGCACACGACGCGCTCGGAGAAGACGGCGTCAGACGGCACGTTCAAGCTGAGTCGCCTCGCATTCGCGGACTACATGATCCGCGTGTCGCACCCGGACTTCTGCGAAGGCTCGTCGTTGGATATCGGCGTCGCCAATGAAGGCGAGGAGCGCGATGTCGGCGACATCCAACTGCGCAAGGGCGCGCTCGTTGAAGGCCTCTGCCGAGTCGGCGGTCGCGGCACCGGGCAAGTCAAGGTCATGATCGGCCCGCCCACCGGCTACAAGCCGGAGATCGATGCGCAGGGCAAGCCGATCGGCGGGATGATGTTCACGGCAACCGCGATCTCGGACGGCGAAGGCCTATACCGCTTCACCAAGCGCGTGCCGCCGGGCAACTACAAGATCCACGCGTTCAAGGAAGCGGGCAACGACGACGTGTTCGGTCGCTTCAAGCAGATGAAGGAGACCGAGCGCCCGCTCGTGATCGCGCCTGGGCAGGATGTCGTGACGCAGCAGTTCGACATCTCGCAGTGACGGCGCAGGCGGGGTAGATGGGTCGGCGACAACTGTGGCGCACGCCGCAGTGCAGCCACTAGCTTCCCCGCCCAGCATGGACCAAGAGCGCGACAGCAAGCCGAGCCCGACAACCTACTGGGACTACATCCGCGTCGAGGAGCTACTAGCACTCCAGGGCGGCCGCGACGGCAGCGACAAGCTGCTTTCGGATGATGAAGTCCGCTTCCTCGTCATCCACCAGATCGACGAACTCTGGTTCAAGCTCGTGCTGCGCGAGCTGACGACGGCGCGCAACCTGTTCGCGCGCGTGCCCGTGCCGGAGTCCGACCTCGCGTTCGCAGTCGCTGCGCTGCGTCGCATCACGTTGATCTTCCAACTTGCGGCGCAGCACTTCGCGCTGATGGAGACGATGCGGACGCAGGACTACCTGCAGTTCCGCGACAAGCTCTACCCCGCGTCGGGGTTCCAATCGGGCCAGATGCGCGAGATCGAGATCCTGTTCGGGCTCGACGACAAGGACCGCATCGCGCTGGGCCAGGAGTTCTCCTACAAGACCGCGCTGCGCGGCCCCGGCGGCGCGATGTCGCCGGCGCTGCAGCGAGTCCAAGCGCGCGAAGCGGACAAGCCGACGCTGAAGGACGCGGTGCTGAGCTGGCTGTCGCGCACTCCGATCGACGGCAGCATGCCCGGCGATGCGACGGATGCGGCGGTCGTCGATGCGTTCATCGATGGCTACCTCAAGGGCCATGAACGCCTCCTGCACGACGCAAGCGCCCACGCAATCGCGATGCAGAAGGAGACCGGCGAGAATGAGCAGAAGCTGCGCGCGCGCTACGACGCGCAGTTCGAATCCGCGAGAACGCACCTGCTCGCGCTCGACGTCGACGAGAGTCGGCGCGTCGCGACGAAGCGCATGCGCGCGGCGATCCTGTTCGTCGACAGCAACCGCAGCCTGCCGCTGCTGAGCTGGCCGGGCCAAGTGATCGATGCGCTGATCGAGTGCGAGCAGAGCATGCTCGTGTTCCGTCAACGCCATGCGCGTATGGTCGAACGCGTGATCGGTCGCCGCGTCGGCACCGGCGGCAGCGACGGCGTCGCGTATCTCGACGCAACCGCGCTGAAGTACCGCGTGTTCCCCGAGATCTGGGCCGCACGCACGCTACTGCTGCCGCCCGACATGTGCCCGCCAGTGCAAAACCGCGCGTTCTACGGCTTCCAACACTGACGTACCGGCGCAGCGCGCGCCGCGGCGATCAACGCGCGAGCGACGAGTTCTCGCGCCGCGACCACCGCCGCGTGAACGAAAGCACGGAGCCGCGCTTGCGCTCCTTGCGGAACCCGAGCAAGTGGAACAACTCGGTCACGAACCAACGCGCGATGCGCGGGTTGACGAGGATCGTGTTGATGTCGCTTGGATCGCGCCGCACGCCGGGCAGCCAATGCACAGCGCGATCGAAGCGCAGATACCGCATCGCACGCGCGACGAGCATCCAGAACGGCAGCACGTCGCGCGCAAGGAAGAAGCCGTCATCGCCGAGCGCCTGGTACAGCGGCAGCATGATGCGGCAGTCGTATGGAGCAACGACGGAGCCGCGCGCGTCCACCCCGATCTGCTCCCCCTTCTTCAACGCGTCGAAGTTCTGGAAGCCCGGCTTCGTGACGTAGCGATCCTGCTCGGTGATCACATGCCGATGCACGATCTCGACCACGGACGGCTGCCCCTTCGTGGCCTTCTCGATATGCGCGCGGAACGGCCGCACGTCGACGGAACCCTTCTGCAGGATGCCAAGGCTGTCGAGCAACAGCCAAAGCACAGCCTCGTGGTTGCCCACGGTCTCCGGGTGCTGATGGCGGCCGCCTTCGACCGCGAAGTTGACGATGCCGTGTTGGCTCCACCACTCGAGCGACGCGCCATCGATCAGTTCTTCGATGCCGAGGATCAACGGCACGCCAGTCGACATCGCGACGCGGCGGTTATCGATCGTGTCCGCGAGACATAGGAACGGCGGGCCATCGGCAGAACTGGTGTGCAGGTCGACGAACACCACAGGGCCGCGCGCCGTGCGGATCACGCGATCGAATGCGGACAGCAACGCGCGCTGCTCGCGATCCTCGTCGCCGTCGCGCTCGGGATCGCGCGCCAGAAGGCGCGAAATCTGCTCGCCGCCCCATTGCCGATTGAGGTCGCGCTGCAAGAAACGCACGCCGCGCGACAACGCCGACAAGTTGCCGCCGAACGCGACGATCCTGCCGGTGACCTGGAGTTGCTGCTGCTGCAACCGCTCGAGCACACGCTGCACTGCGAGCACGCCTGCGGGCTCGTTGCCATGGATGCCAGCGAGCACGCACAAGGTCGGGCCCGCTGCGCCGCTGTCCCACGAGCCTAGCTCGCGGCGGATGGACGGCACTTCGGTCAGCGTCATGGTCATTCGGCTTGGTTCTCGCGCAGATGCTTCTCGAACAGCATCGCGGCGACGCGAATGAGATCGCGCTCCGTGATGATGCCAACGAGCCGCCTGTCTTCGACCACAGGCAGGCAGCCAACTTTGTTTTTGCGCATCAACTCGATGGCATCGAGCGTCGCGGTGCCTGGCGCAACGCACACGGGATCGCGCTTCATGATGTCCTTCACCGCGACCGGCTGTTGCTCCTTGCCCTTCATGCCTTGGCCGACAAGGCGCAGTAGCGAGCGGTGCGACACGAGGCCGACGAGCTTGCCTTCGTTGTCCTCGACTGGCACGTGACGAATGTGACGCCAGTCCATCAGGCTAGCAGCGAGATCGACGACGTCCTCGGGATGCACCGTGAACAGGTCCGTCGTCATGAACTGACCGACCTGCAAGTAGCTCTCACGCCAACCCTCGAACTCGCCGGTATCTGCAAGCTCCCACAGGTGCACTGGATCGCCGCCCTTCTGGCGCGTGACTGCAGACCGCACGATCGCGCACATGCGCTGGTCCTTGGTGCCCTTCTCGCCCATCGCAGACAGCGAATCGAGCGACCACCGCGCGCCGGTGCGGTTGCGCTTCACGCGCTCATGTAGCACGCCGAGGTAGCGGTCGATGTCGGCGGAGTCGACCTTCGCGCTCTTCAAGCCCTCGCGCGCGAGCGGCAGCAGGATCTCTTCGATCAGCACCGGCGCCGGATACTCCTTGCCGTGGAACCACGTGAGGTTGGCCTGCAGGCCAAGGCGCGCCGCCGCGATGAAGTTGGCGCGCGCGTCGTCGAAGCGCATCACGCGCTGCACGTCTTGCACTTCGTGGCTCACGGACGACATGAGCCCGAAGAAGAACGCGGCGGTCGCCATCTCGTCGAGCACGCTCGGCCCCGCTGGGAATGCGCGCGCCTCGATGCGGAGGTGCGGCTTGCCATCGCTGATGCCGTAGCACGCGCGGTTCCAGCGATAGACCGTGCCGTTGTGCAGGCGCAGTGCGGTGAGGTTGGGCACGCCGCCGCGGTCGAGCACCTTCATCGGATCCTCGTCGAGATCCGTCGCGAGCAAGAGGCGGAAGCGCGCGATGTCCTCGCGGAAGATCTCGAGCACCGACGAGCGCATCCAGCCGTCGCCGAAGTCGACGCGCGGACGACGGCCGCGCAATTGATGCGCAGCCGAGCGGCCGTCGACGGACTGCTGGAACAGCGCGACGCGCGTCTCGCGCCACAGTCTGCGACCGAGCAGGATCGGCGAGTTGGTCGCCGTCGCGAGCACCGGCGCCGTGATCGCCTGCGCGCAGTTGTAGAGCTCGGCGAACTCCTTGGGCCCAGCTTGGAAGTGGACCTGAAAGCTCGTGTTGCACGACTCGAGCATGACGTTGTCGTGCGTCATCTCGAACTCGTCCACGCCCTTGATGCGGAACTGGAACTCGCCGCCGCGCAGCTGCGCGAGCGCATTGTTGAGCGCGAGGAAGCGAGGGTTCTGCACCATCGATTCGAGCGAGAGGTCCGACCGACGCAGCGTCGGCAGGATGCCCGCGAGCACGATGTCGCCGCCGAGTTCGTTGGCCGTCTTGCGCGCCGTGTCGAGCAGCCCGTTGAGCTCCTGCTCCATCGCCGACAGGCACTTCCCGCCGTAGACCTGCGGGCTCATGTTGCACTCGAGATTGAAGCGCGCGAGTTCGTAGGTGAACTGCTTGTTATCCGCGAGCTTCTTCATCATCTCGTCCGCGCCGCACCACGCGCGGCCGGACTTGTCGATCAAGAACATCTCCTGCTCGGCGCCGATGCGGCGCACGCCAGACTCGAATCGGTCCTCATCGAGCATGCGTTCCAGCGCGTGCACGTCGGCGAGGATTGCCTTCATGAAGGCGCGGAGTTGTTCGTCGCTGAATGCGCTGCTGATGTCGTGACGGCCCATGTCGGGATGCGGTCGCCTCGCAACGATGCTGCGTGCCCGCTGCGCACCGTGCGCGCTCAGGCCGCTCGTTGCGGGCGAGCGTGATGGTCCCAAGCCGACCGCGTCCGTGCAAACGAGTCGATGCGCACTTTCTCCTCCCGGCGGTGGCGCACGCCAAAACCGCGCCTAGAGTCCGCGCCGTGACCAACGCAACGATTGCCAAGAACTCCGTCGTCACTCTCCACTACAAGCTCACCCTCGACGACGGATCGGTTGCCGATTCTTCGTTCGGCGGCGATCCGCTGGCCTACCTGCACGGCCACGGCAACTTGGTGCCCGGCCTCGAGCGCCAACTGCAGGGCAAGAAGGCGGGCGACAAGCTCGATGCCATCGTGCCCGCGGCCGAGGGCTACGGCGAATACGACCCGCAGGGTGACCAGACGCTGCCGCGCAGCGCATTCCCGCCGGACGTGGAGATCCAGGAAGGCATGGGATTCCACACCGAGGACGACAAAGGCAACCCGATCCCCCTGTGGGTGAAGGCCGTCGATACCAAGGCCAAGCAGATCACGATCACGTCGAACCACCCGCTCGCGGGCCAGCGCCTCAACTTCACGATCGAGATCCTGTCGCTGCGCTCCGCCACGAAGGAAGAGCTGTCGCACGGCCACGTGCACGGCCCGGGCGGCCACCACCACTGATCGCTAACGCAGCATGAAGTCTCGCGTCGGCACTTGCCGACGCGGCTTCACGCGGGTTCCGTGCCGCGCATGACGCCGAGCACGCATCGATTCTCGCCCGCCGCTCTCGCCACGTTGATCCTTGTGGCAGCGAGTTGCTCTACGCCGGATTGCCGCGAGTTCCCGCCCGCAGAAGCCAACGCCGCGACCGAGCACGAACGCGTGCACACGAGCCGCGAGGGCAAGCAGCTCCTGCGACTGCCCAAGGAAGACGACGCGTTTGGCTTCGTCGTGTTCGGCGACCGCACGGGCGGCCCGAAGGAGGGCATCGAGGTGCTGAAGCAGGCCGTGCGCGACGCCAACCTGCTCGACCCCGACCTCGTGTTCACGGTCGGCGACCTCATCAATGGCTACAACGAGCAGCCCGCGTGGCTGGAGCAAGCCGCCGAATACAAAGACGCGATGGCGCAACTGCGCATGCCGTGGTTCCCGGTCGCGGGCAATCACGACGTGTATTGGCGCGGCAACGGCAAGCCTGCAGGCGAGCACGAGAACAACTTCGAGACGCACTTCGGCCCGCTCTGGTACGCGGTTGAGCACAAGCGCTGTTTGTTCGTGTCGCTCTACAGCGACGAAGGCGATCCCGAGACCGGCAAGAAGGACTTCAACGACCCGAAGTGCCAGCGCATGTCCGACGCGCAGTTCGAGTGGCTGAAGCAAACGCTGCAGCAACACCGCGACAAGCGCCACGTGTTCGTGTTCTTGCACCACCCGCGCTGGATCGACGCGCGCTATCCCGGCGCTGACTGGGACCGCGTGCATGAGTTGCTAAAGCAGAACGGCAACGTCACGGCCGTGTTCGGCGGCCACATCCACCGCATGCGCTACGACGGCGAGCGCGACGGGATCCAGTATCTGACGGTTGCGTCCGTCGGCGCGTATCTCGACCTCGAACTGCCGCAGGTCGGCTATCTGCACGAGTTCCACGTCGTCACGGTGCGCGATGGCCGCATCCAACTCGCGGCACTGCCCGTCGGCACGGTGATGGACCCGAAGGCGATCACCGGCGCGATGAGCGACGACGTCGAGCGCATCCACGCGCATATGCGCCCAACGAATGCGCGCGGCCTGATGTTCGCGGACGACGGCAGCGCGCTCGGCGAGATCCTCGTCGACTTCGAGAACCCCGCGTCGCAACCGATCGAGCTGACGCTGCTGCCAGAAGGCGACGAGTCGTGGAGCTTCGGCCAGGACCACGTGCACGTGGCGCTGCAGCCAAAGCAGAAGGCCACCGCGACGCTGCCCGTTCGCCGCAGCGCGAAGCCCGGCGCGCCGACGATGCCGACGCTGCTCGTGCGCACTGACTACCTCGCAGGCGGGCTGCGCATTGCGTTGCCCGAGCTTCGCGCCGAACTCGCGCTGCAGCCCACTTCGCTCGCGGCGCCTGCTGATGCTCCCAATGGCGAACTGCGACTCGATGGCGGCAAGGAGTCGTGCCTTCGCGTCGAACACGAAGCGCTGCAGTTGCCGCAAGGCCCGTTCACGGTCGAGGCCATCGTGCGCGCCGACGATTGGAAGGGCCGCCGCCCCATCGTCGCCAAGACGCAGTCGAGCGAGTTTGGGCTCGGCGCCAACGACGGCAAGCTGCACTTCCATGTGCGACTTGGCCGCGCCTACGTCAGCGCCACGGCGCCGATCGCCGCGTTGCCGACGGGCAAGGACACCCACGTCGCCGGCGTCTATGACGGCAACGAAGTGAGGCTCTACGTCGATGGCGCGCTCGTCGCGACCAAAGCGGGCTCCGGGGAGCGTGCGACCAATGCGTTGCCGCTGTTCGTCGGCGCGGATCCCGACAAGAACGGCAAGCCCGAGTCGACGTTTATGGGCGCAATCGACGAAGTGCGCATCTCGACGGTCGCGCGCTACTCCGGGCCCAAGTTCGACGCAACGCAGCGCCACGAGCCCGATGCGCAAACCGCGTTGCTGCTGCACTGCGACGTCGATGTGTCCGCGTGGACGCCTGACGCGTCGGGCAAGGGCGCGCACGCGCGACGGCTCGGCACGGCGAAGTGCGAGCCGAAGGCGACGCGCTGATGCGCTGACACAGCGACTCGATCGAGTCTCGCGCGCGCCATCGTTCGCAAGCGGCTTCCCGCCAGTCGATCGCTCGCTACAACGCGCGGATGCCGAAGCGAACGTCTCGCACCACGAAAACGCGCAAGCCCAAGAGGGCCCGCAAGCCCGCGCCGCTCTTCACCGCAAAGACCGCCGACAAGCACGCGCTCTACCAACTCGCGGTCCAAGCGCCGGTTCGCGAAGTGAAGTTCTTGTCGCGCTACTTCGAGAAGGAGACCGGCCGCGCGTTGCGCACGCTGCGCGAGGACTTCTGCGGCACGGCGCTGATGGCGGCGCACTTCGTCCGCCTGCACGACCACAACCACGCGATCGGCGTCGACCTCGACCTGCCGACGCTCGAATGGGGCGTGACGCACAACGTGAACACGCTGCTCGACGAGGAGCAGAAGCTGCGGCTCACGTTGCTCAACAAGGACGTGCGCAAGGTCACGGCGCCGCTCGCCGACGCGATCGCGGCGCTCAACTTCAGCTACTCTGTGTTCCAGACGCGCAAGGACCTGCTCGCCTACTTCCGCGCGTGCTACGCGGGGCTTGAGCCGGGCGGGATGCTGCTCGTCGACGGCTGGGGCGGACCCGATGTGCAGGCGATCAAGACCGACCGGACGCGGCACAACGGATTCGACTACCTGTGGGAGCAGCAGTTCTTCGATCCCATCTCGCACCACATCCAGTGCGCGATCACGTTCGAGTTCCGCGACGGCACCAAGATGCGCAACGCGTTCGTCTACGACTGGCGCCTCTGGACGATGCCCGAACTGCGCGAATTGATGACCGAGGCGGGGTTCATGGACGTGCACGTGCTGTGGGAAGGCACCCTCGCGGAC
>JBEELK010000056.1:0-8263 GCA_041168165.1 Planctomycetota bacterium | reverse complement strand
GTCACCGCGCGCGTGCGTTGGCGCGGCGCGACGCGCGGCGGCAACTTCGCGATGCAGACGCTGATGGGAGAACGGCGATGAACCGGCAATCAGGCTTCACGCTCGTCGAACTCACGCTCGTCGCTTCGTTGCTCGCGATGGTCATGGCGGGCATTGCCGCATTCCTCTCAGCAGCGACTACGAGCATCCGACTCGACGACAACGTCGCGGTCGCGATGGAGTCGCTGCAGCGCTCGGCGATCCGCGTGTCGCAAGTGATGCGACCGTGCTCGATCTCCACCTACCGCGTGCTATCGACCGCCGCGGACGTGCCGCTCACCGCGGCAGCAGCTGGCGAGTGGATCGAGCCCATCGACGGAGAGTCTCGCGCGGCTATCCAGTTCCGCTCGGCGACGGGCGCGCTGTCACTCAACGCAGAGCAACTGACTGACGCGCGCGGCTTCCGACTCGAACCCGAGAACGGCGAGACCGCGAACGGCGCCGACGACGACAACGACGGCATGGTCGACGAAGGGCGATTGATGATGGACTACGACGGCATCCCGGTAGCGCTCGCGTCGAACTTGGAGGCCGCGACGTTCACGCTCAACGGACGATTGCTGACCATCACGCTGCAGTCTGCCGCGCGCACGCGGGCGGGAGTCATGCAGCGTTTCGTCGCCAACGAAGTCCTCTACCTGCGCAACAACTGAGGCAATCCATGCAGACGCCATCCATGCGCGAAAGCGAACAGGGGTTTGCGGCCATCGCGCTCGTCCTCGTCCTCGTGCCTGTGTTGCTCGTGATCGGCAGCTACGTGCAGTCGATGTCGGAGCGCAACCAACGACTGTTGCTGGAGACGCGCGAAGAGCAAGCGATGCTCGCCGCTGAGTCGGGCATCGACTACTCACTCAACGAAGCGCGCCGCGGAACCCTGGTTGCCGGAACGGGTGCTCAGTTCACGTTCACCGACACGCTGCCGAACGGCAGCACGTTCACCGCGGTCTGCACCTACCTCAAGGGCGACGCAACCGACAACGACAACGATGGCAGTGTCGACGAAGCGGATGAAGACGTGTTCCGCGTCGTGAGCACTGGCTCCACGCAGAGCAGCCGCCGACGCATCGCTGCCTACCTCGGCTTCTCGACCTACCTGCCGGATCTCGCAGGCGCAGTGACCCTGACGAGCGAAGCCACGACGATTGCCATCGGCGGCTCGGCGCGCGCGGATGGCCGGAACTACACGCTCGCTGGCGGGCTCGTTGGTTCGGGCAACACCTTCGGCATCGCGATCACCCCACCAGGCGACGAGGACGACCTCGATGACGAGATCAATGGCAGCGAGGATGCGAAAGTACTGGGCAACGGCGGATCGCCAGCGATCGGTGAAGCGCCGGTGCTCGACGTGCAGCAGATCGTCGACTTCGCGCGCAACAGCGCGAGCGTCGTGATCACGAACTCCAACGTCAGCGCCGTCACCTACGGATCTGCCGCCTCGCCGGTTGTCGCGTATCGCGAGGGCGATGTGCGCATCCAAGGCAACTCGAAAGGCTGGGGCCTCCTCGTGGTCAACGGCTCGCTTCGCCTGGCGGGCACCTTCAACTGGTACGGCGTCATCGTCTGCACGGGCACGTTCGAGTGCGGCACGGGCACCGCGCGCGTGCACGGCGGCGTGGTCCAGGGCCCCGCCAGCTTGCAGCTGATCCTGACGGGCACAATCGACGCGCGTTACTCCGAGGCTGGCGTTGACCTAGCGTCGGCGCTCACGGGCCGCTACGTCGCGTTCAACGGCTGGCAAGAGATCTCGACCAACAACTGACATGGTGACGCATCACGCACAAGCGCGAGCCAGAGCCGCTCGCATCGCGCGCGCCACGTGGTCGCGACGGATCGCAACGGCGATGACGCTTGTCGCCGTCGGCTTGCTCGGGTTCGCGGGGTTCCAACGCACGCAAGCGCCAGCTAGCTCGCGCAGCGCCGCGTCGGAAACCTCCTCGGTCCGCCAACTGCGATCGCTACTAGAACAAGTGCGAGCCTGCGTGGCCCCAGCGCAGCGCAAAGTGACCGTCGAACGATTGCGACCGCGCGCAGAGACGCTGCGGAGTGCAATGGATCTCGTCCTCGCGCAGCCATCGCATGCGCTGTTCGAAGACACAGCCGCGCTCGCCGCAGAACTCGGCTTCGATGAGTTTGAGGACGCAATGCGGTCCGCGCTCAACGTCGCAAAGGACGATGTGGAGGCGACGCTTTGGGTCGCCATCGAAACGCTGCGGCCGCTTGCGTCATCCGAGCTCGAACTGCTGTTGCAGCAAACGAGCCCGATGGTCGCCGAGGCTGGCCTTCGCATCCTGCGCAACCGGGAACAGACGCCCGAAGAGCTCGTCGACGACGTGCTCGCATGCGTTCGCAGTGAGCACCGCCGCGTGCGCGCTCTCGCGCTCGCATGCACCCCCGAGTCGCTCGACGCGGCACACGCGGACCTCGTGCTCGCGCTTGCAGAAGAGGCGCCGGAAGACGCCGAGATCGCAGCGCTGCTCGGTCGCGTGCCGGTCACCGACCGCGGCATGCAAGCAATCGTCGATCGAGTGCGCGCATCGGATGCAGACGCGATCGCGCGCATGCAGCCCGCGCTCGTGCGCTATGCAGCGCAGCCGCAGATCCGCACGGCGCTCTGGTCCATGGCCGCCGACATCGACGATGAAGCACGCGCAGAACGTGCGCTGCAGTGCATCGAGGTCGCGGGCGTGTCGGACCCCGCGCCGCAAGGCGCAGCATCCTGGCCGCCGCGCTTGCAGTACCGACTCGCGCGCATCCGCGTTCGCAACCACGACCTGGTCGGCATCGACGCGATGATCCGTCTCGTCGAAGAGGGCGCATCCGACGCAGCCACTGCCAGCGCCGCGAGCGCCGCAGCGGACTCGCGCTTGTCGCTCGCGGCGATCGGCCACCTCGCGCCGCACGCGACGATCGAAGAACTGCGCGCATGGCGAACGGGCCTCGTCGCAGTGCCCAACGAACCACTGCCCGCGCGCTGAGTTCGCGCCGTCACGGCAACGCGGGAACGGATCACCGTTCGCCGCTCGATGCCGACATTGCACAAGTGCGCGCGCAACTCAGCAGCGCTTTGCTCCGCCGCATACGAACCAGGGCGAACTCGTTCCCATGGTTTTCTTCCCATTCGCGCGTTTCGCGGCGAAACGGAGCAATCGAACTCCAGACGCCCAAGTGGCGTCGTCGAATTGGCACCGGGCAGGGGATCGGTCGGCACACCACACAAGGTCCGCCCGATGTCTCTTCGCTCTTTCACGACGCTCACGCTCGCTCTCTGCACGCAGGCTGCACTCTCCGCGCAGTCGAATGCCCCAGTAGACCAAGGCCCACCAGCAGCGCCGGCCGGCGAGAGCAACGTCAGCGATCTTGAGAGCGCCGAGTTCGGCGGCAATCCAGCGCCAATCCCAGCGGATCGCTACCTGCTCGAACGAGCGCTGAATGGCCTCGGCATCGGCGAGTTGCCCTTCCGCGTCTACGGCTGGGCTCAAGCGAGCTACACCGCGAGCACGACGGATCGCTTCAACGCGCCGACGACGTTCAACGACCGCGCGGAGTCGTTCCAGCTGCAACAGAACTGGCTCGAAGTCGTGCGCCCAATCGACACCTCGCGCAACGAGACGCAGATTGGATTCCGCGTCGCCTCGATCCTTCCTGGCTACGACTACAAGTACTCCCTAGCGCGCGGCATGTGGAACGATCAGAGCACGCGCAACGGCTTCGATACGACGTACGCATACGGTGAGCTGTTCTTGCCGTCGCTCTTCGCCAAGGGCAGCACGGTCCGCGTCGGGCGCTGGGGCACGACCATCGGCTGGGAGATGATCGAGGCCATCGCGACGCCCTTCGTCAGCCGCAGCTACAACTTCCAATACAACCCGTTCACCCATACGGGCGCGCAGATCACGACCGAACTTGACGGCGGCTACACGATGTATCACGGCATCGTCACCGGCGCGGACGTGTTCTTCGATCCCGCAGCAACTGCGAGCTATGTCGGCGGCCTCAAGTGGGCGCCGCAAGGCAGCAGCACCACGGTGGCGGCCAACGTGTTCTTCACCGGCACCGGCTACGTCAGCGCCGAGAGCTTCCAGCACTACAACAGCTACAACGTCGTTGTCACGCACGCGATCAACGACAGCCTGACCTACGTGCTCGACACCACGCTCGGCACGACGACCAGCACCGCTAGCGGCAGCGAAAGCGCGCAGTGGTATGGCTTCGCCAACTACCTCGCTTGGACATTGAGCCCCGAGGTAACCGCCAACCTTCGCGCCGAGACCTTTACCGACGACGACGGCGCGCGCACGGGCACGAGCGGCAACTACCTCGCCGGCACGGTTGGACTCTCGTGGCAGCCCGATCCGTGGCTGAACGTTCGCCCGTTCGTCCGCTATGACCACAACTCGAACGCGCCATTCGAGGGCAAGGATGAGATGTGGACTGGCGGGCTCGATGTCATCTTCCGCTGGTGATGCACGGAGCCGCGACGCGCGGACTCCTCAAGGCAACGCGCACGCTGACTCTGGCGACTCGCCGTCCGCGGCGTAATCGCCGAGCTCGTAGACGAGTTGACGGTAGTTGCGCACGTCGAGCGCAGCGAGCGACTGCACGGCGCGCAGTGTCACCAACTCGCGCCGCACTTCGGGCCCTGACTTCCACGCGTCGCGCAAACGCGTGATCGCAACCTGCTCAGGGTCCGCATCGCCAATGTCGACAAGCGCGTCGACCGTGCGGCGGACCCTAGCATCTTGCTCGTACGCCAAGCGCAACCGCGACGAGGCGACCGCATCGGCGGCGATCTTGCGTTGCCGCAACAAGCGCTCGGCCTTGTGCGCGCGCACTAAGCCTCTGCACCGCGACGCAACGATGCCTAGGCTCGATGCGCACGCTCCTTCGCGCAGGATCGCAGGCAGCTCCGCAGTGAGCCACGCCGCCGCCTCGAACAGCGTGCGCACGCGATCGCGGTCCGTCATCCACGCGATCGTCACCGCGAGCTCACCGTCTGCGCGCGCGGCGGCATCCGTCGCGTCGCCGAGGGATGGCATGCGACGCAGCGCCGCTTGCAGTCGCAGCACGCGTTCGCGGTTGCGCTCCGCTGCGGCAAGGAACGTCGCTCGCTCGCGTTCATGCACGCGGAGGAAGTCGAGGTCGCGCTCCAACGGCGCAGCGCCATCGAGGACGGCGCCTCCGAACGAGGCGGGCGCGCCGCAGTAGCTCGGGTCGACCGCGATGCGCAAGCGGATCGCTTCGAGCAAGCCCGGCGCCTTCATGCGGTGGATCTTGCGCAGCGCCACTGCGAACGTGGCGACGGGCGGGACGATGCGCTGCATCTCCAATTCCGGGTTGGTCACTTCGCGCACGATGCGTCGCACGCGAGCGATCGCCCACGCGATGCTCCGCAACAGTCGCAGCGGCAACAACAGCGGCGCAAGCAGCGCGCGGCCGTGCGACCAACGCGACCAGTAGCTGCGCCACGGGTTGAACGTCCGCGACGCGCCGTTGCCTTCGTCCGCCGGACGCATGCCAAAGATGGCGCGCACCATGTTGCGCCGATCGGCGCGCAACGCCGCGAGCACGTCAGAGCCAAACACCGCTTCGACGTGCGCGTCGCGCTCCGGTTCGCGAGTCAAGAAGTGCAGCGCGTGGAACTCGGTCGTCGCAAAGCCGCCGCCGCCGCGCGTTGGCTGCCGCACGATCGTGCGCCCCTTCTTGGGATCCATGCGCGACCGCAGCCAATCGGCGAGTTCGCGTTCACTCTCTTGCGACAGCGCGCGGCGCTGCTCCAACGGCACGCAGCGACGGTTGTAGTCGAGGATTCGCTTGCTGGTCTCCACCGCGACTGACTCGGTGATGAAGCGAAACCACATGTAGGGTCCGCGGAACAGCGTTCCTTCGTCGAGCCGCAGCGCGCGCAGGCGCTTCTTGTCCTTGCGCGTATGGCCGAGGTGCGAGAGTCGCAGGTTCTCAAGCGACAAGTTGGCGAGCAGCTGCTGCGTCGTCTTCACGTCGCTTTCGTGCAGCAGCGCGCCGCCGAGGAAGTGCAAGTAGAGCAGCGCCACGCGACTCGCGAGTTGCTCTTGCCGAGCGTCGAAGTGGCGCACGTCAACGGGAACGCCAGCGCGCGCGCCTTCCAGCTGGCTCGCAAGCAAGTCCGCGCAGCCTTCGTCCGCAACATCCGCGATCGTGCGTTGCGCCAAGAACTCCACGTCTTGTCGTTCGTGCCGTTGCTTCTGCAATCCGAGCAGCGCGACGAAGTGCGCCTCGCTGGTGAGCCGGAACGTCTCGCTCGCTTCGCCCGCGATGCGCTTGAGCCACCAGCCCGTGACAAGGAACACGCTGCACACGCTGCCGAGCAACAGCAGCGGAAGCCCCACCACCTTCGACAGGCAGTTCTCTTCCCAGAACACGCTGAGCACCGAGAACAGGCCGCCGAACAGCAGCAAGCGCACTGCGGGCCGCTGGCTCGCCTTCACCATCGCGGTCGCGACGCGATCGAGGATCTGCGGTCCCGTGACGATCCCGTGCAGGTCGGCATAGAACTGCAGCCGGTCCTGCCAACGCATCAGCCAATCGGCGATGCGACGCCCCAGCGCTGCGACTCGTTCTTCTGGCGTTTGCCAACCACGATCCACGCGGAACGACGACAGCAGCGGCATCCAGCCAAACGGCGGCGCGCTCGACACGCGAACGATGCGATCGATCGCGCGCACTTCCGACGGCCGCAGCAAGCGCGAGACGTCATCGGGCCGCAGCGCCCACAAGAACTCGCATGCGTCATCGACTGCGATCTCGCGCACCGGCGGCATGGGCATCGCGCCGGACCAGGCGCCGACTTGCGCGTTCGCGCGTTGAATTGCCTCCGTGACCGCGCGCTTCAGGGCGAGGACGCCTGCCTCCGCAGGCATGGACTCCAACTCGATCTGCTCGCGACGCAACGCGGCATGCACGAGTTCTCGCCGAGGATCGACGTCGAGGCGCGCGCTCTCGGGCGCTCCCAAGAACACGAACGTGCGATCGAGCAACGGGCGGAACTTGCGCACTGCGCCATCCATGCCGCGCACCAGCAGCAGCACCAATCGCACGAGGCGCAGCAGCGGACGCAGCATCTGCACCGTGCGAGCTGCCTGCGTGACGCGGAAGAACCGCAGCACGCGCAGCGCCAGCGCATCGCTCGCGCCGCCGGGGACCGCGGGAGCTGGCAGCAAGAACAGCACAGCCGGGATCGCGGGCAGAAGATCCGTCAGCGCGTTGCGCAAGAACCACGAGCCGCGGCGCGGCGCGAGCGTCCACTTGAGCGCGAACTCCGCGACGAACCAGCAGCCAGCGACTGCGTCGAGCGCGTTGGTCCAGTGCAACACCGACTCCGGCAGGCCTGGCGCAGCCTGAGCTGCAAGCGAGCCAAGCACGACGAACAACAACAGGAAGCTCGTCGTCTCCAACAACGAAGCTCCGCGCGGCGTGAGCACGCGCGCCAGCCGCGACTGCAACTGCAAGTCATCGGCAGCGCGCATCGCGCGCGCGGCGCGACGGCGAAGGCGACGATCGTCCAACCGAAGCGCTATCGCGCGCAGCATCGCGCCTTGGCTCCGCAACAGACACGCGTCGGCCGCCGCGTCGGTCCCAAACTCCGATGCTTGGTGCGCGGCCCATCGTTCGTCCGCTTCGCGCGCCACGATCTCGGCATCTGCGATCGCACGCGCACGGAGGTCTCGTTCGGCCGCGAACTCGCGCGCAACGTCCACGCGCCCCTCCGACTCCAACGCAGCGCATGCCTCCGCCAACTCGAACAGGGCGTCGACCTCCGCGACAGGCGCAGCCGCAGCATTGCGTGCGCGCAACGCTGCGAGCGCGCATCGCGCGTCGGCGAGTTCTTGCGAAGGCCAACCGATCCTCGCGCCGCGACGGAGCAACCAACGCAACTCTGCGTCGGCTACTTCGCCCGCTAGCGCTGGATCCTGCGCGACATCGCAGCGCGCGCGGCGCAACTCGCCCACGAGATCCGCCGACGGCGCGTTGCCGTGCAACAGTTCGCGCAGGCGCGCAAGGGAAGCAGTCGGTTCGGAAGTCACGCCGTGGCTGGTGCGCAGGCGCCGCAATCGCGGCGAGCGCGCCAGCATAGCCGCCTAGGCGGCGCCTTCGTCACCAGGGCTTCTGGTAGACCGTGTCGTAGACCGGGTGAGTGCCCAGGTCGACAAACCGGATGCGCTGCACGTCGCCGAGGCCATCGTCCGCG
>JBEELK010000055.1:0-37013 GCA_041168165.1 Planctomycetota bacterium | reverse complement strand
GCGGAGGCTTCGCGATGAACGTGTTCACCTCCACGGGCGCCGCGCTGCTGCGCCGCGTCGACGATGCGGGATTCGTGCTCGACCTGCTCGTGCGCACCTTCGGTTCGCTCCAGAAGCTGCCTCGTCGCAAGCGATTCTTGCTCGACATGGCATTCAACGCCGGCGTGCGCGCGCTGCCCGTGACGATGGTCGTGGCCGCGTTCGCAGGCGCGATCCTCGCGATGCAGACCGGCATCGAATTGAAGCGCTTTGGCGACACGGGCGTCCTCGGAACGATCACGGCGCTGTCGATGTGCCGCGAGATGGGGCCGTTCATCACCGCGGTGATCCTGGCTGCGACCGTCGGATCGTCGATGGCTGCCGAAGTCGGAACGATGAAGGTCAGCGACGAGATCAGCGCGCTCGAAGTGATGTCCGTCGATCCGGTCAACTACCTCGTGCTGCCGCGCGTGCTCGCGCTCGCGGTCATGTGCCCCACGCTCACTGCGCTGTCGGATCTCATCGGCATCTTCGGCGGCAGCATCATCGCGCAGCAAAACCTCGGCGTGTCACAGAGCCGCTTCTGGATGTCCGCGCAGGATGCGCTCACGTCCTCGGCGATGCTGTTGCCCAAGGAGGTCTACGTCGGCCTCTTGAAGGCGCTGGTCTTCGGCATCGCGATCGCGACCGTGAGCTGCGCTGCGGGCCTTCGCGCCACCGGCGGCGCGCTCGGCGTTGGGCTCGCAGTTCAGACCGCAGTCCGCAACTCGGTGATCCTGATCATCGTGCTCGGGTTCATCATCACCTGGTTCTTCTACTTCTTGAACGGATGATCGAACTGCGCGACGTCTGCAAGCGACTCGGTTCGCGCCAGATCCTCGACGGCCTCAGCCTGCGAGTCGAGAAAGGCATGAACTACGTGCTGATGGGCCCGTCGGGAACCGGCAAGAGCGTCACGCTGCGCCACATCATCGGCATCCTGAAGCCCGACTCGGGCTCGGTGCGGGTCGACGGGCAAGAAGTGCCTGCGATGGATCGCGAGCAGTTGATGGCCCTGCGTCGCCGCATGGGCTACCTGTTCCAAAACGGGGCGTTGATCAACTGGCTCACCGTGGAGCAAAACGTCGCGTTGCCGCTCGAAGAACACAGCTCGCTCTCACGCTCTGCAATCCAAGACCGGGTGCACGAAGTGCTGCGCATGGTGGCTTTGGACCACGCGAGCGAGCAGTTCCCACCGAGCATCAGCGGCGGCATGAAGCTCCGCGCTGGACTGGCTCGCGCGCTCGTGACGCAACCCGAATACGTGCTCTACGACGAGCCCAACGCGGGCCTCGATCCGATCATCAGCCACCAGATCCATCAACTGATCGCGGAAGTGCGCGATCGCCTCGGAGTGACCGGGCTCATCGTTACTCACTCGCGCGCATGCGCGACGCAGTGCGGCGACCGCATCGGCATCATCCAGAACGGCAAGATCGAGGTCGAAGGCACTGTCGCCGAGATGGTCGCGAGCGAACATCCGCTCGCGAAAGCGTTCCTCGGCGGAGGCTCGGACTGATCGCCATGCGCACGACTTCACAGAGACCACAGCCATGAAACGCATGCAACGCGACACGGTGCTCGGCATCGTGTTCTTCGGCACGATGGCATTCTTGCTCTGGGCCACGGTCAACCTGACCGATGTGTCCATGGGCAAATTGCCGCCGCTGCAGGTCTACTTCGCCGATGCCGGCGGCATTCGCGTCGGCGACCCCGTGCTGCTGCTCGGCAAGCCCGTCGGCAAGGTGTCGCAGATCGACTTCGTTCGCGAACGCGCAAAGGACCGCATGCGGATCACTTTGATCGCGCAAGAGGACCTCGCGCTGACGCAAAAGGCGACGATCCAGATCCAGGACAGCGGCGTGCTCGGCGGCAAGCAGGTCTACGTCGACCCAGGCCAGGGACCGGCGATGCCGAGCGGCACCGAGATCGTCGGCACGACGTCCGGCAATGCGCTCGCATCCGCAGGCAAGTTCTTCGACGGCGAGGGGCCGAGCGGCAAGGAACTGAAGGACGCACTGTCTGAGATCCGCCTGTTCTTCCAGAACCTCAACAACCCGGAGACGTCTTCGGTCGGCGCGTTGATCAATCGCCGCGACCTCTACGACGAGGTCGAGACCGCAGCGAAGAGCGTCAACCGCTTGCTCGATGCGGTGAAGAACGGCGAGGGCTTCCTCGGCAGCATCATCATGAACAAGACGTTGCGCGACGACGCATCGCGCTTCGTCGCCAACCTCGCAACCGTGAGCGAGCAGTTGAACCGCACCGACAACGCGCTCGGCCGATTGCTCAACGACAAGGAGATGTCGAACCAATTGGCGAGCCTCGCCTACAACCTCGACGCGATCGCTTCGCGGGCCGCGGATGGACGGGGCGTGATCGGCAGGCTCGTCAACGACGAGGCGCTGGCCACGCAGCTCTCCACCGCGATCGAGTCGCTCGCCAGCGTGATGCAGAAAGCAAACGATCCCGAGGCCGGAGCCGTCGGAGCCGCGCTTGGCGATCAGGGCCTCAAGGAGGACTTGCGCGCCGTTGTCGCCAACCTGCGCTCGGTGACAAACAAGATCGACGAGGGCAAGGGCATGCTCGGCGTGCTGATCAACGACGAGGAGATGGGGATCCGCCTGCGCCGCATCCTGACTCAGGTCTCGCGCGCGCTCGAAGATGCGCGCGAAGCCGCTCCGATCGGCAACTTCGTGCAGGTGCTGTTCGGCGCGTTCTGACCGCGGCGGCTACTTCGACAGCCCGCGCGCTGCCAGCATCTGCTCGACATACTTGGCGATCACGTCGACCTCGACGTGGACCGGATCGCCCGACTGCAGAGCCCCGAGAGTCGTGACCTGAGCGGTGTGCGGGATCACCCAAATGCGCACCACGCCGCCCTCGATGCCGGCAATCGTGAGCGACACCCCATCGAGGGTGATGGAGCCCTTCTCCACGCAATAGCGGCGCAGCGCATCCGGCACTCGGACGCCAAACGTGCCCCCCTGCTGCGGGTCGATGGTCTGCACTACTTCCCCCACCCCATCGACATGGCCTTGGACCATGTGCCCACCGAGCGGGTCGCCTGCACGCAGCGCCCCTTCCAGATTGAGGCGTCGCCCCGACTTGGCCTGACCGAGCCAAGTCCGGTCGAGGGTCTCTGGCGATAGGTGAAAGCGCGCGGTGCCCGAATCGAGCGCCACGACCGTGCAGCAGACCCCGGACAGCGCGATGGAATCCCCGATGCGGAAGGCTCCCGGCAAGTCGCCGAGCCGCACCTCGAGGTCGAGCCCGGTGCCCGCGACGCTGCTACCTGCTACGGTTCCAACCGCGGTCACCAGACCTGTGAACATGCGGGCGCAAGGTAGCGAGCAGCGTCTGAGGATCCAGGCGTCGGCAGGTTGTCCGCCGCCGCGCTGAGGCGGAAGAGCGACAGGTTCCGCATCTCCAGCCCCAACCGCTGCTTGACCACCCCGGTGGTCGCCCCTACTCTCCCCCACCCTTTCTTCGCGGCCAAGCACCGTGTTCAGCGCCATCTTGACGCTCTTTCCAGGAGCCATTCGGCCCTACCTGGATGAGAGCATCCTCGGGATTGCGCAAGCACAAGGAAAGCTCGGGATCGAACTCATCGATTTCCGTGCATTCACGACGGACCCGCACCGAACGGTCGACGATCGACCGTTTGGCGGCGGTCCTGGAATGGTGCTGAAGCCCGAACCGATCTTTGATGCCATTGAGGATGCGGAAGCCCGTCACGGGGCTTTCCACAAGATCCTGCTCTGCCCCCGAGGCAAGACCTTCACGCAGCAGCGCGCACGAGAGCTCTCCAAGATGGAGCGCCTTCTGTTCGTTTGCGGCCGCTACGAGGGTTACGACGAACGCATTCGCCAGGGCATGACCTTCGAGGAGATCTCCCTCGGCGACTTCATTCTCGCCGGTGGCGAACTTGCTGCGATGGTCGTGCTCGAAGCAGCGGTGCGTCTGATCCCCGGGGTTCTCGGCTGCGCCCAATCGCCGGAACTCGAGTCGTTCGAAACCGAACTGCTCGACTATCCGCAATACACGCGGCCACGGAGCTACCGGGGCATGGAAGTGCCGCCCGTTCTGCTATCTGGCGATCACGCCCAGGTGGCGAAGTGGCGGCTCGAACAGTCCCGCATCCTCACGGCGCGAAAACTCTC
Organism: Planctomycetota bacterium; assembly: GCA_041168165.1. Classification (GTDB taxonomy): domain Bacteria; phylum Planctomycetota; class UBA1135; order UBA1135; family UBA2386; genus SXPK01. The sequence goes on along the minus strand of JBEELK010000055.1, from coordinate 32,832 downwards.
TGACAGTAGTTCCCCTGACCCAACCGGCTCGACGGACCCAACAGGTCCCAACAACCAAACCGGGATTGGCTCGCAAGCCGCAAGGCGCGGCAGCGAGCGCGATCCAAAGGCGTAGACGACGATGAACACCCTGCGGCAGCTCGAAATCGAGAACATGAAGGCGACGGTCCCCGACTTCGGTGTCGGCGACACGGTCGATGTCCACTATCTGATCAAGGAAGGTGACAAGGAGCGCGTTCAGCTCTTCTCGGGCACCGTGATCGCGATCACCGGCCGCGGCATCCGTCGCAGCTACCTCGTCCGCCGCATCGTCGCTGGCGAGGGTGTCGAGCGCCGCTTCCCGCTGCACTCGCCTCGCGTCGCCGACGTGAAGGTGCGCAGCCGCGCCAAGCCGCGCCGCGCCAAGCTCTTCTACCTGCGCGAACTCGAGGGCAAGGCCACGCGCCTCAAGCCCAACATGGACAAGGTTCGCTTCCCGCGCTCGCTCAAGGGCAAGGCCGGGAAGTCGAAGCAGGAAGCCTGACCCGCCGGACCGCAAGTAGACTTCTGGCTCATCGGCCGATCGGCCGATACCCCCGGGAATCGCGATCGCATCGCGATTCCCACGTGAGAGTCCACCCAGCGCGCCGAGCGATCGCGTCCGGCGCGAACCCACCATGCTCGAGAACGCTCGCCGCCAGGCTTTCCTGGTTCTGCTGACGATCGTCGGCGCCCTGATCTGCTCCCTCATGCTGAAGCCCGGCCTCGGCATGGACCTCAAGGGCGGCAACCAGTTGATCTACGAGGTGCCGGAAGAGGTCATGGCCAAGCTGGTCGCGGCCGAACGCACCTCGCCGGACGCCGTGATGGATCACACGGTCCGGATCGTGCGCGAACGCATCGATCCGAGCGGCGTGCTCGAGGCGCTCGTCTCGCGTCGCGGCCAGAACGGCATCCTGATCGAACTGCCCTACCGCGAAAAGGCAGAGCTCGACCAGATCAAGGCCCGCATCACTAGCCTCGGCAAGCTGGAGATGCGCATCGTCGCCTACGAGGGTTGGGCGCAGGACGACGTGAAGTTCGACCTGGCTGCCGAGAAGCGCCGGCTCGAAGACTGGCTCAAGACCGGCGGCAAGGAGCTGGTGCTCGAGAACTACAAGAACATCGAGCGCTTCAACGAGTCGCCCAACACGGGCCCGCTCTCGTTCGGCAAGATCCAGTGGTATCCGCACCTCGTCGAACCGCAGCTGACCAACAAGAAGCTGTGGAACCTGCCGATGTCGATGGGCCAGAGTGCCGATGGCGTGCAGCCCTTGGCCGCTTCGGTGGTCGCGGTGTTCGACCAATCGGCCGACTACAGCGGCGGCGTGGTTCCTGAGGCCCGACAGAAGGAGGAGCGTCCGTATCTGCTCGAGTTCGTCGCGCTCAACATGAAGGAGCAGCACTTCCGCGGCGAAGACCTCGACCCGAGCGGCGTCGCCCCGGGCGTCTCGCAAGATGGCCGCCTAGCGGTGCACTACAAGGTCCGCGACAACCTCAGCTCCAAGTACGGCGACTGGTCGGGCAAATACAAGAAGAAGCACAGCGCCATCGTCCTGAACGGCGTCGTCCGCTCGGCCCCCTACTTCGTCGAGCGCATCCCGGGCAACGGCCAGATCAGCGGCAACTTCTCGCAGCAAGAAGTCGACGAGTTGGTCAAGGTGCTGCGCACCGGCTCGCTGCAGGTTGAGCCGCAACTGCTGAGCGACCGCACTGTGGGTCCGACGCTCGGCGCACGTTCGCTGAAGCTCGGCGAGATCTCGCTGATCGCGGGCACCGTCGCGGTGTTCGCGTTCATGCTCTGGTACTACAAGCTCGCCGGCATCGTCGCGTGCATCACGCTCGTGCTGAACGTCTTCTTGCTGTGGGCCGCAGTGCTCTTCATGCAGGCGACGATCACCCTGCCCGGCCTCGGCGGCATCGTCCTGACGATGGGCATGGCAGTCGATGCCAACGTGCTCATCTACGAGCGCATCCGCGAAGAGGCGGACCGCGGCAAGGACATGCTGCGCGCAGTGCGCGCCGGCTTCGAGCGCGCGATGAGCGCGATCCTCGACTCCAACATCACGACGTTCTTGACGGGCCTCGTGCTCTACAACGTCGGCGTCGGTCCAGTGCGCGGCTTCGCAGTCACGCTGATGGTGGGCCTCATCACGACGGTGTTCACGCAGTTCTTCGTGACGCGTCTGTTGTTCCACTACCTGCTGGTGAAGGAGAAGCTGAAGGACTTCAAGGTCCGCCGCCTTCTCGCCCAACCGAACTTCGACTACCTGCGTCACGGCAAGAAGTTCGTCACCGCAAGCGTGCTGTTCATCGCGGGTGGCCTCGCCTACACGATCTGGGGAGTGCCTTCCGAGGTCTCGCTCGGCATCGACTTCAAGGGCGGCGCCAACCTGCAGATGCTGCTCAAGGAGCCCACGGATCGCGAGGCGATCGTGGCGCGTCTCGAAGGCGACGCAGAGTTCAAGCGCGACTTCCGCAACTTCACGGTCAACACGATCGAGGCAACCGAGGATGGCAAGGCTGCGTCCTACAACGTCCGCCTCAAGCTGACCGACACGATGCGCGAGCTGATCGAGCAGCAGCGCAAGGAATGGCGCGAGGCGAAGAAGGCCGCCGACGCCGAGGGTAAGGCGCAGCCGGAGCCGTACGCGGCCCCCTACCTCGCGATGATGCGCCGGATCTTCTCGGACGACCTCGTCAAGCCAGCCTACAGCGGCGCCGAGGTCTTCCCGGGCGTCAACAACGAGGCGTTTGCGCAGATCAACCTGCACTTCCAGACGCCGGTCGCGGTGCAGAACCTGCAGGCGCTGCTCGCGAAGGTGAAGGTGCCGCTCGCGAAGGTCAGCGTGCCGAGCGATCCCGCAGCGACGCAGTCGAAGGACCTCTTCGTGGAGTGGACCACGGTCCCGAGCACGCAGAAGTCGCAGCTGTTCGACTACATCCGCGAGGCCATCGCGAGCGCGAAGACTGAGGACGCGCTCAAGGATGCAACGGGCCAGCCCGTGAAGCTGTCGGATCCGTTCCCCGAGGCCGAAGAGATTCAGGGCCGCATGGTTGGCGAGCTGCGCAACGCAGCGATCGGCGCGCTGATCCTGTCGTGGGCGCTGATCATCTTCTACCTGCGCGTGCGCTTCCACGAGTACAAGTACGGCATCGCAGCCGTCGCGGCACTCGTGCACGACGTGCTCGTGGCGCTGGTCGCGGTCGTCGTGGTCAACCGCTTCGGCATCGTCGACGCGGAGATCAACCTCAACATGATCGCCTGCTTCCTGACGATCATTGGTTACTCGGTCAACGACACGATCGTCATCTTCGACCGCATCCGCGAGAACATCACCGAGCAGCACAAGCTCGGCGGGCACATGTCGCTGCGCGACATCATCAACCTGTCGGTCAACCAGACGATGTCCCGCACGATCCTGACGACCGGCGTCACGCTGTTCGTCGTGCTCGCGCAGTTCCTCGTCAACTGGGGCACGGGGTCGGACCTCGAGACCTTCGCCTTCGGCATGCTGATCGGCATGATCAGCGGCACCTACAGCACGATCTTCATCGCGGCGCCGGTGCTGACCTGGATCGCAAAGCGCTACCCCGCCTCGGCTCTGCCTGAGGCCCCCGTCGACGAGACCGTCGACGCCCCCGCCGCCGCGCAGTGACGGCGACCCGCGCGCCGCGCCCGTTCGGGCTGCGGCGCGCCCCCCATCTGCGCCGCTCCCCCATGCGGCGCCGCTCCTCATGGACACGCAGCACGGAATCGCGCGGTTTCCCGACCACCTCCAGGGATTCGACCTGCGCTCGATGCCGGTGCTGCGCACCGATGTGCTCGTCATCGGGGGCGGCATTGCCGGTGCTAGCTCTGCGCTGCACGCGGCCGAAGCAGGAGCCGAGACTCTGCTGCTCGCGAAGGCGCCGTTCGAGGAAACGAACACGGCGTGGGCCCAGGGTGGCATTGCCGCAGCGCAGCGTGCGGACGACAGCCCAGCGCTTCATGTCGCGGACACGCTGACCGTCGGCGCAGGACTCAGCGATCGCGGCGTCGTGCAAAGCGTCGTCGGCGACGCGCGCAACGCGCTGCGTTGGCTCCAGGGACTCGGCACGCAGTTCGACCTCGAGAACGGCGAACTGGCGCTGTCGCGCGAAGGCGGACACACCCGCCACCGCGTGGTGCACGCAGGCGGCGATTGCACCGGAGCAGAGATCCAGCGCGCGCTGGTCGATTCGCTGATGCGCCATCAGCGCATCACCGTTCGTACCCCCGCGTTCGTTCGCGACCTCGTGGTGTCCGAGGGCCGTTGCGTCGGCGCCATCGTCCAGATCGACGGCAATGAACTCGCGGTCGAAGCGGGAGCGGTCATCATCGCCACCGGCGGCGCAGGCCAGATCTACCGCGAGACAACGAACCCCACCGGCGCGAGTGGCGATGGCCACGCGCTGTGCTTCCGCGCTGGCGCACGGATCTCGGACTGCGAGTTCGTCCAGTTCCATCCGACGACGCTCTACATCGCAGGAGCCTCGCGCTTCTTGATCAGCGAAGTGGTGCGCGGCGCGGGCGCCGTGTTGCGGGATCGCAACGGGCACGCATTCATGCAAGGCGCGCATCCGATGGCGGACCTCGCCCCGCGCGACGTCACGAGCCGCTGCATCCTCGACCGGATGGTCGCCACCGGCGACACCAACGTCTACCTCGACCTGCGCCGCGTCGATGGCGATGCCGCGAAGCGATTCCCGTCGATCGCCAAGATCTGCAGCGCGTTCGACATCGACATCCGCAGCGACATGATCCCGGTGCGCCCAGGCGCGCACTACATGGTCGGCGGCGCCGTCACCGATCTCGACGGCCGCACATCGGTTCCTGGCCTCTTTGCTGCCGGCGAAGTGGCGAGCATCGGACTTCATGGCGCCAACCGTCTCGCCTCCAACTCGCTGCTCGAAGGCGCGGTGCTCGGTCGACGCGCGGGCCTCGCAGCCGCGAGCGAATCGCGTAGCTCTGGCGCCAAGTTGCCCCGCATCGCGAATGGCGCAACGCCCGTCGACAACCCGCCGCGGCTCCAGTTCGACGACTTGCTCTACTCGCTGAAGAGCCTCATGTGGCGTCAGGTCGGATTGCGTCGCACAGCCGAGGGCCTCGTCGACGCGCGCCAGCGCATCGCGTTCTGGCACCACTACCTTCAGCGCGCTGCGACCAAGGATCGCCGCGTCTACGAACTGTCCAACATGCTCACCGTCGCAGCTCTCGTCACCGAGGGCGCATGGTTGCGCGCCGAGTCGCGCGGCACGCACTTCCGCGACGACTGCCCCGTGCGAGACGACAAGGCGTTCTGCCGGCGGATCTTCCTGCAGCGGGGCGCGGATGGTCAGATCGTGGCTGAGCAAGGCGCCTCCACTGCGCCGACGGACCAAGAAGCTTGACCACCCCACAAGATCTCGCGCGCGACTACAGCGCGGGCCATAGCACCGAGGCCGTGTTGTTCGGCGTCGTCGCTCACGGCGAGCAGCGCACCGCGGCCGAAGCGCTGCACGAACTGCAGTTGCTCGCAACAACCGCGGACTACGTCGTCGCCGGCTGCATGGTGCAGCACCGTCGCCACCCCGATCCGCAGACCTACCTCGGCGCAGGCAAGCTCGCAGAACTCGCCGAAGTCGTGAAGCTCGCGCGCTCGGGCGCCGTGATCTGCGATGACTCGCTGACGCCGAACCAGGCGAAGAAGATCGAAGCCGCGGTCGGCGTCCCGGTGCTCGATCGCAGCGAGCTGATCTTGCAGATCTTCTCGATGCATGCGCGCACTCCGCAGGCGCGCCTGCAAGTCGAACTGGCCGCGCTGCAGTACGAGATGCCGCGCCTGCGCCGCAAGTGGACCCACCTCGAGCGCCAACGCGGTGGCATCGGCGTTCGCGGCGGCGCTGGCGAGAAGCAGATCGACGTCGACCGCCACATGCTGCGCGAGCGCATCTCCTCGGTCGCGCGCGAGATCAAGCGCATCGAGCAACACAAGGTGCGCGAAGTTGCGTCGCGCCCCGACCTCTTCACGGTTGCGTTAGTCGGCTACACCAACGCGGGCAAGTCATCGCTGATGAACCGGCTCTGCGACGCCGGCGTGCTCGCCGAGAACAAGCTGTTCTCGACCCTCGACACGCGCACGCGCCCATGGCGACTTCCGGGCGGTCGCACGATCCTGCTGACGGACACCGTCGGCTTCATCAAGAAGCTGCCGCACGAGTTGGTTGCGAGCTTCCATGCCACGCTCGAAGAAGCGCTCGCCGCAGACCTGCTGCTGGTGCTGGTCGACGGCAGCTCACCCGATGCGGCCGAGCAGCTCACGACCGTCAACGAAGTGCTCGAGTCGCTCGACGCAGCGGACATCGCTCGCATCACAGTTCTGAACAAGCTCGACCTCATCGAGGATCGAACCAAGCTCGCGGAGCTTTGGCAGAAGGACGCGCAAGCTGTCGCCATCTCCGTCCATTCCGGCGAAGGCCTCGACGCGCTCAACTCCGCGATCCAAGAACGCCTGTCGGACGTCGAGAACCGCTGCGCGCTGATGGTTCCACACACGGCTGGCGGCTTGCTCGCGCACATCCGTGAGAAAGCCACGGTGATCAGCGAGTTCTACACCCAGCAAGGCTGCTTGATCGAAGTGCAGGCGTCGCCAGCGCTGCTCGGCCGCCTGTTGTCGGAAGGCGCTCGCTACGCCGAGGCCGAGGACCTGCCCGAAGGCGTGAAGGGGATCGAGATCCCTGACGACGAACCGCCGACCGGCAAGCAGGCCTGAGCGAACAGCTCAGGCCACTGGGCACATCAGGCCACTGGAAACATCGCGTCGAGCTCACTCATCAGCTCGGGCGCAACCGCGAGGTCGACGGCCTTCAGGTTCTCCTTCAGCTGTTCCTTGGTGCGCGCGCCGACGAGCACTGCGGCGACGTGCGGGTTCTGCAGGCAGAACGCGAGCGCGAGGTTCGACGGCAGCATCCCGTGCTTCTCGGCGAGTTGCTTGAAGGCCTGCGCCTTCTGCAGCTTGTCATCGGTCAGGTAGTCCTTCACCTGCTTGTTCACGCGATCGTCCGCGCCGCGCGAGCCCTCGGGCGGCGGCTGCCCAGGCAGGTACTTGCCCGACAGCACGCCCTGCGCCATCGGCGAGTAGCAGATCTGGCCGAGCCCTAGCTTGGCGGCTTGCGGCGCGATGTCGCGCTCGATGCCGCGCGCGAACAGGTTGTATTCGGGTTGGTTGCTGATCGGCGCGTAGAGGCCGTGCTTCTCGCACAACGCCACCGCGTCCGCGATCTGCTGCGCGGTCCAGCTCGAAGTGCCCCAGTAGAGCACCTTGCCTTGCCGCACGAGATGATCCATCGCGCGCAACGTCTCGAGCAGCGGCGTCTCCGGGTCGTAGCGATGGCACTGGTAGAGATCGATGTAATCGACGCCGAGCCGCTTCAGCGACCCATCGCACGCTTCGAGCACGTGCTTGCGCGACAGACCCTTGTCGTTGACGTCGTCTGACAGCGGGAAGAAGCACTTCGTCGCGAGCACGAGGCAGTGACGCGGCAGTTCCTTGATCGAAGCGCCGAGCGCCAACTCCGCGACGCCGTGCACGACTTCCTTCTTCTTGCCGCGCTTGTAGACGTCCGCGGTGTCGAACAGGTTGACGCCGAGTTCGAACGCCTTCTGCACGAGCGTCGAGCTCGAGTCCTGCTCCAACGTGTTGCCGAGCGTGAGCCACGAGCCGAGGCCCGCGACGCTGACTTTGAGGCCGGAGCTACCGAGGTTGCGATACTTCATGTGCGTGTGTTGGTTGCGCTGCGCTGCGATTGCTAGCGCGGAATAGTGCGGAGGATCACTTCGATGTCGTGGCGCGCCCCCGGAGCGAGCACCATCGCGTCCTCGCGAACGCAGGCCTGCTCGATGCAGACCATCTTGTCCCACTCGTCCGCGGCGAAGTCCGACATCTCAGCAGCCTTCTGCTGGCCCGGATGCCAGACGAGCGTCGAACGGAGCCCACGCTTCTCGATCTCGATGCGGCGCCCCATCGTCGGATCGTCGAGGACGACCTTGGAGTCCGTGCCGTGGAAGAACCGTTCCGACTCGCCGGTGATGCGCACCGGTTCGTTGCCGTGCGCGTGGCGCGCGCCGCCTTGGAGGTGATCGCAATACTCCGCGCCTTCGAGCCCATGGATCGCGACCTTCGTCACGTCGCCGACCGCCAGGTAGGTGTGCAGCGAGAACTCGAACGGCCACGCCGCGTCGCCGCGATTCTCGATCGATGCTTGGATCCGCAACTCGTCGCCGAAGTGCGCCTGGAGCTTCAGCCGGAACGGGTGATCCCATTCCTTGCGCGTCTTGCTGCTGTCCTCGACCTGCATCGCGATGCGGCCGCTTGCGAGATCGGTCTCGCCTTCGCTGACCTTCCAGTCGCGCCGACGAACGACACCGTGCGCCTTGCCGACTCCGCGCGGGTCTTCGCCAAACCACGGGAAGATCACGGGGATGCCGCCGCGGATCGGCTTGCCCGCCTCGAAGCGGCTGTTCTTGCTGACAAACAGCACGTCGCGCCCATCGTTGCCGCGCCATCGCAGGATTTGCGCGCCTTGGGTGCACAGCTCGCCGCGTGCGGCGCGCAGATACTGCAGTTCGTCAGACATGTCTCAGTATGGCTTGCGACTTCACGCCGTGCGGTCTTGGAATGCAGGATCCAACGCGATGCCGAGCCCAGGCCCAGTCGGCAACACGAGATTGCCGCTGCCATCGAGAGTTGGCGCGCCGACGAACGGAGCGAATCCGTGCGCGAAATCTCCGATCGGCGGATCGTGCAGCACTTCGACGTACGGCACATCCGGGGCCGCCGCGCAGGCATGCAAGTGCGCGATCGTGCCGATGCCGCGCCCGCCATGGTGCGGCGCGATGCGCGCGCCATGTTGCCGCGCGAGAGCGAACGCGCGCCGCAAGCCAGTCAATCCATCCACCATCATCGCGTCGGGTTGCACGATGTCGTACGGCGCGAGCGCGAGCATCGGCGCGTATTCCTGCAGGCGCAGGTTCTCGCCGCCGGCGATCGGGATCGCGACCTCCTCTCGCAAGCGCCGCAGTTCGGCATACGCGTAGCGCGGCAACGGCTCTTCGAGCCACGCAACGCCGCGCTGTTCCAACTCCTTCGCCGTCTCCAGCGCGCGTGCGTAATCCCATCGCACGCCAGGCTGCCAATCCCCTTGCGACTGCGCTTGGTTGGCGTCGCACAGGATCGTCATCGACGAGCCCACGCGCTTCCTCACGGCATCGACGATCGCGAGGTCCTCGCGCATCGACGCGGCATGAAGCCGCAGCTTGATCGCAGAAAAGCCACGCTGTTGCAGCGACGCGGCAAGCTCCGCTCGTTCGTCCGGCGCGCCGAGACGGATCATGCTGGCGTACGCAGGAACGCGATCGCGATGCGCGCCGCAGAGTTGATGCAGCGGCACGCCTTCGATCTTCGCGCGCAAATCCCACAGCGCGATGTCGACGCCCGCCATGCCGCCTTGGTTGCGCATCGCAAAGCGCATGCGTTCGAACAATCCTTCGACGTCGCGCGGATCCGCGCCAATCAAGATCGGCTCCACGGCCTCCAGCACGCGGCCCTTCACGGCAGGCCCCAATCCGGTGAAGCCCTGGTCCGTCTCGATCTCCAGCACGCTGCCGCCGCCGCGCGAGAAGCGCATCGAAGCGCCCTGTTCCCATGCGGGCTCGATCGATCCCACGTCCTGTTGGACGCGCAGCATGACGAGGCGCAGCGCGGTGATCTTCATCGGGTCTCCGTTTGTTATCCGCCTGAGCATCGCCGCGCGAGCGCGCGCTTGCCGCGAACGGCCGCCGCCGCCACCATCCTCGCCCCATGACTCGCCTCGTCGCCGTGACCGATGCCCAGAAGGCTGCTGCCTCGGGCTCCCCGTTCGATTGCGTGGTCCTCTGTGGCCATGACCTCGCTGCGCTCGACTTCGCGCCCGCGCAGTCCGCGCTCGCAGCCGCCAAGAAGGCCGACCAAGGCTTCGCGTCGCGCACCGCGCTGTGGCCGTCCGCCGACGCCGCGGGCAACCGCGTGGTCTGCGCGCCGACGGGGCCGCTGTCGCGCGACTACGACGACGTGCGCCGCTACGCGGACGCCGCGACGAAGGGCGTGCGCTGCGCGCGCGACGCCGGCGCGAAGTCGATCCTGATCGTCGTGCAGAAGGCCCCCGAGGCCCCGCGCTACGCCCACGCCGCGAGCGTGGCCGCGCAGGCCGCGATCGGCGCGCTCTACGAACCGCTCGAAGCGCGCGAGGCGCTCGGCGAGAAGGCGACGCAGCCCGTTCGCCAGATCGGCGTCGCGGACCTCGGCGGCGCGTTCTCGGACGAGTCCGCCAAGTGGGTCGCGGCAATCGAGGAGGGCACGTTCCTCGCCAAGGACCTGTGCGGCACGGACCCCGAGCGCATGGCGCCCAAGCTCTTTGCCGCGCACGTGAAGAAGGCGTTCGCCGGCACGGGCGTGAAGGTCACCGTCGTCGACGCGCCCGCCACGCTGCAGAAGGACTACCCGCTGCTGTCCGCCGTCGCGCGCGCATCGATGGATGTCGCGCGGCATCGGCCCTGCGTGATCCGCCTCGAGTATGTCGGCAAGGGCAAGCCGCAGCGCACGCTGCTGTTCGCTGGCAAGGGCCTGACCTACGACACCGGCGGCGCGGACCTCAAGGTCGGCGGCCACATGGCTGGCATGTGCCGCGACAAGGGCGGCGCTGCGGCGGTCGCCGGCTTGTTCCTCGCGGCGAGTCGCTTGAAGCAAAGCGGCCTGCGTCTCAAAGCCGAACTCGGCGTCGTCCGCAACAGCATCGGCGCGGATAGCTATGTCGCCGACGAGATCATTCGGAGCCACGGTGGCGCGCGCGTGCGCGTCGGCAACACGGACGCCGAAGGTCGCATGGTGCTCGCGGACTTGCTGTCGCACCTGCGCATCGAGGCCAAGAAGTCGCCCTCGCCTCACTTGTTCTCCGTTGCGACGCTAACGGGCCACGCGGTGCGCGCTGTCGGCCCATACTCGATCGCGCTCGACAACGGCCCGGCGCGCCAAAACCTCGCCGCCGAGACGCTGCAATTGCACGGCGAAGCGTTTGGCGATCCGTTCGAAGTCACGCGACTGCGTCGCGAGGACTGGGACTTCGTGGCGCCGTCGAGCAAGGCGTGGGACGTGCTGCAGTGCAACAACCTGCCGAGCTCTGGCACGCCGCGCGGACATCAGTTCCCGATGGCGTTCTTGTGCATCGCAAGCGGACTTGACAAGCACGGCAACGACAGCAAGGAGCCGCTGCCCTACACGCACGTCGACATCGCAGGATCGGCGGACGATGACAAGGGCCGCGCGACGGGACGGCCAGTCGCTGCGTTCGTGCGCGCCTACTGCTCGTAGGCGCTAGTGCAGACTCGCGACGGCCGCGAACAGCAAGCCGAACCAGACGATCGAGCCAGCAGCCGCGCCGCCGAGACCAAGCCCGAGCGTGAACAACAACGCGAGGACGATCTCGGTAGCGCGCCACTCGGTCGCCATGCGCAAGTCCGATCGCTGCGCGAGCCATGGCAAGAGCGACGCGCCGGCCCAAAAGCCCCACCACGCGCCGACCAGCAAGAAGTAGAAGCCGAGCTCGAACAGCACATCGCCGGGGGGCGGCTCGTTCTGCGTGAGTGCAATGGCCGCGAAGCCACACGCGAGCAGCGCGATGACGTGGCACACCATCGCCCACCGCCGAAGCACGCGCCCGTGCGCTGCAGTCGCGGAGTGCAGCAGCAGCCGTTCGGCGCGCCACAGCAGGGCGAACGCCAACAGCGCGCCAATCGGCGGCGACACAAACACCATCCACGCAAGCGCGTCCACGGGCGCGGGAACATACGGGACCAGCCCACGCGCGAAGGCTCGATCGTCGCATGCGGCCATCGCCGTCTCAGGTTGGAACGCGACTGATGCACGCCGCGACACCCCGTGTTGGGGCTGCTTTTCCCGGGCGTTGTTGCCGAACGGACGCGCCGATGCCACCGATGCTTCCAAACCGCTGTCCAACCTTTGGATTTCCTGAAGTCGGACTCAAGCGTCGACCGATGACCGGGGACGCCAACGTGGGCTTCGCGCCCAAACTGGCAAGGCAAAGGAATCGAGGAATCAGATGGGCCTTCGCGTCAACTCCAACATCGCATCGATCAACGCGCAGCGCTCGCTGTCGCAGACCACCGAGCGCCTGCAGGCGAACTACCGCCGCCTGTCGACCGGCCTCCGCATCTCGACCGCAGCGGACGATGCAGCAGGACTCGCGATCAGCGAACGCTTCCGCGCGCAGATCCGTTCGACCAACCAAGCGATCCGCAATGCCCAAGACGGCATCTCGCTGACGCAGACGGGCGAAGGCGCGCTGAACGAGGTCAGCAACATCCTGATCCGCATGCGCGAACTCGCGATCCAGGCCAGCAACGGCACGGTCAGCTCGCAGGACCGCGACACGCTGAACCAGGAATTCGCCGACCTCATCGACGAGATCGACCGCATCGCGCAGTCGACGACGTTCAACGGCGTGCGCCTGCTCGACGGCACCGGCTCAACGCTGACCTTCCAGGTCGGCACGGGCACGGCGACGGGCATCGACACGATCCAACTGAGCACGTCGGACACGCTGTCCTCGACCCTGGGCTTGTCCTCGCTCGACATCGGCAGCGCCGGCGCGCCATCGACGGCAGTCGACCTCGTCGATAGCGCGATCAACTCCGTGAGCCGCGTCCGCGGCCAGTTCGGCGCGGTGCAAAACCGCCTGACGGCCACGATCGCCAACCTGCAGATCCAGGTCGAGAACACGTCCGCAGCCGAAAGCCGCATCCGCGACGTCGACGTGGCGATCGAGACCGCTTCCTTGACGCGCAACTCGATCCTGCAGCAGTCCGCGATCGCGATCCTCAGCCAAGCGAACACGCAGCCACAGGCCGCGTTGCAGCTGCTGCAAGCCTGATCGTCGCCGAAGCGACCTGTGACGCGACGGATCACTGGGTCCGTACGTGCGCGCGCGCCGCATCACGGCGCGTCGCATTTCGAGGGCAGCCAGTTCGCGCGCAACGCGCGCAGGCCGCTCGATCAAGGCAGCAGTCCCGCTCGGGACTACTTCTTCTTCTTGACGGTGCTGACGGCGCGCATGACCTGGCTCTTGTGGCGCGCAGCCTTGTTCGGGTGGATGGTCCGCGTCTTCGCGGCCTTGTCCATGATCTGGAAGGCCTGGAGCGCGAGCGCATCCGCCTTCTCGGCATCGCCCGTGGTCACCACGGCATGCAGCGCCTTGATGACGGTCTTGAGGGACGAGATCTTGGCCTTGTTGGAGACGCGGGCCTTCTCGGACTGACGGGCGCGCTTCAGCGCCTGCTTGCTATGAGCCATGTGCGGTTCGTTGGGGATCTATCGGACGTTGGTTGGAAGGGGAGAATGCGCCAAAGCAGGCAGCGCTGCTAGGACACTTTGAGTCGGTCGACGCGTTGGGCCACGTCGCGGTAGCCGATGTCCTGCTCAAGGATGCGGCCGTAGTGAAGGAGCGCAGCATCGCGCTTGCCCTGCTCTTCGCACAGCCCCCCCATCTCGTAGAGGGCATCTTTTGCGAGCGTAGCTTGGCCGGCGGCAGCGAGTGCCTTCTCGTACTGGCCGAGCGCAAGATCGGGCAGACCCTTGCCGCGGAACGCGCGCCCCAGCAAGAACATCGCCTCGGCCTTCTTGCGTGGGTCCTTCACGGCTTGCTGCAGCTCGGCGATCGCAGCATCGAAGTCGCGCAACTCACACAGTGCCGAGCCCAGCGAGAAGCGCAGGCCCAGGTCGGCTGGGTTCTTGTCGATGCGGCGGCGGTATTCGGTCGCGCGGGCTTCGTTAAGCGCGCGCTCGGCGCGCTCGGCCGCAGCGCTGTCGCCGCGCGCGATCGCCTTCTGCACGAAGGACTCCTGCACGCGCAAGCGCAAGTCGCCGACTTGGTCGAGCAGGTCTTGGTCGTCGGGCAGCTTCTGCGCGGCGGACTCGAGGCACTCGAGCGCGCCGCGAAGGTCCTTCTTCTGCTCCAGGAGCTTACCCATGCGACGCAGCAGCGCGGGGTCGCCAGACTTCTGCTGCAACTCCTCTTCGGTCGCTGCAATCTGGCGGTCGAGCTCCTCGGGGCTGAGCTGGATGCGGCTCTGCTGCTCGAGCTTCTGCGCGAGCGACTTGTCCTTGATCAACTCGCGCGAGCTCTGCGCCGTTTCGATGCCGGTGCTCTTCAAAGCACCTTCGGCCGCGAGGTCCTTGCGCGCCTTCAGCGCCTCTTGGTCACGCGGGTCAACCTTGAGCGCCATCTCGTAGAACGCGAGCGCCTCGTGGAGCTTGCCCTGCTCGTAGAGCAAGGCGCCGGCCGAGCGCGCGGCCAACAGACACCGAGGCTGCTGTTGCGCATACGCGGCAAACACCGCCAGCGCCGAACGCCGGTGCCCCGCCTTGCGCAGCGACGTCGCGAGCGCGAGGTTGGAGCCCTCGTGCAGCGGATCTAGCGCTAGGTAGCGCTCGAACGCGTTCGCCGCGCCATTGTGCTGGCCGCAGAGGCGCAGCAGGTGGCCCGTCAGCAGATGCACGCCGCCGCCGAGGATCGCGACCAACTTGCTGGTCGGCTTCTGCGCAGCCTTGGCAAACAGCGCCTTGCGCAACCCATCGCGGGCATCGCCGTAGTCGGGCTGGATCGCGAGCACCTGCGAGTAGATCTTGACCGCAAGCGGATAGTTGCGCCGCTTGACGGCGTCCGCTGCGTTCTCGAGGTGTTTGCTCAGGTCGACCATGCGATGGGCCCATCTCACACGGCTTGACGCCGGGGAAAGGGGCGAAGAATCTACCTCGCCCCGTTGGCCCCCGCAACGATCCCTGTCGGCGCAAAGAACGCGATTGCACGTCTGCGGTCTTCCGTGCGTGCGCCATTCACCCTAGAGCAGCCTCGGATGGAACCCTTGGAAGTCCTCGTCTACCCACACCCCGCGCTGCGTCGCGGCGGCCAGACCGTCACCGCCTTCGACCAGGACCTTCGCGCCCTTGCGGCCAAGATGATGGAGTCGATGTATGACGAGATCGGCTGCGGCCTCGCGGCCCCGCAAGTCGGCATCGAACAGAAGCTGCTCGTCCTCAACCCGAGCGGCGACAAGTCAAAGCGCGAAGAAGAACTGGCCCTCGTCAACCCGCGCATCCTGAAGAAGAAGGGCCGCGAGTGGGACGACGAAGGCTGCCTGTCGTTCCCCGGCATCCGCGCCGAGGTCGAGCGCCACGTCGACATCACGGTCGTCTACCAGGACCTCGAGGGCAAAGAACAGAGCCTGAAGGCCAGCGGCTTCCTCGCCCGCGTGATCCAGCACGAGATGGACCACCTCGAAGGCGTGCTGATGGTCGACCGCTTGTCGGCAGCCGACAAGCTGCGCGTGCGCGGCAAGCTGGAAGAACTGGAGCAGCGCTACGCGCGCAGCTGACGCGGGCCACCCATGCGGCTGATCGAAGGCCTCGATGCGCTGCTTGCGCTCGATCTGCCGAGCCTTGTCGGCGATGGCCCGCAGAGCCATTCGGTGGTCGCCGTCGGCGTCTTCGACGGCGTGCATCTCGGCCACCAGCGCTTGCTGCACGAACTGCTGGAGATGACGTCGCGGCTGCCCGGCGTGCCGACCGTCGTCACGTTCCGCAACCATCCCGACCAAGTGCTCCGCGGCAACGCGCCGCCACTGATCGTGTCCGTGCCGCATCGGCTACGGCTCCTGCGCCGGGCCGGCGTGCAGCGACTCGTGTTGCTCGACTTCGAGCCGCGGCTGCAGCAGATGACGGCGCGCCGCTTCGCCGAAGACCTGCTCACGTCGCGATTGCGCTGCACCGGACTGCTGCTCGGCTACGACAGCGCGCTCGGCAAGGACCGCGAGGGAACCCCAGCGCGGTTCCGAGAACTCGGCACCGAACTCGGCTTCGAGGTGCGCGCAGGCCAGCCATTCCTGTGCGACGGCCACCCCGTGTCTTCGACCAAGATCCGTGCGGCGATCACGAGCGGCGACCTCGACCTCGCGCAGCGATTGCTGGGCCGCCGCGCGTCGACGTTCGGCGTGGTGCGGCACGGCGACGGCCGCGGCAAAGGCCTCGGCTTCCCCACCGCCAACTTCACGCCAGAGACGCCCGTGCTCCCGCCGACCGGCGTCTACGCAGTCGAGGCCATCCTCGACGGCAACGTGCTGCCAGGCGTCGCCAACCTCGGAGCCCGTCCGACGTTCGGCGGCGACGCGCAAAACGCGCTCGAAGTGCATCTCTTCGACTTCGACGGCGATCTCTACGGCCGCGAACTCGAGGTCGCGTTCGTGAGTCGCATCCGCGGTGAGCAGAAGTTCGCCGACGTGCACGATCTGCGTGCACAGATCGCGCGCGACGCGCAGTCCGCCCGCGACCGCCTGCGCGCCTAGGCTAGAAGGCCGCGCGCAGCACTGCGGAAACACTTCCTCCGCCCCCATCGGGCCCTCAGTGCGCACATCCGCGGATCGCCGACGAACCGCGTGGCCCTACAGATGGTCGCTACGGCGAACCGGATGCACTGTGCCTAATGCGTGGGCAGCGCAGCCGTTCGCAGAACCAACCCGTGGAACGATCGAGCCTCCTCATGCGCCCCATCTGCCACCTCCTCACCGCGCTGTGCGCGTTGCTCGCGTTAGCCACCGCATCGAACGCGCAGGCACCTGTGCTCGCGCAGCGCGTGCACGCAGCCTCGAAGTCGAGTTCGCAATGCGTCGTCACGCTGCCGCAGCGCCCCGCACCCGGCGCGATGCTCGTCGCGTGCATCGGCACGAACGCGCAAGCGGGCAACGCAACGATGAGCGGCGGCGGCGTCACGCAATGGCAACTGTGCCGTGCGCAGACTTCGACGCGAAGCAAAGCGCAGATCTGGGTGGGCCGCGTCGATGCATCGCCGTCGCGCACCTGCACGGTCACATTCTCCAACTCACAATCGCGCATCGAAGCAACGGTAGCTGAGTTCCGCGGCACGATCGGCGCGCTGCAGTTCACGGCCGAAGGAAGCAGCGGCGCGGACACTGCGTCCGTCGCGACCGCAGCAGGCGCGCCGATCGCAACGTCGCGCGGCGATCTCGTCATCGCGATGATCTCCGCGACGAGCGCCAGCGAAGCGATCCCGAAGCCAAAGCCTGACTGGAAGCCCATCGCCAACAGCGCCACGAATGCAGCGTGGACCGCATGCGGATTCCTCGTCGCCAACTCGGCGAGTTCCCTTGCCATGCAGTGGGAGTTCGCGCGCGCGCACGATTACGCGACCGCAGTCGCTGCGTTCCGCGTCGGCACAGCGCCAACTGCTGCGCCGTCGCTGCGACAGCACGCAAGCAACCAACTGTGGAACGCGTCGTCGCTACAAGTGCAGCTGCAGAACCCACCGCTGCCTGGAAGCCTCTTGGTCGTCTGCCACGAGAGCAACTCCAGCGTCGACTCGCGCATCCAAGGCGGCGGCGTCACGCAATGGACTCTGTGCGTGTCCTCGGCCCCCGCGATCGTCAACTCCGAGATCTGGGCCGGCATCGTCGGCCCCAACCCCACGAGTTCGATCACCATCACGCTCGGCACGTCGCCAAACGGCGCGATCGCGTGCGTTTCCGAATGGACCGGAATGCCGTCGCCACTCGCATTCCAGGCCGAACTTGGCTCCGGCCCGCTCGGCGGCACCAACGTGCGCACGCCACCTGTGCTCGCGGACCAACACGAACTCGTCGTCGCGATGGCAGGCATCCATCAGGGCGGCAACACGATCGGCTCGCCAGGCCAGGGATTCACCGAGCTGATGCAGGCCTACTTGCCGAGCACCGCGCAGTCCGCGGCGTATCGCATCGCAACGCAACAAGGCCCGTTGTTCGCGACGTGGCCGCTCACCTACTCGACGCGCTGGGCTGCGCCGATCGTCGTGTTCGGCGGCATGTGAGCGAGCGAGAGATTCAGCGTCGCGACCGTTCCTCGCGCGCCTTGCTTCGCTCCGCGTCGATCTGCGCTCGCAGCACCAGCGCTGCTTCGTAGCGAGCAAGCCGCTCGTCATAGCCCGAGCCCAATCGTCCTTGCTCTAATGCGACGCGCTGCAGTTGCGCTGCGCGCTCCAACTGGCCGCGCCGAAACGCCGCGAGTGCCAACGTGTCGCGGTAGGCCGGATCGAGCGCCTCGCCATCGCGTTGCGCCAAGTCCTCCATCAGCGCGAGCGCAAATGCGTCGTATCGCCCCATCGAGCTGAGGTCTGTCATCAGCGACCACGCTTCGTTGTTGGGCGACCCGCGGAAGTCCTCGACCTCTTCAAGGCACTTCGCAAGGTGCGCGCTCCGCTGCTCTGCGCTTGCCCCGCAGCACGCAAGGATCCCATAGCTGGCGGCCAACCGCTGGCGGTCATGCCAGCGACTGCTCGAGGCCGCCACGCGCGCGATTGCCGCTTCCGCGACGGCGCGGAATGGCAGCGGATCGGCAGCCTCCATCAACGTCTCGGCAAAGCGTAGATTCGCTTCCGCATCGTCGCCGACCAAGGTCGGCATGCGCTCTACAAGCCGCTCTGCAAGTCGCGATTGGCCAGCGCGCAACAGCGCGCGCAAGTAGACAAGCTGCGTCGTTGCGCCATCGGGCGCAGCCGCGGCGCACTGCGCGAGTGACATGACCAGGGTCTTCGCGATCCGATCGTCGACCCGATCACCGCGCAGCACGAGGTCGGCAAACGTGACGAGCGCAAGGCTGTCGCCATCGATCGCCTGCATCGCCTCCTCGAACGCGCGTTGCGCACTTGCGTAGTCGCCCTTCGCCCACCAACTGCTCAACACAGCGAGCGCGCGCGCTTCGCCTGAATGCGGCAACGAACGCACGCAGTGCGCGACGTACTCGTCAGCAGTTGCGCCATCGCAAACCTGATCGAGCAACGAAGCGAGCAGGTCGTCTGCTTCGCCCGGGGACGTGCGCGCGAGATCGCCCGTCAACGCCGCTTCCATGCGATCGCGCGCGGCATCGACGGAACACACGAGAGCATCCGCCGCGCCGCGTTCGCGCAAGCAACAGCGCACGGCGCCAAACCCAGGATCGGCGTAGAAGTCGAGCGCTGCGACCACGAACGGCGGCTTCTGCGCCGCAAGTTCGCGCGCGGAGGCCTCGGGCATCGCCACGACGACGTCGAGCCCTTGCTCGCGATGGCGCTTCACCCAATCCTCGATCCACGAGCGATGGTCGCGGAAGTCGAAACGCGCATCGCCGTAGCAGAACCACGCCGACCACTTAGCGTCACTTGGCGCGTCGGGCGGCGACCAGATACGCGCGGCATCCGAGACTGGCGACGGGACGATGCCAGACACGTACAGCGCGGGAGCTTGGCCGACAAGCATGCTCGCGAGCGCGAGCGTCATCGCCGCAGAGAACAACTGCCGCATTGCCGTCATCTGCGCATCGTCGCCTCGCATGCGACTGCGCAGCAACCCCTCACCGACTTTGCGGCGGAGCTGCGTCAGGGTTCGCAGTCGACAACGACTGCAGCACGATGCGCGCGCGCACTTGATCGATGACTTGCTGCAACGCGAGCGACAGTGCCTTCACCGACGCCGAAGCGCCTTGGCCCTCGATCGGAGCAACGCCGCGGAACTCGTCGGCGAAGCGCACGTCGTCGCGGCCTTCGACCCACAGCGAGAACGCCGCAACGGCAGCGCGCGAGCCATCGTCGTTGCGATGCTCGGCGAAGTCCGTGATGCGGCCATGCAGCGTGAGATCTTCGTCGCCGCCATCGCCCGCGCCCTTCACGAGCGAGAACGCGCCGCTGCGCGAGAGTCCGACGATGAACGCGTCGGTCGCAAGCCGATCGAGCGGCGCGACCCAGCGGTCCAGTTCGCGCGCTTCGAGCTTGGATGGGCCGTGCGCGATGATGAGGAAGTCGCCCGACATCGCATTGCCGAGCTGAAGGTCCTGCACGCGCAGCACGCATGCATCGCGCGAGTTCGCGGACAAGCCAGCGACCGGGATGTCGAGGCGCCACCACGATTCGCGCGGCACTTCGACGCTCGAGCACGACGACAGCGCCAACCCGGCGCACAGCAACATCGCATTCCTTTGCATCATCGATCGCCTCCCGCGGGCGCGGCTGGACGTTGGACTCCGTAGATCAAGCTGTCGGGCGCAAGCCGCAATTGCCGCATGAACCCGCGCACTTCGTCGAGCGAGCCGCGCGCAGTCGTGAGCGCCGACTGAAGGGGCCCGCGCAGACCGGAAAGCAGGGCGCGGCTCTCGGAGCCCGTGGCTTCGACCTCGGCACGGACCGAAGCCGAAGTCTGCTCGAGGTCCGCCAACGCCGAGTCCGCGCGCGCCATCAACGCCTTGCCCTGCGCGATCGCAGACGGCAGCTCCTTGGTCGCCGCATTGACGTTCGCGAGTATCGACGTGAGATGCGTGCGGTTCTCTTCGGAGAGCACGAGTTCGGCGCTGCTGACCAGCGATTCGATGCGTTGCAACACGAGCCCTACTTGCGGCACGAGTTCTGGCAGCGACTTCGTCAGCTGGTTCATCGGATCCGTCTTGGTCTGGATGTAGTCGCCCGGCTGCAGCGGCGTTCCCTGGCCGTAGCCCTCCAACTCGACCGTGACCTGGCCCGTCACGAGCAATCGATCCATGCGCGCGCGCGTGACGTCTTGGATGTCGGCGCGCGTCGGATCCACGGACAACTCCACGAGCGTCTTGCCGCCTTGGAAGCGAATGTCCTGCACCATGCCGATCGGCACGCCTTGGAAGTTGACCTTGCTGCCGATCACCATTCCCTTCACGTTCTCTTCGAACACGATGAAGTAGGGCACGCGCACGTCGCTGAACGCGCCTTGCAGCACGAACGCGAGCAGGCCGAAGAACGCGCCGCCCGAGAGCAGCGCGAGGATGCCGAGACGCAATCGTCTTGCTCCGTGCATCGTCAGATCTCCATCAACGTTGCCACGTCCATGCCGCGACCCGACGACTCATTCATGCGTCGTTCGATGAAGTCGCGGATGCGGGGATCGGGACTGTTCCAAACGTCGTCGCGCGGCCCGAGCGCCGCGACGCGGCCGCCCTGGAGGACGACGATGCGATCCGCGATCTCGTACGCGGACGGCAGGTCATGCGTCACCACGACCATCGTGATGCCGAACACCTTGTTGAGCTTGCAGATGAGGTTGTCGACCTCAGCGGCCGTGATCGGGTCGAGGCCGGCAGACGGCTCGTCGAAGAACACGATCTCGGGATCGAGCGCGATCGCGCGCGCAATCGCAGCGCGCTTCTTCATGCCGCCCGACAGCGAACTCGGCAGCAAGTGCGCAGCGTGCAGCAACCCGACCATCTCGAGCTTCATGCGCGCGGTCGCTTCGATCACGCGGCGCGGCAGGTCGGTGTTTTCCGTGAGCGGCAGCATCACGTTCTCGAGCACCGTGAGGCTTCCGAGCAATGCGCCGCCTTGGAACGACAGTCCCGTGCGCCGACGCAGCGCCTGCAGTTGGTCCTGCGATGCGCGATAGATGTCTTGCCCATCGACGGTGACCGCGCCGAGCGTCGGCGGCAGAAGGCCGCAGAGATGGCGCAGCAACGTCGTCTTGCCACAGCCCGACGGGCCCATCACGACGAACACTTCGCCGCGGCGGATCGCGAGGTCGACTCCTTGCAGGATCGTGCGGTCGCCGAACACGCTCGTGAGCGCGACGGCGCGCATGAGGTCATCGGTCTTGCGGCGCGCCTGTGGCTGCAGGATCGCTGCGCTCTTGGCCCCGTTGATCGGTTGCATGGCGGTCATGCGAGCAACAGCCTCTGCACGGTCACGAAGACCGCGTCGATGACGATGATCAGGAAGATGCCGAGCACCACGGCGTTGGTGGTCGCGCGACCGACGCCTTCGCTGCCGCCTTGCACGCGAAGTCCGAGCGAGCAACCGACTGTGCCGATGATCGCGCCGAACGTGAGGCTCTTGCCGGTCGCGAACGCAAAGTCCGCGAAGTGCAGCGCCTGCTTCAACTGCGCCGTGAACGCGAGCCACTCGATGTCGGCGACGCCCCACGCGAACAGCGCGCCGCCGCAGATGCCGACGATGTCGAAGATGCCCGTGAGCATCACCGCCGACACCGCGCACGCGACGACCTTGGGAACCACGAGGAAGCTCTCGGGCCGGATGCCCATCTGCTTCAGCGCGTCGATCTCTTCGCCGACGACCATCGAGCCAAGCTGCGCGGCGTTGGACGAACCCGACCGCGCGGCGAGCGCGATCGCCGTCATCAGCGGGCCGATCTCGGACACGACCGACACTCCGACCATGTCCGCGACGTAGATCTCGCAGCCGAAGATGCGCAACTGCACCCAAGCCTGCATCGCGAGGATCAGGCCCATCAGGAATGCGATCAGCAGGATGATCGGCAGCGCGCCGCCGGCGCAGTGGTCGATCTCCATCGCGATGCGATCGAAACGCAGCCGCTGCCCCTTCCACGGCAACACGAACAGCGCGTAGAGGACGTCCGTCGCGGTCTTCAGCACGCCGAGCAGGCCGTCGACCTTGGGCTCGACGAACTCGCCGACGCGCAGCACGAACGAGGGCCGCTCGGGCGGCTCGGGCGGCTTGCCCGCGAGCCGGTCGATCGACACCAGCGAGAAGAAGTCGAGCATCGGCTGGCTCAGCCCGCGCAGGCGCACTTCGACGCCTTGTTCGCGCGCGCGCCGCATGCCCTCGACGACGGTCGACAGTCCCGCCGAGTCGAACGACGCCACTTCGCCGAGGTCCAGCACGAGCCGTTGCGGCTTGCCCCGGAACTCGCGGTCGAGGTCCGCGAGCAACGCCGCAGCAGAGCCTCGGTCGAGGCTCTTGCCGACGACAATCGTCGCGGGCGCTGCAAGGGTGGCGGTCACACGGGATCGGGGTTAGGGGGCGCCCGGACGAGGGCGGTGTCGCTCTATCGGGCAGTTCCGACGCCGACTTGACCGTGCCATGGGCAGCATGGAGTTGTTCCCGCCCTTGCCGCCCCGGCTAGGCCCCGCTGGAATGCGCGGCCACCCCTCTTTGCGCCGCGCCCCGTTCGGGCCTGCGGCGCCCGACTGTTTGCACCGGATGCCACGATGAAAGCCACCTTCCTGCTGGGCTCCCTCCATCTGCTGTTCGCGACCTGCTCCGGAGCGCCGGCGCCGAGCCTCGAAGCTGAGGGCCAGCTCAAGGAAGCCGCGAAGCTGCTCGCGGAGGATGATCCGGACGGCGCGCTCGCGATCACCGACAAGCTCCGCAAGGCGTATCCCAACTGGGCGGCCGCGTTCGTGCTCGCTGGCGACGGCAACCTGAAGCTCAGCAAGATCGAACGCCGCGGCCTCAACGCGCAAGCCGTGCTCGCCGACGCTGAGTCCAACTTCCTGACGGCAACTGACATCGAGCCAGAGAACGCTTCGGCGTGGCGCGGCGTCGCGGAGGCGCGCTACCAACTCGCCGACTTCGATGGCGCGCGGCAGGCCGCCGGCAAGTCGCTCGAACTCACTAGCAAGAATGGCGACGCCAATGCTGCGGTCACTGGCCCGGCGGCGCTCGCGGGCGCGCGCGCGTGCCAGCAGCAGTTCGTGACGCTGCGCCAGGCCGAGCTCAAGGACGGCGAGCCCGACGCGCGCGGCATCGTCCCGATCGAAGAGAAGACGGCAGCGAAGGCGCAGGAGGCGTTGAGCCTGTTTGCGATCTGCCAGCGCACGTTGCCAGCAGACGGCTACCGCGGCGCGGCGCTGGTCTACCAGTGGCTCGGCGCCAATGACGAGGCCGTGCGCGAACTGGAGCGCGGCGTGCTCGCGATGCCCGAGAACGCGGACCTGCACATCGCCTTCCAAGACTTCCACATGCAGATCGGCCAGCAGCGCGCGCTCGCTGGCGCCTACACGCGGCTCGTGCGCGAGAACTCACACCAGCCGTTGATGCTGTGGTTCCAGGGCCGCGCGCTCGTGATCGTCGGTGACGAACTCCGTTCGCGGCAGAACCTGCAGCCCGCGATCGAGCAATACCGCAAGGCGGCGCAGTGCTATCGCGACTACGCCGAGAAGTCCCCGGGCCATCGCGACACCGCGGGCCAATGGGTCGCGATCTGCGAACTGTCGATCGCGCGCGCTGCCGCCGACATGGGCGACACGACAAGCGCTGCGGATCGCATGTTCGCGGCGGTCGACGCGTCGCCGATGACGCTCGCGTATGACGGCATGGAGCCGCAACTGCGCGACAGCTTCGGCAGCCACTTCGCGGGCGTCGTGTTCGCGATCGGCAAGACGCTGACTGCAAGCGTCGACGAGAAGGCGCTCGAGCAGACGATCGCGTTCTACGACCGCGTCATCGAGCGGTGCCCCGGCATGTTTGGCTTCGTCTACAACAACGCCGCGTTGCCGTGCCGCGACCTAGGCGTGCTGCGCGTGCGCAACGTCGAGTCGATGGAGCCGGCGCAACGCGAGAAGGCGATGACCGACGCGATGGCGCTGTGGGAGAAGAGCTATCGCTACTACGAAGAGGCCGTGAAGCTGTCGCCGGACGATGCGCGCATCGTCAACGACTGCGGCCTGATGTTGATCTACCACCTCAACCGCGGCTTCGATCGCGCGCGCGAGCTGTTTGACCGCGCGATCCAAGTCGGCGAAGCGCAGCTCGCCGCGATGCCGGCAGACGCGACGAAGGAAGACCGGCAACTGCTCGAAGAAGCGGTCGGCGACGCGTGGCAGAACATCGCGGTGCTGATGTCGAAGCACCAGAACCGCCCGTTCGAGGAGCTGAAGCCGTTCCTCGACAAGGCCGTGCTGTTCTATCCCTACCAGCAGCGCGAAGCGGCGCACATGCTGACGAACGGCGGCAAGGGCGGTGACGCGCCGCGCCTCAACCCGCGCAGCCTGCAAGGTCTCGGCGCCGCGAACGCGAGCGCCACGCAAGGCCAAGGCGGCGAGAAGGAGAAGAGCGACGCAGCAAAGGCGAAGGCCGAAGCGGCCGCGAAGGAAGGCGACCTCGACACCGCGCTCGCCGAACTCGACAAGGCCAACCGGGAGCTGAAGGACTACGGCCCGTTCCAAGCGATTCGCGGCGACTACGCGCTGCGCTACGCGCGCACGGCGCTGAGCGAAGGCCGCAAGGGCGCCGACATGCTGTTTGCCGACGCGGTCGCGATCTTGAAGCGCGCCGTCGAACTCGACAGCGAACCCAACCAACCGCGGCTCTGGCTCGCCGAGTCGCAGTACGAAGCGGGCCAACTCGCGGACGCAGCCAAGACGGCGGCGGCGCTGCTGCTGCACATGCAGTCGCAGGGCGGAGGCGACGAGAAGATCGTGAAGGCGGCGCACACGCTGCGCGCCAACGCCGCGTCGCGCCAGTTCATCAGCAACAAGGATGATGCCGCGAGCAAGGCGATGCTCGAAGACGCGCGCCTGTCGTTCCGGTTCTTGGAGCAGAAGAAGCTGCTCGACGCCGAAGCGCGCCGCACGTGGGCAACGATGGAGCAGTGGGCCGAAGCGGGCGCTGGCGCAGTTGGCGTCTACGCGCGCGCTCTCGCCGACAACAAGGACGACCAGACGCTGCTCAACGCAGTCGTCGACACGGCCTACGCAGTCGGCGAGCCTTCGCTCGCAGTCGACGCGCTCAAGGATCGCGCCGATGGCTCAGGGCTCTGGTATCTCGGCCGCGCTCGCTTCTTGTCGGCGTCGTCGATGCGCGCCGGTGGCAAGCTCGACGAAGCGATGGCGGAGTTGGAGCAAGCGAAGGTCGCGTTCGAGAAGTCGATGAAGGACAACGCCGCGTTCGCCGACAGCTGCCAGCAGTGGATCGCGATCTGCATGGGCAAGCAGGGCAACGTGGCTCTCGCGAAGAAGGATTGGGTCGCAGCGGAGAAGCTGTTGCTCGATGCCGTGCGCGCGCGACCGGACCGCATCAACGATGACCTCGGCCTGCAAGAGACGACGAAGATCGGCGTGATGGTGCTCGCCGACCACTACGCGCAAGGCGGCGACCTCGGCAAGACGGAGTCGATCTATCGCGCGGCCACGGCCGCCGCGGCCAACGACCTCGACTTGCTCAACAACGAGGGCCTGTTCGCTCGCGACCACGGCAACGCGCTCGAACGCGCTGGCAAGACGAAGGAAGCGCAGGAGTTGTACGAGCAGAGCTACAAGGCCTACTCGCGCGCAGCGGAGCTCGACACCACCAACGTGCGCTTGCTCAACGACCGCGCGCTGATCGCGATCCACTACCTCGAGCGCGACTGGGATGAGAACAAGACGATCCTCGACCGCGCGATCGAACTCGGCGAGCAGCAACTCAAGGACTTCCCGGCGGCGGATCCGCAGGGCAAGAAGACGCTCGATGAGGCGCTCGGCGATGCCTACGAGAACCTCGCGCTGTGGCACTTGAAGCACAGCAATGACGCGGCGAAGGCAAAGGCTGCGGCCGAACAGAGCATGCTGCACCACCCGGGCAAGGGCCGCCCCGGCGCGCGCCGCCACCTGATGGAGGCGGAGAAGGCGCTGAAGGGGGCCAAGTGATCGCCACACGGCACGCGCTCGCGTTGCTGCTGGCGCTCGCGGCACAGGCCGCGTGCGCAACGGCGCAGCAGAGCGAGCCCGCCCAGCAAGAGCATCAACAGCCGCAGCAGCCAAGCCTGCGCGAACGCGCCGCCGAAGCGGAGAACCGCGGCGCGTTCTCGGAAGCCGCCGACCTCTACCTCGAACTCTGCAAGCAAGAGCCTGCGCGCGCGCAGTGGGCGCTCGCCGCGGGTCGATGCCTTGGCAGCAGCGGGCGCTTCCGCGAGGCAATCGACTTCTTGGAGCAGAAGCGCAAGGACTTCGCGCCGCTGCCCGACGTGCCAGCGCTGCTCGCGCGCACGTATCTGCTCCGCGTCGAACGCGACGCGGGCGCGATGATGCCGGAACTCGACTACCGCGAAGCCGCGGAGTTGGCGGAAGAGATCCTGCAGTCCAATCCCGACCACCTCGACGCGCGGCTCATCCTCGCGCAAGCGCGCTACGCGCTGTCCGACGTCGACGGCGCGCGCAAGGCGGCGGAAGAGGCGACGAAGCGCCACCCATCGCACCCAGGTAGCCACGTGCTGCTCGGCCGCATCGCCTTCGATGAGTATCGGCTGCTGAAGGATCGGTTCGATGTCGAGCAACCGACCGAGCCCGAACGAGGCCAGATGGTCACGGCGATCGATGCGGCCAGGAAGCGCGCGCAGGCTGCCTTTGCTGCTGCGGCAAAGCTCGACCCGAACCGCACGTTCTCGCACGTGATGCTCGGCGACATCGCGGCGCGCGATCGCGACATCGATGCCGCGCTGCGTCACTGGGGCGATGCGCTCAGCGTCGATCCCGACGCGCGCATCGACCACGGCTGGATCCGCGCGCAGCAAAAGCCGGAGCAGCGCCACGAGTTCTACTCCGCAGCGCGACGCACCTACGACGCGCGCGAAGGCGCCTCGCTAGCCAAATCGGCCACGCTGCGCTTCTACGACGGGCTCGCGCTCTACGAGGCAAGCGACTGGAAGGCTGCTCGCGCAGAGTTCCAAGCCGCGCGCGCGCAGAACCCGGACTACCGCAACGCCGACTACTACACCGCGATGTGCAGTTGGCGCATGGAAGACCAAGACGGTGCCGAATCGGCAGCGTCAGCGCTCGCGCGCGCTTCGGCCCGCGCGTTCGCCGACATCCTGCGCGAGCTTGCGCCAGCAGAACGCGCGGATGTCGCTGCCATCGTGCGCTATCTGGGCGACCGCGCATGGAAGGAAGGACGCCGCGACGAGAGCCGCGATCTCAACCACGTGATCGCGTGCTTGCAGGACTCGGCCGACGCTTGGAACAACTACGCGTTCTTGTGCCGCGAGACGAAGCGCTTCGACGATGCGTTCCTCGGCTACCAGCACGCGATCGAACGCGAGCCAGAGTCGGCGCAGCTGTGGAATGACGCAGCGGTCGTGCTGCACTACCACCTCGGCGGCCAAGAGAATCGGCAGCGCGCGAAGGCGATGTATGAGCGCGCGATCGAATTGGCCACCGCGCAACAAACCGACGCAGCGACCACGCAACTCGTGCGCGACCGCGCAACGCGCGCGATGGCGGACGCGAAGGCGAACCTCACAGAACTGGCGAAGTGACGCGCAGAGACCTGCGCGCCATCTCGGTCAGTCAACAACCGCCGCGAACGACATCGAGTTGCTGTTGAGGAACAGTAGAGGCTGACCGGCCTCGTGAACTGCCGCCTGGAACTGCAGCGTCATTCCGAGCAGGAACGAGTCGTTGGGCACCTGCAGATTGCTGCGCCAGCGACCGTTCATTGCGCCGCCCGCAACCGAGAGGATCAGCGTCGGATCCATCCAGAGCGCGCCAGCGACCGTCGGCCCATACGTCGTCAGCGGCGTGTAGCCGTGGCCGATCGAAACATGGACGAAGAAGTTGGCAGCGCCAGGAGTGTCGACCTGCAAGCGCGTGCTCGTGCCGAGCGCCGCGACATCCGCGCTGGTGAAGGACCGAGCCGCCAACACGATGGAAGCGAGGTCGAAGTGTTGCGTAGGACCCGTGAAGGTCGAGCGCATCGCGCCCATGAGGTCGACGGGTTCGTCGACGAACACCGAAAGGTCGACGGCCGATTCCAGGCGGATGTTCGGATTCTGGAACTCAGCCAGCGTGTAGTGGCTGCCCGTGTCGATCAGCGTGCCCACATGGCGACTTGGAGCCTGAGCTGCGAGCGCAGCGCTGAATGCGAGAGCAGAGAGTCCGATCTTTGAGTAGTTCGTGAGGTTCATAGGCGAGGTCTTCTGAAGCTGACCAAACCTACCTCACGCGCAAGTGACGTGCGGCGCGCCGCATCCGAACTGCCGTTCGCAGCGGCACATTTTAGGCGCGCGCAATGCGTGCTCGCGCGCGCCGAAACACTAGGTCGCGGTCGGCGCGCGCAATGCGTGCTCGCGCGCGCCGAAACACCAGCTCACTGCTGAACGGTCACCTTGCGGCCGTTCAGGAACGTCAACGGACCGGGCTGCGAGTGCACTGCGGCCTGCATGTAGTAGGTCATGCCGACGAGGCTCGGATCGTTGGGGACGTTCATGCCGCCGCGCCAGCGGTCGACCATCGGGCCGCCCGCGATCGTCTGCATGCCAATCGGGCTGACCCACAGAGTGCCCGTTGCGATGGGCGCGTAGCTCTCGAGCGGCGTGTGGTCGCCTTGCAGCGACAAGAACACAAAGAACTGCGAGGCGCCGGGGTGATTGACGCGGATCTCCATCAGGCGGCCCAGGCGCGCGGAACCGACCGTCATGTACGACGGCGAGTTCGCGATCGAGGCGACCTCGAAGATGACCTGCGGGCTGTTCGCGTCGAGACGCAGGGTGCCCTGGACGTCGACGGTGTTGCCGACGACAAACGTCGCGCCTGCCGGCATCGCGAGATAGACCGTGGCTTGGTCTTCGATCTCTTGGATCGTGTAGCCGCCAGCGATCGCATTGAGCTGCCCGATCATGCGCGCGGGGATCTGCGCGGACAGGGACGAGGAGAGCATGGACGCCGCGAAGGCGGCAGACAGAGCGAGCTTCATCATTGGGGAGTCTGGAAAGAGCAAGGGTTGGGTCTCAAGGGAAGATATCTCGATTCCGTCCCTGCGGCGTTGATCTGCGCGCAAGCGCATGAGCATGAAGCCCAGCACCATGGAGAAGGACTGCGGCCCTGCACGTCGCGAGCGCGGCGATTGCTCCAATGAGAACGGCGGCTCCGCGACAGGATGCGCGCGCAATCGCAACGTCATTCCATCCAACAGCAGTCGACAAGGAATCTCGCAAAACGTGCAGGTCATCTCGTCGAGGCGACCCGCCGCATCGCGCCAATGCATGTGCACTCGGTCCCGCTTGGCATGGCATTGCTCTTCGATCGACAGGCAGCCCAGGCCTTCGCCCGATGTCGCCAAAAGCCGATCCAGCGCCTCGTCACCATGCGGAGCCTTCGTGCAGCCCGGCTCGTCAAGGCTCGGCCAAGATTGCTGCTGCGTTTGCGCGTCGCGTGACCGCATTGGAGCATCCGTCTATGCGCCGTGTCCTAGCCCCAATGTTGTTGTCGATTGCCGCGCCGCTCGTCGCGCAGGCTTTGCCCGTCGCGGGCGACGCAGCCACCAACGAGCTGCTGCGCCAACAGAAGCTAGCGAGGCCCGTGTTCCGTGCCTCGACGTGGCTCACGGACTTCGATCGTGCGCGAGCAACGGCGAAGCAGGAGCAGAAGCTGATCTTCGCGTACTTCACGCGCAGCTACGTCGCTTGACCCTCGTGTGACGCAATGGAGAGCGGTCCGTTCTCCACTCCCGAGTTTCAGAGCTTCGCTGCAGATGTCGTGCTGTTCTTGCACAACACCGCGCAGGTCGATGGCGAGCCGTATCCGACGCTGCTCGCAGACAAGGGCATGGAGGTGTGCTCCGGGGTCTGCATCATGGACCAGGATGGCGAAGTGATCGCGCGACCTGGTCGCGAGGTGGCGGAGTTCGTCGCGGCGCAGCGGCGCGCACAGCGCGTCGTCGCACTTCGCGCACTGGGCGAGAAGCGCTCGTCGTCGGAGAACAAAGAGCTGTTCTTGCTTGAGCTCGCGCTGGATCTAGTGCCGTTCGACGCTCTCGAGTCGCGAGCCGCGCGCCTCGATCTCAACGAGGCCGAACGCAACCTCGTGCAGGGCAAGCGCACCGATGGAGAGGTGCTCGCGCTCTTGCGTCGTATGCACGAAGTCGGGCCGGAACAGACGGCCGCGACCATTGCCGCCATGGCCAAAGCCGGGCGAGAACCAGGCGCAGGCACCTTCGAGCCGTTCTGGGCGCAAACGCTGATCCACGCAGCAACGCAGCGCGATCGTCGACTTGCCGAACAGGCGTTCGCGAAGCTCGCCACCGTGTTCGCAGGCAAACCCGACGCGGAGCGCGCGTTACTGCCGTTTCGCAGACTGCTCGATGCGGCGTCGATCGACACGCCGCCGCGCGGATCCCAGCGCGGCGTTACTGGATCGTGCCGCTGAGGTGATTGCTCAGCTGCACCGAACCGTCAGCGCGCAGTTCGCCTGCCTGTGCCCATAGAGCAATGCCTAGCGCCGCTGCTGGCAGGGCGATCGTCGCGGTTGCAGAGCCTGTCGGATCGACGCCGCGAATCGCAAGAGTCTCGATCGGCGGCGTAAGGCCCACCGGACCGAACGGTGTTGGCAGCGGTCCCCCGCCCGTGATCGAGAACGCGAAGACGACCAACCCACCCGGCACGCCTTCGCGGAAGTCGAAAGTCGCGGTCGCGCCAGCATTGAGGCCTTGGATATCGAGCTGCGGCTGTGGCGTCGTGACGCGCACATCGTCGATGCGCCACTCGTTAGCGATCGCGCCTTCGTAGAGGAACGCGATGCGCACGTCGGGCAGCCCAGCGTAGGCATCGAGCGAGAACTGGATGTTGCCAGCGCCGCTCCACAAGCCCGTCTCATCGTAGAGCGTCGTGAAGGTGTTGCCCGCGTCGGTCGAGACCTGCACGAGATTCTGGGACCGCAGCGTCGGATTCATCTGGTACTGCTTGCACGAGAAGTCCGCGCGCCAGAGTCCGCTCAGGTCGATGCGCGGCGACATCAGCAGGTTGCGTCGGTTCAATCCGCCGCGGTCGCAGAACCAATCGTGAAAGACATCCGGCGAGCCACTGGCCGGCGAGACGCCGGCGCTCCACGGATCGAGCGGCGTGTCGAGCACGAAGTTCGTCCAAGTGGCTGGCAGGCCGTTGTCAAAGTTCTCGGAGAACAGGATGCGCTGCGCGGGGCAAGCCGAGGCGAGCGCGGCGATACCGAAGATCGTGGCGAGCGTTGCGTTCATGATGGGTCCTCGATGGGAGAGGTCGCAGATGCTCGTCCGACCTTGTGAAGGAAAGGTGAGTGCCGTGTAGGCGAATGGGTCCGCGGGACCGCTCTGCTCGCGAAGAACGTGGAACTGCGCCCGCATATCGCCGCTGTGCAGCGACTTCGAACTACAGCGACTGCGTCGGAGCAGCGGCAGCGACCGGCGGCAAGGCAGCAGACCAGATGCGACGCAGCACGATCATCAGCAGGCCCGATGTCACGCACAGCAAGCCAGCCACGAGGAACGGCAAGTGCAGGTTCGCGCGCGATTCCGTGGCTCCGATGCGCGCCACGAGTCCGCCGAACCATGGCCCGAGCGCAAAGCCGAACTGCATGCAGCTCTGCACCAGCGAGAACGCGAACGTGCGTCGTTCTGGCTGCACGCGTCGGCTGACTGCGGCGTAGGCCAGCGTCATCGATCCCGCCATGAAGCACGCAGCGAGCGAGCGCAGCGACAGAAACTCGCCGATGCTCTCGGACATCCACGTGGCGACGAGCACGGCACCGAGCGCCAGCGCCAACACGGCAAGGCAACGCAGAGGCCCGAATCGATCCGATGCCCGCCCCCACAGCGGCGTGAACAACACCTGTGCGATCGCGAGCACCGTGAACGCCGCGCCGACGGTGCGTTCGATCGCTTCCTGACGACCATCGCTCGCGGCCTCGATCCAAGTCGGCGCGCCGAGGTCGCGCACGACGAGCGCCACGAACGGCTCCAGCATGTTTTGCCCGAGGCGCAGCACGAGGATCACGGCGAGCAGGGCGAGGAACAGCCGGTTGCCCAGCAAGTCGCGACACGACCGCACGAACTGCGCGCCAAACGACTCGCCGCGCGCGCGCGATGGAGCTTGGGTCTCGCTCGCAAAGCGCAGCAGCAGCAACCCAGCGATGCCGGTCGCAACCGAGGTGAACCACAGCACCGCGTGGCGGCCGTAGAGAAGCGTCA